>DATGLL010000023.1:0-2672 GCA_035294145.1 Candidatus Dormiibacterota bacterium | reverse complement strand
CCCCACCTCTGAGGGATAGGGTCGGGCCAGCGGCAGCGCCCCCTGTGGGCGGAGGCCCGGGATGGCCGTGACCGCCAACCGTCGCCAGAGCCGCTCCGGCGCCAGGGTCCGACCCGCGAGCACCGGGGGCCGGCGTCGCGTGCCCGGTGGCTCCCGGGCTCGGCCCGCAGGGAGGGCCGGACGATCGTACGCCGATCCGGGCCAGACCGCCCTCGGCGACCAGCTGTCCACTTTGGCCGGAACTGGTGTCGCACGATCAACCGCGAGATCAGTGCCCGGCTTCCTCTCTCTGGCTGAAGCCAAGGCCTGGCTCGCCTCGGCATTGCGCTGGCCTGTGACCGTCGCCCGACGTGGAGCAGAAGACGGCCAGCACCGGCCATCTGGAGACGGCGCGATGCCGGTGGAGGTTACGCCCCACCTCGGTCGTAGACAAAGTCCCGGATCGGCACCGGGCGGATGGCGGGTGACGCAGGGGGTCACCAGATGACGATGGGACGCGAATGAGGATGGGTTCGGAGCCGCTCGTCCTTGCTGACGAGCTGGAGGCCATGCTCGATCGCCGTGGCGTAGATTAGGCGGTCGGCGGGGTCGCGGGGGAACGACGCCGGCAGGGACGCCGCCATCTCCGCGATGGCGGGCGTGATGCCAAGCGTGCGGACCTGCTCCGCGAGCCGTTCCAACCACGAGCGCACGGGGATCCGGACAACGATACGCTCGTGCCTGGCGAGCCACGCCAGCTCGTACCAGGTCACAGCCGCGACGGCGAGCTCGTCCGCCTTCTCCACGGCCCTGGTCGCGGCCGGGCTCAGACACTCCGGCTGTGCCGACCACCAATGGAGCACATGGCTATCGAGCATCAGCATGCTCACGACGTCTCCCACTCCTCATCGGTGCTGAACAGCTGGCGCTCGTCCTCGGTCGCGGTGATCGCCAGCCCTGCCATCGAGCCTTTCAGGGAGCGCGGTCCGCGAGCCGGAACCAGGCGCGCGACGGTGCGGCCGTGCTTCGTGATCTCGACCTCTTCCCCGGCCGCGACCCGGTCGAGCAATGAGAGGATCTTTGCCTTGACCTCTGTTGCGGTCATGATGATGGTCATCAGGTCATTTTAATGACCAGTTCGGCCTTGCCCCGCCACTGACCACGATCCGCTGGCCATGGACCATCCGGGCAGCGCCGGCCGTTACCGCATCCTGCGGCGCCTAGTTGAGCAAGCAGCCCTGCGGTACGCCGAGCCGGTCGGCGACCAGCGAGGAGCTCCGACCTGAACCAAGGAGTGCATCCGCCAAGTCTCTGCGGCCATTGCCCGGAAGGGCGATCCCTGGTCGCCGCCGGGTTGGTGCCTCCAACGCTGACCCCATCGGAACGGAAGCCGACGCGCATCCCAGTCGGCCGTGGATCCCGAACCGCCTCGCACCCTTCCCGCCAGCTCGCGACCCGCCGGCCCTCGAGGGCGCGTGAGCGCAGCACCTTCCCCAGGGCTCGATCGGGCTCAGGTCGGCAGCCTCTTGGGCAGGAGGACGAGTTCCCGACAGGGGTGGGCCGGGCTGCCCCAGGGCCCGTCGGTGGCCCGGTGGGCGCGCAGGTGGTCGAGGAGGGCAGAGACGTCCTGGATCCCGACCGGGATCCGTCCTTCACCGGTGCCAGGGAGTCCGCGTCGTGGTGAGCGCCTCACCACGGGAGGGCGGGGATGCCCCCAACCCGTCGCCCTTCCCCCCTCGCCCGTCGTCGGCCTCCTGCCGGGCCCGCTCCGCCAGCCGTCGCCCTCGTGGGTCAGGCCGCGCCTTGATCGGCCGCTGGTCAGGGAGGCCCTTGGCGCCTTCGGGTTCGGACCCGGCCCGGCACTCGACCGCGCTCCCCCCGAGGCACCCGCGCGGAGCGTGGTGCTCTTCCCCGTTGCTCGGCGAACGCGGGGCCCACCTCGTCGCCCAACTAGCCCCCTGGCTTCGCCAGCCGAAGCCCCCCGCCGAGAGGGCCCCGTCGAGGCGACGGCGCTTCCCGGTGAGGCCCTGCCCCGGGGTCAGGGAGCCCTCCCGCTGGTCCAGGGTCCAGGAGACGACCGGTGGCGATCACCTCGCCCACCTCCTCGGGTGGGGAGGTGGGCGGCTGGCCGGACCGGGATCGGTCCTCGAGCCCCGGGAGGCCTTGCTCGTCGTCCCGTCCCAGCCAGAGGGGGACGGTCTAGGGGTGGATCCCCGGCTCCCGGGCGATGGCGGGGACCTCGAGGCCTTTCCCGGCCAACCGGACGGTCCGGGCGGGAGCGGTCCGGAACGGGCGAGCGGCTCGATGGGCTGGTCTGCCTGGCCGTGGCCCAGGTCCTGCTCGGCTGCCACTCCGAGCGCCGCTGGCTGCGCTTCGCCCAGCACCGGCTCGGTCACCTCTTCACCCTCCCTGCCCCAGCAACCCGCTGAGAACCGACGCTTGCTCGCCGCCCTAGGCTCTTGGCCCAAGCCATCCGCCACCTGGCCGGCCTCACGCCCTCGTGATGGGATCGGCTCCGCCGGCTCGACCCCACCCCGGTGCCCTGCGGCACCTCCCGAGAGACGGTCAAGCGCTCCCAGGGGTCCCCATCAGGACCCGTATCAGGGTCCCCATCGGAGCAAGTTCCGATGGGGTGCCTTCCTCGCCCCCGCTCGCTCGGCGACCCCGACGACCCCGCCTCCTCCCCGGCCCTG
>DATGLL010000022.1:0-10122 GCA_035294145.1 Candidatus Dormiibacterota bacterium | reverse complement strand
ACTCGGCTCGGTCGTCGTAGAAGCGCTCCATCTCAGCGGAGAGCTCGACGTGGTTGCCCTCAGGGTCGTCGAACATGACGAAGAGGTTGTTTCCCGGCCCGTGGCGGCCCGGCCCCCAGATCAGGGGGACGTTCCTGGCCGCCAGCTCGTCGCCCCAGGTCTTGAAGTCGGCCCAACCGGCGACCTCGTAGGCGTGGTGGTCGAGCCCGGGGGGGTCGCCGACGACCGCGGCCAAGGTGTGGTGCTCGGGGTTGCAGCGAAGCCAAGTGAAGACCTCGCCCATCCGGTCGGAGACCCGGAAGCCCATCACCCGACAGTAGAAGTCCTCCACGTCGGCGAGAGCCTTGGTGACCAGGGTCAGATGGTGCAGCCGGACCGGGCGCCGCCCGCCGTCGGCGACCACCTCACCCGAGCGGTCGACACGCCCGTGGACCTCGACCCGATTGCCCTCAGGGTCGGCGAAGGTCAGGGTCGGCGGATGCGCCCCCGGTGGTCGCTCCGTCCGTGCGCGGATCCCGGCACGGTCCAGACGGGCGATCAGCTCGTCCAGCTGCTTGGGCTCGCGGACCTCAAGCCCGAAGTGGTCGATGCCGGGCTGGCCCTCGCTCAGCTCGAGCACGTGGTCGCCACGGCCCCAGCCCAGCCGTCGCCATCCTTGCCCCTCCTCATGCTGGCTCAGCCCCACCATCTCCTGGTAGAAGCGATCCATCGCTGACAGGTCGCGGCAGCGGAGCGCCAGATGCGAGAGATACGCGCTCAACATGGTTGCCACCCAGGCCAGGCCCCGGCGACGGGCGTTCTCCTGCCACGCAGGACGGTCTCCTGCGCTGACCACGATACCGGCTGCGGGCAGGGCTGGAGCGGGGGGCTGAGCGTCAGTTTGCTACCCTGCTCTCTTGCCGCTGCCCTACGGGGCGTGGGATGGCGCAGCGGGAGGTAGCACATGAGCGACGCTCCGTCGGTGGTTGGAGTTCGGGCAAGCCGGTGCTGGCGTGTGCTCACGCTCCTGCTCCTCTACGTCGTGACGCTTGCGGCCTGCAGCCAGCCATCGGCCCTCGCCGCCGGTCGCTTGCCCATCGTGCGCGGTCGCGACCTGATCTACCAGGACCGGGTCCTTCAACTCCGCGGGATCAACTTCAACAACGAGCCCGCCCTCAGCTGCTGCGGTGGGCCGAACATCGACGCCATCGACTACGGGCCCTCGGACTATGCGCAGGTGGCGGCCTTCGGCGGCAACAGCGTCCGCTTCGGGCTTGACTACGCTTGGTATGAGACCGACCGCACACGCTTCTTCCAGGTGCTCGATCAGCATGTGGCCTGGGCAGCTGCCAACCACCTGTGGATGTACCTGGTGCTGTACTCGGCGCCGGGGTACGGCGCCTCGCAGACGACGTTCTGGCGCAATCGGCGAGATCAGCAGGCGGTGATCCGTTTCTGGCGCGACGTGGCCACCCACTACGCCGCCAGCACCACCGTGCTCGGCTATGACGTCCTCAACGAGCCGTCGCCCCCCTCCCTCGCCGCCTGGACATCGCTGGCGAGGGATCTGCACTCGGCCATCGCCGCGGTCGATCCCAATCACCTGGTGATCCTCGAGGCGGCCACCGACCCCAACAGTGTCCCGGACGTGAGCGGCCCTGACGTGGTCTTCTCCGTTCACAACTATCCGGGGGGCGACGACTACCCCGGCCCCACACCGCGGAGCTGGAGGATGAACGTCCCGCTGATCGTGGGTGAGTTCGGGGCCAGGCCCTCCGATCCGGACCCGACCGGCTGGGTCGCCTCCGAGATCGCGCGCTACGCCCGCGACGGTGTGAGCTGGACGTACTTCGTCATGCACGAGGGGCCGGGCGACTACGGTCTCTACGCCTGTGGGCGGGCCGACCAGCTCGCCTGTCCTTGGACGGCCATGATCAACGTGGTCGCGGCCGGCATGCACGGTAGCCTGCGGCCGGCCTGATCGGGGTGGTTCCACCCGCAACGCCAGCCCGCACTCGGGCCTCCTGCGTTCAGCCGCCGGGCAGGGTCCGTCAGCCTGCCGCCCGCCGCAGGCGGGCCAGCGCCTCCTCCTTGGGGAGCAACGCCAGTGTGTGGTGGAGGGGGGGCGAGACCCGACCTGCCACCGCCTCGCGGATGGGGGTGTAGAGCTTGCTCCGGCTCCAGCCTCGCTCCAGGCGGAGCGCCTCCAGCGCAGCTTCGAGCGGCTCGGGCGCCCAGTCGACTCCCTCCAGGCGCTCACGGGCGGCACGCACCATCTCCCGCTGCCCGTGGTCGAGCTCGGGCGGGGCCGGCGGGGTGTGCAGGTAGGCGAGCAGCTCGGCAGCCCGACTCAGGTAGGGGAGCCGCTCCTTCAGGGCTGGGGCGGCGGCTGCGATCGTGGCCGGCGGGAGGTTGGGGAGGTAGGGCCCGAGGCGACGTGCCAGCTCCTGGTCGCTCAGCCGTCGGATGTACTGGCCGTTGAGCCACTCCAGCTTGTCCCAGTCGAACATCGCGCTCGCCCGCTGGATGCGGGAGATGTCGAAGGCCCTGACCAGCTCCTCAAGGCTGAAGACCTCCTGGTCGGTGCCCGGGTTCCAGCCCAGCAGGGCAAGGTAGTTCACCAGCGCTTCGGGGAGGAAGCCCAACTCCTGGTAGAGGCTGAGCCGGACCTCAGGGTGGTGCCGTTTGCTGAGCTTCTTGCGGTCCTTGCCCACGATGACCGGGAGGTGGATCAACGCCTGCGGACGCGGATACCCCAGGGCGTCCAGCACCATGAGCTGAACCGGGGTGTTGGGCAGGTGCTCCTCGCCCCGGAACACGTGGGTGATCTCCATCAGCGCGTCGTCCACGGGGCTGGCGAAGTTGTAGGTGGGCCACCCGTTCGACTTGACGATCACCGGGTCGCCGATGGCCCCGTTGGTCACCGTGATCTCCCCCCGGATCAGGTCGGTGAAGGTGGTCTCGCCCTCTGGCACCCGGAGCCGGACGGCGAACTCCTGCCGGCCCCGGGGCGGGTTGACCAGGCAGCGGCGGGAGTAGCGATAGGGGCGTCGTTGACGTTCGGCCTCGGTTCGCTCGGCGGCGAGCTCCTCCGGCGTGCAGTAGCAACGGTAGGCGGCGCCCGACTGGAGCAGGCGTGCCGCGTGCTCGCGGTAGTGGTCGAGTCGCTCGCTCTGTCGGTAGGGGCCGTAGGGCCCTCCCACGTCCGGCCCCTCGTCCCAGCTCAAGCCCAGCCAGTGGAACCCGTCGAAGATGGCCTGCTCGTATTCGGGTTGGCTGCGGCCGAGGTCGGTGTCATCGATCCGGAGCACCACGCACCCGCCCTGGGAGCGGGCAAAGAGCACGTTGTAGAGCATGGTTCGGGCGCTGCCCAGATGGACGTACCCGGTCGGGCTGGGCGCCATACGAACGCGTGGCCGGTCGCGCATGTCCCAACATAGTAGGCTGGTGCGGCTTGGGGACGGGTTCGGCCTGAGGGCGGAGGGATGGGCCACTCCCGGTCGGGGGGCAGGAGGACGCGGAGGGGTGGTGGGCACCCGCCCGCCGGCCCCCTGGCCGCCGGGGGATTGGGTATAAGGGGGACGCGGTGGCCCATCTGCATACCGGCTACGTCCAACTCGACGGACTCGACGTGCACCACACCTACGGAGGAGGTGGGGAGCCACCGGTGGTTTTCGTCCATGGGCTGGGCTCGGCCGGCTACATGGAGTGGAGGTTCACCCTCCCTGTGATCAGCCGGCGTCACGCCGTCTACGCCCCTGACCTCCCCGGCTTCGGGCGGAGCGAGAAGCCGGAGCGGGGCTACGGCATCCCGTTGTTCGCCCAGGTGGTCGAGCGTTACCTGGATCGCTGCCTGCCGGCAGAGGCCCAACCGGTGCTGGTCGGGGCCTCGATGGGGGGACGGGTCGTGGCCGAGGTGGCGCTACGACGCCCTGAGCGGGTGGCGGGTCTGGCCCTGGTCAATGCGCTGGGGGTGGTCCGGCCTCGGGTCAACCTGCTGTACTCGTTGGTGATCCTCCCCCGGGTGGGCGAGGCCCTGGTCCGGGTCACGCGCGAGGTCCTGCAGCGCACCCCCCCGTCGACCATCCGGCGGATCGCGCGCCGGTTGGGCAACGGCGAGGCGGAGCGGCTGTTGGACGACGAGCATCTTGCCCATCTCCGCGAGCTCCATGCCGATGACGGCTATGCGCGCGCCTACGCCGCCACCGTGCGCGCGCTCAGTGGGCCGGACTCCTTCCTTGGCTCCGCCTCCCTGCTCGCGCGCCTGGCCGCGACCCGCCTCCGGGTGGCCCTGATCTGGGGGGCAAAGGACTCGCTCCTGCCTGTGGAGCGGGTCCGGCGGGCTCATCTGCGATTGCCTAGCGCCCGGCTGACCGTCATCGAGGGGGCCGGCCATTCGCCCCAGGCCGATCGTCCAGCCGACTTCAACCACGCTCTGGAGGAGTTCCTAACCGGCTGACGCCTGGGTTGAGCGCCGCGGGTGTCCTGGTACCCGGGCTGCAGTTTCCGTTGCGAGGTGGGCGCCGAACCCACGTACGCTAGGGATCGACGTGCACCTTGTGATCGGAGCTTCCGGAGGCGTGGGCCGCGCCCTCGTGGCCGCCCTTCAGGGCCGGGTGGGCGTTCGTGGCGCCGAGCCGGGCGACGACCTGGCGACGGCCCTGGATGCGATCGAGGTCGCGTACCTGTGCGTGCGCCTCCGCGATCCGATGGCCCGCCTCCGCTGGGGCCGATGGGCGCGACAGCCGCATCCGTACCTCCGCGAGGTGGTCGATCGTGCCCGTGCCGCCGGTGTACGCCGCATCGTCTACCTCTCGACCGCCTACGTCCACGGGTTCCAGGAGGGACGGATCACCGAGCGCACGCCTCCACGTCCTCAGCATCCATATGAGCGGCTGACGGCCGAGGACGAGCGGTGGTTGCGAGAGCAGAGCGGAGTGGAGGTGGTCGCCCTGCGGCCCGCCCAGGTGGTGGCGGAGGGCGAGCCCATCCTCGCCTGCCTGATCCGGCAGTTGGCCGGGCATCGTCTGCTCCTGCCGGGGGGAGGGCGGGAGGCTCACACCTTTGTCACCGGCGCCGACCTCGGCCGTGCCCTGGCCGCAGCCGGCCTTCGTGGCATGCCCGGGCTCGCCTACCTGGTGGGAGGGTTCCAGGCCACCTGGCGGGACCTGCTCCTCGCCGTGGCCCGAGAGCTGGGCCTGCCGCCGCGGGTAGGGTGGTTGTCCTACGACCTCACCCGGCTCGCAGCCTCGGTGCAGCGGTTCCGTGCCCCGGCGGGCCAGGAGTGCTGGTCGACTCCCTTCATGGCCGACCTCTTCGGTCGCCCTCACCTGATCGCTGACGGCTGGAGCCGGCGCGAGCTGGGCTGGGCGCCGGTGATGACGACCCTTGAGGCCGCCATCCCAGAGCTGGCGCAAGCGGCCAGGGCGGCACTCGCCGCCCCGATGGCCAGTCCGGCCTCGGAGGCCAGCCGAACCACGTCGCCTCCGACCTCGGCCGAGCACCACCGAACGCGAGGCGCGCTGATCAGGTGACGACCAGGCAGGTGATGGTCTTGAACACGCCCTCGACCTTCTGGATCTTCTCCACGATCAGCTGACCGATCGCGTTCACGTCGGGCGCCTCACAGACGGCGATGACGTCGTACTCGCCAGTGATGGCGTCGGCGGCGGAGATCCCTTCCTGCTCCTGCAAGCGCTCGGCCACCTCGAGCGCTCGGCCCGGCGAGGCGTTGATGAGGACGTACGCCTTCATGCGACTCCCACAGGGTAGCCGTTGGGCCCGCCGTCGGGAAAGCGGGATCGGCCCACTCGCCTCAGCGCGTCCGCAGAGCCTGCAGCATCAGCTCCTCGGTGAGGTTCGCTCCGGAGAGGATCACGACCACCCGCTCGTCGGGCTCGGGGGTGTAGCGATGGAGCAGGGCCGCCAACGCAGCGGCGCCAGCGGGCTCGGCCAGCAGGTGCTCCCACTCGAAGAGGAGCCGGATGGCCCGGAGCAGCTCGGCCTCCTCGACCCGGATCATGTGGTCCACGTGGGTCCGCACGATCCGGAAGGTGAGGTCGCCGGGCGCGTCCGCAGCCAGCCCGTCAGCCATGGTGTCGACGCGATCGAGCGTGACCGGCCGCCCGGCCGCCAGCGATCGGGTCATGGCGTCGGCGCCTGCTGGCTCGACGCCCACCACCCGTGCCGTGGGGCGACGCGCCTTGAGGTAGGTGGCGATGCCGGAGATCAGGCCGCCGCCCCCTACCGGCACGATCACCGTGTCCAGGCTTGGGAGCTGCTCAAGCAGCTCGACGGCGATGGTGCCCTGCCCGACGATGACGTCGGGGTCGTCGAAGGCGTGGACGAAGGTCGCCCCGCTCGCCTCCCGGGCACGCATGGCCTCGGCGCAGGCCTCGGCGTAGGTGCGGCCGGCGTGCACCACCCGACTGCCCATCCGTTTGATGGCCTGGACCTTGAACCGGTTGGCGTTGTCGGGCACGTAGACGGTGGCCGGCACCTGGAACGCCTGGGCGGCATAGGCCACCCCTTGGCCGTGGTTGCCGGCCGAGGCCGTGACCACGCCCGATGCCCGTTCTTCTGGACGCATGTGGGCGAGCTTGTTGAGCGCTCCCCGGACCTTGAAGGCACGGGTGGGATGGATGGTCTCGATCTTCAGGTAGACATGGCAGCCGGCTTTGGCGGTGAGGGCACGCGAGTACTGGAGCGGGCTCGGGGGCAGGTGATCGCGAAGCTCGACCGTGGCCCGTTCGATGGCCTCCGGGCTGACGGCCTCGATCTCGGCGGTTGGGGCGCTGGTCTCGTGCAAGTCGCTCTATCTTAGTGCGCAGGGGCGCGCCAGCTCCTGCTTCGGCGTGAGCGAGCGACGACGGTTGTCGTGCCCCGGTCCAGGGCGCAGCGTCACGAGGCAGACGGCAGCCGGAGATTTTGCGCCCGGGATCAAAGGGAGGGGACGATCGCCCGGCGGTGGGTCCCGGTGCCGATCAGCACCTCGCCGCGTCGGCATTGCACCTCGAAGGTGAGCCGGTTGCCGTTGACCTCGGTGAGGCGGCTGGAGACGACCAGCCGGTCGCCAGCTCGGGCAGGGGCCAGATGACGGACGCAGACCTCGTAGCCGACCGTGGTCTCTCCCGGCGCCAGGTAGGGGGCCACGGAGAGGTGGGCGGTCTGCTCCATCAGCAAGATCATCGAGGGGGTGGCGAAGAGCCCCTCCCCGCCCACGTGACGGGTGAGAAGGGCGTCGTCGACGACCCTCTCGAGACGGCCTTCCACACCTGGCTGAAGCGATCTCACCGATCCCACCGCGTACATTGTCCTGGATGACGACGCGTACCGTTCGCTGTGCCATCCTCCCTTCGGCTGGCCTCGGCACCCGGTTCCTCCCCGTCACCAAGGCACAGCCGAAGGAGATGCTGCCGCTGGTTGACAAGCCGACGATCCAGTATGGGGTCGAGGAGGTGATCGCCTCCGGCCTTGAGCAGGTGATCGTGGTCACCGGCGGGGGGAAGCGCGCGATCGAGGACCACTTCGGCCGCGCGCGGGAGATCGAGCTGTACCTCCGGGAGCGGGGCAAGGATGAACTGCTTGAGGTCCTGGCCGAGGTGGACCGCCTCAGCGAACAGGTGGACATCGTCTACGTTCGGCAGAAGGAGCCACTGGGGCTCGGTCACGCCGTGTGGACCGCGCGTCGACTGGTCGAGGGTGAGCCCTGCGCGGTCCTGCTCGCCGATGACGTCATCCTGGGCGCGGCTCCCTGCCTGCGGCAGCTGATCGACGTCCACACCCGGACCGGCGCCACGGTGCTGGCAGTGCGCCGTGTGCCACAAGATCAGCTCAGCCGGTATGGCATCGTGGCCCCGGGCGCCTCCGACGGCCGGCTCCACGAGGTGGAGGACCTGGTGGAAAAGCCCGAGCCGGGCTGGGCGCCGAGCGACCTGGCCATCGTCGGGCGGTATGTGCTCACGCCGGATGTGTTCGCCGCCTTGGCCGAGACTGAGCCCGGGACCGGGAGGGAGATTCAGCTCACCGATGCCATCCGGCGTACGCTGAGCAGCGGACGGGTGGTGGCGTACGAGTTCGAGGGCGACTACTACGACACCGGAACCATGCCCGGCTACCTCAAGGCCAACCTCACCCTGGCGCTCAAGCGGCCGGATCTGCGCGAGGCCATGCTCGACGTGATCCAGGATCTGATCCCGCTCTCCGAGCTGGAGACACGTTTGCGTCTGAAATCCGCAGCAGGGCCAGTATAATCATGGGACACGCTCCCATGTGCCTGTGCCCCCCTCACCAGGACTTGTTGCTATGGCAGTGTCAGGAAAGCGGCGCTTCGATGACGATAGGGTCGTGCGCTACGAGACCACTGAGAAGGATTTCGAGGTGGAGGTGACACGGACCCTCAACAAGTGGTGCGTCACCGTCTACCAGCTGCCAGACAGGTCCATCCTCGCCCAGGACTTCTTCCCCGAGCGTTGGAAGGCGATGGCGAGAGCCCAGGACTTCGTGCGCCTGTTGAACCAGCGGCGCAAGGAGGGAGAGACTGCGACCCGAAACGAGCCCGGTGGTTGAAGCGGCCATCCGGTGCGAGCCGGTCGTGGTCGCCGTGGCCCGCAGCGGGGGAGGCGCTGAGGGACGGTGACGGGAAAGGCGCTCGCCGGGGGCCTAGCCGCCTTGGCGTTGGCCCCCAGGGCTGCCGGGCGACAGCAGGTCTCGGCTCCAGGGTCCTAGAATCTCGGCCGCGGTGAACCGATCCTTCCTGCGCCGTGAATGGGGCGCGATCACGTTCGTGCTGACCGTTCTGGTGGGGGTCGTCGCCGTCCCCATCGCCCTCATCCTGGGCAACCAGTCGGCGGCGCCGCTCGCCAACGCCCCGGTGCCCAACACCCCGGCCCCGATCAGCGCCGCCTCCCCCACCCCCTCGCCCACGCCCACCCCCTCCCCCAGCGTGGCCACGAGCCGGACGCCGACGCCAACCCCCTCGCCCACCCCGCGCTGAGGGCCCTGTCCCGGCTCGTGCCGGGGCCGGGTCCGCCTCAGGAGAGGAGGTCCTCCCCGTTGCTGGGCACGATCTGCCCTCGGGCCAGGGTCAGCGTGACGATCTGACGGTGGGCCTGGCGGACGTCCATCTCGATCTGCTCGGTCAACCTGAGGTTGGCGACCTCGGCGCAGTCGCGCAGGAAGGGGAAGACGACCGGCCGGACCAGGTTCAGGACGTAGCCCGCCAGGTCGCGGGCCTGCTCCAGGCCGCGGCGCTGCGACCCCGGCTCCAGGAGGTGCCTTGAGCGGTCCTGGAAGGCCATGACCACCACCTCGTCGCTGAGCACGACCGGATGGGTCCAACCATGAGCGGAGCGGCTTGCCTCGGCCAGCAGGCGGAGGCGGGCGATCAGGCGCCGCATCGGTTGTGCTGGTCCCTCGATCCAAAGCGGGACGTCGCGCAGCGGGGCGAAGGGCACCTGCTCTGGGTAGCGTGCGCTGAAGCCGAGGTCCGCCACTCCTGCGAACGGACCGGGGACCTTGATCGTGATCTCGCCGAGACGCTGAGGGGATGGCACTCCTCGAATCCGTCCACGGCTTACTTACCACGCACCGGGGCGACTGGCCAAGCCGGGGGGTAACGACAGCTGACGTGTCCACACACTACCATTCACTTCCGTCAACTCGAAGCAGTGGGCCGCCAGCAAGGCATCCCTCCCGTCACCGCCTCCCGCTGCTCCCCTTCGGGCACGCTTCCCGTCCCGGCCCGGCGAGTCGGTCACCTGATCCCCGGGGGACGCCCCGGCGTGACCGCTCGCGTGTCCGCTGCCGATCAACGCTCCGATCCTGGACCGGCAGGTGGCGGGTGCTGCCGCTTGGGCGGCCCAGGAGGGGCTCGCCGTCGGGCGCCTGGTGACCGAGGTTGGCTCGGCCCTGAACGGAACGCGTCGGAGGTTCCTGGCCTTGCGGCGTGACCCGACCGTGACCACGATCGTGGTCGAGCATCGAGGCCGCCTCGCGCGGCACGACGGCCGGCGTGCCGCCGCCCATCGGGGGGCCCGGGCGATGGCCACGCTCCAGCACGATGGCCCGCAGGGGTGCCCCACGAGGGTTCCCCATCGGAGCACGCTCCGATGGGGTCCCCAGGCCGGCCTCGTGGGGAGCCCC
>DATGLL010000021.1:0-18827 GCA_035294145.1 Candidatus Dormiibacterota bacterium | reverse complement strand
TGGTCGTCAGGGAGACCATGGATCGCCTCGGGGATGAATCTGTCGTGAGCCCGAACCCTCCACAGGCCCAGCTGTGCCAGCCAGTCGCACATGGGATGGTGGCGGTTGGGTGTCGGCCGGTGCGGGGATGGGAACCATAGCCACCACGTGTTCGCCAGCCGGTTCGCCTTCGGTCGAAGCCCGAACCGTCGCTCCGCAGCCGCCTCGACCGCGAGCTTGTTGGCAGGGTCCGCCGTAGCGTACTTGATACCCGGCCCCATGGTGCCGTCGCCCAGCAGGTGCGCCAGGAGTATCAGCTCATCGTCGTCCCAACGGTCCTGCGCCCGCTCCGGCGCGGGCAGTCGCCGCGGTACCGCCACGAAGTCGGCCGTCGTGAGGCGGTCGAGCCGCGTCCAGCCGCTCAGGGTCCGGAACGGGTGGTTGGCCGTAGCTTCCACCTCGTAGCCGGAAGCCAGGCGAAGCCGGAACACCGGCCTGATGCCCGATGGGAACACCCGCGTCAGGCGCCTCGACACGAGCTGCCAGTCCTCGGAGAGAGACCAGACCAGAGGCTGCTCCTGACTCAGCACCAGTTCGCCCATCGTGATCTCCTGGCCGGTGTCCGCCCGCAGCAGCCGTGTCGACGCCGGCATGCAGCCGCTCTCGCGCAGGTCGCTCAGGATGGGCCGCTTGTCGGGACGGGCCTCGGGGGCGCGGGAGAGCTGGGAGATGGCGATCACCGGGATGTGCAGCTCACGGGCGATCCCCTTCAGCGACCGGGAGATGGCCGACACCTCCTGCACCCGGTTGGAGTCGTCGCCCTGGTTGCGCCCGCGCATGAGCTGGAGGTAGTCGATCACGATCAGCTCGATCCCCTCCCGGCTCCGCGCCTGGCGGCTCTTGAGGCGGAGGGTGAGGTCGTCGAGCATGGGCGTGTCGTCGATGAAGATGGGAGCGTCGCCCAGCGGCCCCAGGGCCCCGGCCAGGCGCTCGTACTCGACGTCGCTCAGCAGCCCACGGTGCAGCCGCTGGGCGTCGATCCTGGCCTGCTCGCACAGCATCCGCTCCACCAGCTGCTCCTTGGACATCTCCAGGCTGAAGATGGCGACCGGCTTTTTGTGCTCGACCGCGACGTGCAGGGTGAGGTTGAGGACGAAGGAGGTGTTGTGGACGAGCACGTCCTGGGCCACGAAGCAGTGGCCTCCCGGCACGGTCAGGTCGTAGACCCGGTGCCGGCCCAGGGGGTGCACCGCCACCACCTCCTCCCAGCGGAGGTCGGACGGCCGGGCCATCGCCCCGGCGGCCGGCACCTCCACTTCGCCCCGCTCGACCAGGGCCTCGCTGGTGGCGAGGGAGACGGGATCGGCGATCTCCACGGTCCCGTCGGGGCCGGGGAGGCGAGCGGCGTCGATCCCCAATCGGGCCAGGGCGTGCTGCAGATCGGCGGCCAGCCACGGCGAGCCCGCCTCGAGGCGGAGGACCGAGCCGGCCGCCCGCGCCAGGCGCCGCAGCAGCGCGGCGAGGAACGCGCTCAGCCGCCAGCGGTCGAGCCGCCAGACCCGCGCCGGCAGGCGGCCGCTCCAGGCCGAGGCCGCGGCCAGCTCCGCCAGCTCGCGGTCGGAGACGCCGCCCTCGCGACCGAAGCAGGGGACGATCCGGGGCACGGCGACCTCCTCGCCGGGGGCGATCTCGTGGAGGGGCCGCCAGCCGTTCCTGGTCAGGAAGGGGTGGTGGCCGGTGACGTCCACCCGGCGGCCGCTGCGGGTCCGCACCCGGAAGCAGGGCTTGACCCCGCTGTCCACCCAGGCCGCGACCCGGGCCGGTCGGATCGACCCGGCCGGGCCCAGCCCCATCACCTCGGGCAGGCGCCGGCGCACCGCCTCCTCGATGGTCATCCTCGCGCCCGTGCGCGGGTCGTCGACCAGGGTCCAGCCGGCCAGGCACTTGCCCATGCTGGGCCGGCCGGCGATGATGATCAGGTCCGAGGGCTTGAAGCCGTTGGTCATCCGGTCCAGGTCGTGGAACCCGCTCGGGATCCCGATCACCCCCCCGCCCGAGGCCATCTGTGCCTCGATCCGGTCCATAGCCGGCTTCAGGAGGTCGTAGAGGCGCTCCAGCCCCGAGCCCACCCGGTCGTCCGAGATGGCGTACACCTGGGCCTGGGCCTGGTTGATCGCCTCCTCGGCGTCCAACCCCTCCTCGAAGCCGAGGGCGGTGACCTGGCCACCGACCGTGATCAGCCGTCGCTTGTAGGCCTTGTCCTTGACGATCCGGGCGTAGTACTCGATGTTGGCGGCGGTCGGCACCGACTCCTGGAGCAGGGCCAGCTGGGCGCGGCCCCCGACCCGCTCCAGAACGCCCATCCGCTCCAGCTGGGCGGCGACGGTGACGTTGTCGATGGGCTCGCCCTCACGGAACAGCTCCAGGGCGGCACGGTAGATCTGGCCGTTGTTCTCTCGGTAGAAGTCCTCCGGGCCCAGGAAGTCGAGGACGCGGGCGATCGCGGTCTGGTCCAAGAGGATCGCGCCCAGGACCGAGCCCTCGGCCTCCAGGTCGTGCGGGGGGACGCGACCCTCCAGGCGCGACGAGGAGGGTGCGACCGACACGGCCGGCTACCGGTCCTGGGTGATGATCAGGTTGATGTGCGCGGTGACGTCGCGGTGCAGCTTGAGCGGGATGCGATGCTCGCCCAGCTCCTTCAGCGGATGCTCGAGGTCGATCCGTCTCCGGTCCACCTCGACCTGGTGCTGCTTGTCCAGCGCCACCGCGATGTCCTCGCTGGTGATGGCCCCGAACACCTTGCCCTCGGCCCCGACCTTGAGCCGCACCACCACCGTCTTGTTGTCGATGATCTCGGCCAGCTCCTGGGCCTCCTCCCGGGCCTTGGCCTCGCGCCGAGCCACGGCCTCGCGCAGGCGCTTGGCCTCGGCCTCGACCCCCTTGCCGGCCACCACCGCCAGGCGGCGAGGGATGAGGTAGTTGCGGCCGTAGCCGTCGGCGACCTCCTTGATGTCGCCGGCCTGACCGACGTTCTCCACGTCCTTGATCAGCATCACCCTCAAGGCGTTCTCTCCTCCGAGCTCTGGTCGTCGGCCCCCGGCCCCCCCTTGGGGAGCCGGGAGAAGATCCATCGTGCCCGGACTCGCAGCACGGCTTCGCGCACGAGCCCAACCACCCGACCCAGGTCCTGGTCGAAGCGGCTCTGGCCTCGGCTCGCGGCCAGGCGATGCTCCTCGACCACATGCTCCGGGCAGGTATCGACGAACACTTTAATCGCCAGGACGCCCAGCGCCACCGCGTCCAGGTCCCCCACCACCGGCACCCAGGCGGGCAGGTCGATGGGGCTGACGATCACCGCCAAGGCGGCGCCCAGCGCCACCTTGGCCGGCAGCGGCACCCGCTCGTCGCGCACCAGGCAGTAGGCGAGCTTGGCCTGGCGGGGGATCTCCACCAACAAGGTACGGGCTCGTGACAGGGGCAGGGGCATGGGCGGCACGCGTAGGGTACCGCGTCCCGGCGCCTCCGGACGCGAGGCGGTGGGACCGGCGCCGAGTCGCCTGCAGGGGGGAACCGGTCTCCCTCGGGCGCGGGCCGCGAGCCCGCCCCGGACTCCGACCACCACCCCTCCGATCCATCCCCGGCGGCGGGGCCGGACCCGGGGAGTGCGACCATCGTGACCGTGCGCGTGCACCTGGACACCGACGTCGGCGGCGATCCCGACGACGCCTGCGCCCTGGCCGCGGTCCTCGGCTGGCCCGGGGCCACGCTGCTCGGGATCACCACCAACCGGACCGCGACGGCACCCGCGCCGGCTGCGTCAACCACCGCCTCGGCCTTGCCAGCCGCGGCCGGGTCCCGGTCGCGACCGGGGCTGGATCGTCGCTGACCACGGGCCGGCGCTTCGAGCGCACCTGGGACGGCCGGCGGTACCGGCCGCCCCCCCGAGCCGAGGCCGGCTCGGCCGGGCGCCGCTCTGGGCCTGCTGGCCGGCGGCATTGATGCCGGGGCGACGATCATCGCCACCGGGACGCTCACCAACCTCGCCCTGCTCAAAGTGGCGCGACCCGGCAGCCTGGCCGGGGTACGGGTGGTGGCCACGGCCGGGCGGCTGGGAGGGCTCCCGTCCGGCTTCCCTCCGTGGGGGGTCGGACACGGGCTGGAACGTGCGGTGCGACGCCCTCGCCCCTCGCCTGGTCGCCGCCCGTGCCGACCTCACCCTGGCCCCGGTGCCGGCCACCGTCGTCGCCCAGGTCGACGCCGCCGCCTTCGTGGGGCGCCCCGCGAGGGGAACCCGTGAGGGGTGCTGCTTGAGCGCGATCGCTCTCTCTGCGGCAACGGCCGACCCGAAGGCTCAGCCGGCGCCCGCCCCGGCGGCCCGGCGCAGGGCCACGAACGCCGCCACCAGCGTCGGCAGCTGGTGGTGGGCGTTGCGCCCGCTGGGGTTGGGGAGCAGCCAGACCCGGGTCTCCCCGATGACCTCGGGCTGCAGGCCCGGGGCCGCCGAGGGGCGGGCGAAGGCGGCCCGGTAGGCGCCCAGGCCCAGCACCGCCAGCCAGCCCGGCCGCTGGCCCAGGACCAGCCGGCGCAGCCGCTCGGCGCCCCGGCGCAGCTCCTCGGGGCTCAGCTCGTCGGCCCGGGCGGTGGCCCGCGCCACCAGGTTGGTGCAGCCCAGCCCGTAGTCCGGCAGCCGCCCGTCCTCGAAGGGGGAGAGCCGGCGGTCGGTGAAGCCGGAGCGGTGCAGGGCGATCCAGAACCGGTTCCCGGGTCGGGCGAAGTGGTGGCCGACCGCGGCCGACCAGAGGCTCGGGTTGACCCCGCAGAACAGCACCCGCAGCCCCGGGGCGACGACGTCGGGCACGGTCGCATCCCGGGCCGCGGCCAGCTCCGCCGGCGAGGGCCGCCGCCCCGACTCCCGGGCCGTGGCCTCGCCCGCCGCCCCTTCCGCCCCTGGACAGGGACGGGCTCGGTGCCATGCTGGTGCAAACGCCGTCGTGAGCGAGCGGAGGTCAACCATGGCAACCCTGTCCTACGTGCACGGCGTAAGCTCCGTGCCCCTGCTGGGCGAGACCATCGGCGAGAACCTGCGCCGGACCGTGGAGCGCGCCCCCGACCACGAGGCCCTGGTGGTCGTCCATCAGGGCTATCGCGCCACCTACCGCCAGCTGTGGGAGGAGACCGGCCGGGTCGCACGTGGCCTCATGGCCCGGGGCGTTCAGAAGGGCGACCGGGTCGGCATCTGGGCTCCCAACCGCTTCGAGTGGGTCTTGGTCCAGTACGCCACCGCCCGCATGGGCGCCATCCTGGTCAACATCAACCCGGCCTACAAGACCGCCGAGCTGGAGTACGCGCTCAACCAGTCCGGGGTGAGCCTCCTGATCCTGGCCGAGCGCTTCCGCCAAGCCGACTACGTGGCCATGCTCGAGGAGGTGAGGGGCCGTTGCCCGGCGCTCCGCGAGGCGCTGGTGCTGGAACGGGGGTGGTCCGGGCTGCTGGCCGACGCCGAGCGCGTGTCGGAGGCGGAGCTGGCGGCGCGGGAGGCCGAGCTGCAGTTCGACGACCCCATCAACATCCAGTACACCTCCGGGACCACCGGCTTCCCCAAGGGCGCCACCCTCTCCCATCACAACATCCTCAACAACGGCTACTTCATCGGCCAGCGGCTGCGCTACCGCGAGCGAGACCGGGTCTGCATCCCGGTCCCCTTCTACCACTGCTTCGGCATGGTCCTGGGCAACCTGGCCTGCACCACCCATGGCGCCACCATGGTGGTGCCGGCCGAGTCCTTCGATCCCCTGGCGACCATGGAGACGGTCCAGGCCGAGCGCTGCACGTCCCTCTACGGCGTGCCCACCATGTTCATCGCCGAGCTGGAGCACCCCCGCCTCTCCGAGTTCGACTTCTCCAGCCTGCGCACCGGCATCATGGCCGGCTCCCCCTGCCCGATCGAGGTCATGAGGAGGGTCCGATCGACCATGAACATGACCGAGGTCACCATCTGCTACGGCATGACCGAGACCTCGCCCGTCTCCACCCAGAGCGACGTCGACGACCCCCTGGAGAAGCGGGTGGCCACGGTGGGGCGGGTCCACCCCCACGTGGAGATCAAGATCATCGACCCCGCCACCGGCCGGATCGTCCCCCGAGGCGAGCCGGGCGAGCTCTGCAGCCGCGGCTACCTGGTGATGCTGGGCTACTGGAACGACGAGGCGGCCACCGCCGAGGCCATCGACCCGGCCCGGTGGATGCACACCGGCGACCTGGCCACCATGGACGAGGACGGGTACGTCAACATCGTCGGGCGGATCAAGGACATGATCATCCGGGGCGGTGAGAACATCTACCCGCGCGAGGTCGAGGAGTTCCTCTACACCCATCCCGACGTCGCCGACGTCCAGGTGATCGGGGTCCCGGACGAGCGCTACGGCGAGGAGGTGATGGCCTGGGTACGCCCTCGCGAGGGGGCGACCCCGACCGGCGAGCAGCTGGCCGAGTACTGCCGCGGCCGCATCGCCACCTACAAGATCCCGAGGTACTGGAAGTTCGTCGACTCCTACCCGATGACGGTGACGGGCAAGGTCCAGAAGTTCCGCATGCGCGAGATGGCGATCGAGGAGCTGGGCCTGCGGGCGGCGACCGACGTGCGCACCGCCTGACCCGTCCGGCCGAGGCCTGGAGTGGGTCGCTCACCCGACCGCCTCGCCGGCGCGGCGGAGCGCCTCCCCCGCCCGGGCCAGGATCTCCTCCAGGATCTCGGGTGAGGTGGCGAAGTTGAGCCGGACGCAACGCTCGTAGCCGGGGCCGAAGTCCTCGCCGGCGTTGAGCCCGACCCGGGCCCGCTCGAGCAGGAACCGCTGCCCGGTCATGCCAGCCAGGTCGAACGCGCCCAGGTCGAGCCAGGCGAGGTAGGTCCCCTCCGGGGGATGGTGGCGGAGGCCCAGCTCCGAGGCCCAGGCCGCGACCCGGTCGCGGTTGCGCTGGAGGAGGGGAAGGAGGGCGTCCAGCCAGGGCTGGCCCTCCCGCCAGGCCGCCACCGTGGCATCGATCGCCACCGTGCTCAAGGAGCCGAGGAGGCGATCGGGGAGCGCCCGCCGAAACCGCTCCAGGAGCGCCTCGGAGCCGAAGTGCAGGACCCCGCAGCGCAGGCCGGCGATGTTGAAGCCCTTGGTCGCCGAGTTGAGGGTCACGGTCCGGGCCGCCACCTCCCCGCCCAGCGAGCCCATGGGCAGGTGCCGGCGGCCCGGGTAGACCAGGTCGCAGTGGATCTCGTCGGAGACGATGACGAGGTCGTGCGCGACCGCGACCTCGCCCAGCGCCTCCAGCTCCTCCCGATCCAGGACACGCCCGGTCGGGTTGTGGGGGTTGCAGAGCAAGAGGACCTTGGTCCGCTCGTCGAGCGCCGACCTCAGCCCGTCCAGGTTGAGGACGAAGCGGGAGCCATCGTCCACCAGGGGGTTGAGCACCGGCCGGCGCCCGGTGGCCGCGATCGAGCCCAGGAAGGGGGGGTAGATCGGGGTCTGCACCACCACCCCCTCGCCAGGCTGGCTGAAGGCCACCAGGCAGGCCACGATCGCCTGCACCAGGTCGGTGACCGGGCGCACGCGCTCGACCGCCACCGCCCACCCGAAGCGCTCCCGCATCCGGTCGACGAAGGCGGCCTCGACCCCGGCCTCCTCCGCCCGCCAGGGGTACCCATAGTCCATCTGCTCGACCACGCGAGAGACCGCGGCCTGCACGGGCGGGGCGACCGGGAAGTCCATGTCCGCCACCCAGGCGGGCAGGACGTCGTCGGGGTAACGGTGCCACTTGATCCCGCGCCGGGCGCGCATGGTCTCGACGGGCAGAGCAGGGATGGGATCCATGATCGACCTCGCACTCCAGTCCTGACCGGGCATACCTCGGGCTCTCACTCTACTGGGCGGACGAGGGCGTCCCGTCCGCCTCGGCGGCCTCCGGCGGCGGCGCCAGCAACCGCTGGATCCAGGCCGGCGTCTGCTCGTCCTGACACCGCGGGCACGAGCACTCGTCGGCCTGCCCGACACCGTGGAGCGGGGGTAGGGGCATCGCAGGTCCTCCTCGCTGCAAAAAAAGAGGCCCCCGCCGATCCCGGCGGGGGCCTCACGGCTGCGCTCTACTCACGTCGGCGGCGCATGACCGACGCGGGGACGCAGCGCCCCCTGGCGCTTTCCATTGACCTCGATCGCGGTGACGACACGGAGCGGCTGCATCCGCGGTCAGTCTAGCCCATCGTCGGGGCATCCTCCGTCCCCCGCGCCGAAGGCCGACCGGCGCCGGCCCCGGTCGGGCGTCCCGGCCCCGGCGCGCCGCCGGCAGCCCTCCCCACGCCCCCACCCCCAGGCTCCCCGCCGAGCGACCGAGGCCGGGCGGGGGGGCGCCTAGATCCGCAGGGCCGAGCTCAGCATCACCTGCTCGGGGAGCAGGCCCTTCTCGCGGAGCTTGCTGGTCTCGTGGTACGCCTCGACGAAGCGCATGGTGCCGGAGAACGAGCGGAGGACCATGGAGTGGGTGAAGGCGTAGTACTCCTCGTAGCGGACACCGTCGAGCAGCTCTCCGTGGGTGATGCCGGTGGCGGCGAAGAAGATGTTCTGGCCGGAGCAGAGGTCGTCGATGGTCAGGACGCGCCCCGGCTCGTACCCCTCCCGCTGGGCCAGCTTCCGCTCCTCCTCGTCGCGCAGCAGCAAGCGGGCCTGCATGTCCCCGCCCAGGGCCTTCACCGCGCAGGCCGCGATCACGCCCTCGGCCGACCCGCCGGAGCCCATCAGCACGTGCATCCCGGTCTTGGTCTCGAGCGCCGCCATGATCGCGCCGGCCACGTCACCGTCGGAGATCAGACGGACCCGAGCCCCCACCTCGCGCACGGCGCGGATGGTCTCCTGGTTGCGCTCCCGATCCAGGATCACCACCAGCAGGTCGCGGGGATGGAGCCCCTCCGCCTTGGCGATGCGGCGGAGGTTCCACTCCACCGGCATCTCGATGTCGATCACGCCCCGAGCCCGTCGCCCGACCACCAGCTTCTCCATGTAGTGGACGTGGGTCGTGAACATGGTCCCGCGCTCGGCCAGCGCGACCACGGACATGGCGCCCGGCTGGCCGTTGGCGGTGAGCCGGGTGCCGTCGATGGGATCGACGGCCACGTCGACCTCCGGCTCCATGCCGTTGCCGACCTTCTCGCCGAAGAAGAGCATCGGGGCCTCGTCCTTCTCCCCCTCGCCGATGATGACCGTCCCCCGCATGTCCACCGAGGCGAGCGCCGTGCGCATGGCGTCCACGGCGCGTTGATCGGCCTCCTCCTTGTTGCCACGGCCCTGGAGGGGGGCGGCCGCCAGCGCTGCGGCCTCGGTGACGCGCAGCAGCTCCAGGGCCAGGTTGCGATCCATGGGTCCCAATCCCATCGCTCTCTTCTCTACACCGAAGCCTATCCCAGGCTGCGGCGCCTGATCGGCAATTTCTCGGGGTCGACCATCAGGAGCCGCTTGTTGGCCAGCCGTCGCACGCCGTCCGAGGTCTCGTACACGCAGGTACGCTCGAGGACGGCGGTGACCACCACCGGCGTCCCGTCGATGCTGGCCTCGAACCCGTCGAGCAGGACCTCGTCATCCCGGAGCCTGATCTCGCTGAGACGCTTCGCCATCCCTCGCTCCTCCCGATCACAGGAGCGCGTCCCGAGGGCCGCCGGCCAGCGGCCCGGCGGCACCGGCGCGTGACCCGCGCACCTCTCCAGCAGCCCACGGCCTCCTGCCCCGCGGG
Organism: Candidatus Dormiibacterota bacterium; assembly: GCA_035294145.1. GTDB lineage: Bacteria > Chloroflexota > Dormibacteria > Dormibacterales > Dormibacteraceae > CADDZO01. The sequence goes on along the minus strand of DATGLL010000021.1, from coordinate 9,083 downwards.
GCGGGACATGGCTGGGAGGATACCGAACGTCACCGGTGAGGGCGAGCCCGCAGTGCGCTGCCTCGCCCCGGACGGCGTCGAGCGCCCCCTAGCGCTCGCGGCGCCGGCCGTGATGGTCGCCCAGGTAGGCGAGCAAGGCCTCTCGGTCCGGCGGCAGCGTCCCCTCCAGGACCAGCTCCTCCAGCCGGGCCTTGATCCGGCCCACCTCCGGGCCGGGCGAGAGGTCGCACACGCGCATGATGTCGCGTCCGTCGATCGGGAGCCGCATCCGACTCGGCCGCTCGGCCAGCACCGCCCGCAGGCGGCCCTCCAGCTCGTCGATCAGCCCCCCTCCCGGGTAGGCCGAGGCGGCGATGTCGGCCCGGGCCAGCTCGAGGAGCGGCCAGAGCACGTCGCCGGCGTCGCGGGCCAGGCGACGCACGGCGCCGTCGCTCCACTCCGGCCGATAGAAGACCGGGCGCAGATGGAGCCGCACCATCCGCGCCACCCGCTCGACCTCGGCGTTGGCGAAGCGCAGCCGGGTCATGGCCGCTCGGGTCAGCTCGGCCCCCACCTGGTCGTGCCCGTGGAAGGCCCCGTCGGGGGTGGCGGTCACCGGCTTGCCCACGTCGTGGAAGAGCGCCGCCAGCCGGACGAGCAGGTCCGGCGGGGTGCGGGCCACGGTCTCCAGGGTATGGCCGAAGACGTCCCAGCGATGATAGTGGCCCTGGGCCACCCCGTGGCCGGCGAAGACCTCGGGGAGCAGGGTCTCCATCAGGCCCCCCTCGTCCAGGAGCTCCAGCGCCCGCCGGGGGCGGGGCGAGACCAGCATCTTGCGCAGCTCCCCGTTGACACGCTCCGCGGAGAGCACGGGCGGCCGCGCCCGGTCGCGCAGCCGGCGCATGGCCGGCAGGAGCGGGGCGTCGAGCTCGAAGCCGAGCTGGGCGGCGAACCGGATCGCCCTCAACATCCGGAGCGGGTCGTCGGAGAAGGCCTGCTCCGCCGGTCGGGGGGTGCGCAGCCGGCGTCGCTGCAGGTCGCTCCAGCCCCCCAGCGGGTCGTGGAGGCGACCGTCGAGGTCCATCAGCATCGCGTTGACGGTGAAGTCCCGGCGCAGCAGGTCCTCCGCCAGCGTCGCCGGCCGCACCTCGGGCTTGCGCGAGGTGGGCGCGTACGACTCGGCCCGGGTGGAGGCGAACTCGACCCGCCGCTCGCCCCAGGTGACCTGGGCGGTGCCGAAGCGGGGGAAGAGGGCCGGAGGCCGGGCCCCCACCAGGCGGGCGAACCGCTCCGCCAGCGCCAGGGCCTGCGGCCCCTCGACCACCACGTCCAGGTCGGGATGGGGACGACCGAGCAAGGCGTCGCGAACGTAGCCCCCGACCACCCAGGCTCGGAGGCCGAGCTCCCGGGCCGCCTGGCGCAGCGGGGGGAGCACCGGCTCGGCGGCCGCCACCGCGGCCAGCCGCTCCTGGGGAGGCTCGGCGACCATCCCTACCCCTCCCGCCGCCCGGGCCTCACAGCCGGGAGCGGGCCCACTCGAGCGCCCCCACCTGGCCAGCCCGGTCGCCCAGGCGCGCCCGCCGCAGCCGCGGCCGCCGCCGAGGCTGGATGAACGGCGAGGAGCGGAGGACCGCCTGGAGCACCGGCGCCACCTGCGCCCAGGAACGGGTGATCCCACCCCCCATCACGATCAGGTCGGGGTCGAAGAGGTTGGTGAGGTTGATCAAGGCGTAGCCCATCATGGTGGCCGCCCGGCGGACGATCGCGACCGCCCTCTCGCTTCCCCGGGCGGCCTGCTCGAAGATCTCGACCGCGGGCTCGCCCATCTCCCGGGCCAGCGCCGCCCCCCCGCAGAACGCCTCCACGCAGCCTCGCTGGCCGCATCGGTCGAGCGGGCCCTCGGGGTCGACGATCATGTGCCCGACCTCGCCCGCGGCCCCGTGGCTGCCGGAGAAGAGGCGGCCGTCGAGGATCAGCCCGCCCCCCACCCCGGTGCTCCAGGTGACGTACACCATGGTCCGGCAGCCCTGCCCCGCCCCCCGGCGGTACTCCCCCCAGGCGGCGAGGTTGGCGTCGTTCTCCAGGTCCACGGGGCAGCCCAGGCGCTCGGCCAGCAGGGCGGCCAGGGGGACGTTCCGCCAGCCGAGCAGGTTGGGGGGGTTGACCAGCACCCCCCGCGCCAGGTCGATCGGGCCGGGGGCGCCGATCGCGGCCCGGCGCAGGGAGCCGGCGCCGGCCAGCCGCGCGATCCGGCCCGCCGCCCACTCGGCCACCCGTTGGGGCGTGCCCAAGGTGGGGGTCTGAGCCCGCGCCGTGCCCACGACCCGCCCCTCCAGGTCGGTGACCACCACCCGGATCCGGGTCCCGCCGAGGTCGATGCCCGCGATCATGACGCCGTGCAGTAAGGTAGCTGAGCGATCCAGCGGACGGGGGACGGCGAGTATCGGCCCCGACCAGGGTTTCCTTTCGATCGGTACGGGGTACGTTACATCAAGGCCGGTAGCGGTGAGGCGCCGGCCAACAGGAGTGAGACAGAGAGCACATGCCCCGACAACGACTTCCCGTTCTTCCCCTCACGCAGGCGGTGATCCTGCCCCGGATGACGGCCACCGTGCAGATCGACTCTCAGGATGCACGGAACGCGATCAAGGCCGCCCTGGCCGGTGACGGCTTGCTGCTGCTGCTGCCCAAGGTCGATGGTCGCTACGCCAGCGTGGGGGTGGTGGCCAAGGTCGAGGAGAAGGGGAACCTCCCCGACGGCAGCGAGGTGGTGGCGGTGCAGGGTCGCGCCCGGGCCATCTTGGGGAACGTCATGCCCGAGCTGGACGGGACCCTGATGGCCGAGGTGGATCCCTCCCCGGATCCCAACAGCTGGTCCGACCGCGCGCGCCAGCTGGCCCACGAGTACCGGGCCATCGTCGAGAACATCCTCGAGATCCGCGGCGCCCCTCAGGTCGCGCAGGTGCTGCGGGGGATCGAGCATCCCGGCCACCTGGCCGACATGTCCGGCTACTCCCCCGACCTCTCCATGGGCCGGAAGGTCGAGATCCTGGAGACGCTGGACATCGAGGAGCGGCTTGAGAAGCTGATCGCCTGGAACCGAGAGGTCCTGGCCGAGCTGAGCCTCAAAGAGCAGCTGCGCAACGAGGTCTCCGAGCGCATGGAGAAGAACCAGCGCGAGTTCATCCTGCGCCAGCAGATGGAGGCCATCAAGCGCCAGCTCGGCGAAGCCGGTGGCGACGTGGTGGCCGAGTATCGCTCACGCGCCGAGGAGGCGGGGATGCCCGAGGCCGCCCGCAAGGAGTTCGACCGTGAGCTCGACCGCCTGGAGCGGATGAGCGAGCAGAGCCCCGAGTACGGCTGGATCCGCAACTTCCTCGACTGGATGCTGGACATCCCCTGGAGCAAGCGGACCGAGGACAACTTCGACCTGGTCCAGGCCCGACGCATCCTGGACGAGGACCACTACGGTCTGGACGACGTCAAGGATCGGATCATCGAGTTCCTGGCCGTGCGCAAGCGGCGCCAGGAGAAGGGCTGGACCGACCAGGGGGGCCGGGGCTCGGGGGCGATCATCACCTTGGTCGGCCCCCCGGGCGTGGGCAAGACCTCGCTGGGCGAGTCCGTGGCCCGGGCCCTGGGGCGCAAGTTCGCCCGCATCTCGTTGGGCGGCATCCACGACGAGGCCGAGATCCGCGGCCACCGCCGCACCTACATCGGCGCCCTGCCCGGCCGGATCGTCCGCGCCCTGAAGGAGGCGGGGACCAAGAACCCGGTCATCATGCTCGACGAGATCGACAAGGTGGGCGCCGACTGGCGCGGCGACCCCTCCTCGGCCCTCCTGGAGGTGCTGGACCCGGCCCAGAACCACACCTTCAGGGATCACTACCTGGAGGTGGACCTCGACCTCTCCGAGGTGCTGTTCATCCCCACCGCCAACGTGGCCGACACCATCCCGGCGCCGCTGCTGGACCGCATGGAGCTGATCCGCCTGGACGGCTACACCGAGGAGGAGAAGCTCCAGATCGCGCGTCGGCACCTCGTCCCACGCCAGCTGGAGCGCAACGGCCTGGAGCCGAGCGAGGTCTCGATCACCGACGAGGCCATCCAGCGGATCATCTCCGACTACACCCGCGAGGCCGGCGTCCGCAACCTCGAGCGGGAGCTGGGCAAGGTGCTGCGCAAGGTGGCGACCCGGGTCGACGCCGGCCAGATGGCCACCCCGGCCGTGATCGACGCCTCCCTGGTGCGCGAGGCGTTGGGCAAGCCCCGCTTCCAGTTCGAGGAGGTGCGAGAGCGCACCTCCGTGCCCGGCGTGGCCACCGGCCTGGCCGTGACCGGCACCGGCGGCGACATCCTCTTCATCGAGGCCACCGCCATGCCGGGGGAGCCTAAGGCCGGGCTGACCCTGACCGGCCAGCTGGGCGACGTCATGAAGGAGTCGGCCCAGATCGCCCTCTCCTACGTGCGCTCGCACGCTCACGAGCTGGGCCTGGAGACCGGCTTCGGCGATCGCCAGGTGCACATCCACGTGCCGGCCGGAGCCGTGCCCAAGGACGGCCCCTCGGCCGGCATCGCCATGACCACCGCCCTGGTCTCCCTGCTCAGCGGGCGGCCGGTCCGCTCCTCGGTGGGGATGACCGGCGAGGTCACCCTGCAGGGGCGGGTGCTGCCCATCGGCGGGGTCAAGCAGAAGGTGCTGGCCGCGCGCCGGGCGGGGCTGGCCGAGGTCATCCTGCCCAAGCGCAACGAGCCGGACCTGGACGACCTCCCGGCCGACGTTCGCCAGGAGATGAAGATCCATCTGGTCAGCGACGTCACCGAGGTGCTGGCCCTGGCCCTGGAGCCGGAGCCGGTGCCGCCGTTGACCATCCCTTCGTGATCGGGCTCTGACCGAGCCCGACCCGGCACGGGAGAGTGGCCCGCTCTCCCGTGCCGGCGTTCCTCGGCCCCGCGAGGCGGCTCGGATCGACCTCCCGGGGAGATCCGTGGGCCCTGCCGTCCCGCCGGCACCTCCCGCCTGGCGAGGATGGAGGCCCGCCCGGGGTCCGTGGCCGGGCCGGGACCCGGGGCGGGCGTCGACGGTCGGGCCGAGGTTCACCCGTTGAGCGGCGGGATGAGGTCAGCGGGGCGAGGTCACGGTGGCCGATGGGCATGCCCCGTCCCACGCCGCCAGCCGGAGGGCCGGCCCCTCCGGCCCTCCGGGCGCTCACGGCCGCAGCAGCGTCTTGATGGCGCGGCGCTCGTCCATGGCGCGGTAGCCCTCGGCGGCCTGGTCCAACGGCAGCTCCAGGTCGAAGACCCTGCCCGGATCGATGGCGCGGTCGTAGATCAGCTCGATCAGCTCGGGCAGGAAGCGGCGCACCGGGGCGGGGCCGCCGTGGAGGTGCACGTGCGAGAAGAACAGCTCCCGGCCCGACAGCTCGACGCCGTGGGGGACCCCGACGAAGCCGACGTGGCCGCCGGGGCGGGTGGCGCGGACGGCTTGCACCATCGACTCCTGGGTGCCCACAGCCTCGATGACCGAGTGAGCGCCGAGCCCACCGGTGAGGTCCTTGACGTGCGCGACGCCCTCGTCGCCGCGCTCGACCACGACGTCGGTGGCGCCGAACTCCCGAGCGAGCTCCTGGCGGGGCTCATGCCGGCTCATGACGATGATCCGCTCCGCCCCAAGCCGCCTGGCCGCCAGCACGGCGAGCAGGCCAACCGCACCGTCGCCGACCACGGCCACGGTCTTGCCGGGCCCGACCTGGGCGGCGACGGCGCCGAACCAGCCCGTGCCGAGGACGTCCGAGGCGGCGAGCAGGCTCGGGACGAGGTCGTCCGGGGGGAGGCCGGGCGTGGCCACGAGCGTCCCGTCCGCGAGCGGGACGCGGAGCACCTCCGCCTGCGCACCGCCGACCGGCGTTCTCCGGATGCAGGAGGTCTGGTAGCCAGCCCGACAGATCTCACAGGTGTTGTCGGAGGCGAAGAACGACCCGATCACGAACTGCCCGGGCCTGATCCTCGTGACCCCGCCGCCCACCTCCTCGACGACGCCGGCGTACTCGTGCCCCATCGGCACCGGCCATTCGCCGTCCTCGAAGCCGCGGTACGGCCAGAGGTCGGAGCCACAGATGCAGGTCGCCGCGAGGCGAACGATGGCGTCGGTGGGCTCGACGATGCGGGGTTCGTCGCGCTCCTCGACCCGCACGTCGCCGGGTCCGTGCATGATCGCGGCTCGCACCCGCTCAGCCCTCCTGGGCCGACGCCGCCGAGTACTCCTCGTCGGTCACGTGCGGTCCCCAGGTCGCCGCCTCCCCCCGGCCGTCGACCTGCTGCAGGGCGAGGTGGGTCATGAAGCGACTCGGCGTGGCCCCGTGCCAGTGGTCCTCCCCCGGCTCGAAGAACACCCGGTCCCCAGGCCGGATCACCTCCACCGGACCACCCCGCCGCTGGGCGAGGCCCACGCCCTCGGTGACGAAGATCGTCTGGCCGTTCGGATGCCGGTGCCAGGCGGTCCGTGCCCCCGGAGCGAAGTGGACCATGCTCGCCATCAGGCGCGACGGGCCCTCCGGGACGGCCACAGGGTCGATGAGCACCAGGCCGGTGAACCACTCGGCGGGGCCCAGCCCCGTCTCGACGCCGTTTCTGATCACCTGCATGGGAAGTCCTCCCTGGCCTGCGATCCAGGCCGCTCCGGCGGCCGGCGAGGGGTCCACCGGCGCCTCCATCGACTCGCGCTCAGCCTGCCGCGACCGTTCGGCAGCCTCGACCTCCACGACGCACCGCAACCCGGCCTCCCTCCGACCGCCTCGCCGACGATCGGCGGCGAGCGCATCACCGGTCGCCGGTGGCCCGATCCGTGACTCGGCCGAGCCGCCGCGCGCCGGGGAGCCCGGCTCTCACCGGGGACCCCACGAGGCCGGCCTCGTCAGGTCCCCTGACCGCGACGCGGCGCTTCACGGAGGCTGCAACCGAGTCTACGGGTGAGGAAGGGTCCCCACCAAAGGGCCCTCCAGCCTCCTTCGCGGGGACGGGGGTCGTCATCGACCTCAGCGGGGCACCGGCAGCCGCCGCCCCCTCGAGCCACGCTCGATCTCCGCCGCTCGGGCAGGTCGAAGCCGGCGGCGGCCGACCGCGCGCCTGCGAGAGGCTGCGGCACCGCCGCGCCCCATGTCGAGGGACGGCCCCGCATCCGACCGGACGGTCGCCACCTCGGTGCACCGAGGAGCGGCTGCACACGTATCAAAGGGTGATCCGCCCGATGGCCGACCCAGAGGGCATCGGTGAACGCCGAAGGCCGCCTCCGCTGAGCGGTGCGAGGAGCCCCCCCGGCCCGCACCCATGCGGGAGCGGCCGGGTCGGCCGGAGGGACCTGGCGCCGCTTGGACGAGGCCGTCGTTCGAGCGAGCACGACGCAGTTGCAAGGAGGAGCGACGTTGCGCAAACTGGCCCTGCTGCTGGCCGCAGCCGGCTTCCTGGCGATGCCGGGTGCGGCCCACGCTGCGCCCATCGATCCCCCCACGCCGGGGCTCAACTGCCGCGAGGCGATCTGGCAGTATGCGGTGAACTTCCCCGGCCTGGGCGGGCTGAGCAACTTTCAGGTATCGCCCGACCCCATCGACCTGGCCGCCAACGGCAACGTCGTGGCCCAGGTGCCGTCGCCTCGGGGGGTCATCCTCTTCGCCCGGGACGTGGGGACGAGCGAGGTCTCCTCGGCAGTGGTCACCTACAGCGAGACGCTGCAGGACTTCCTCCAGAACGGCCTCGACCTCCAGGGATTCGGGCCGCTGCACATCAACGTCTGGATCGACCGGGGCGGTGACGAGGCGAACGGGGGTGGCCCCTTCACCTTCGACCAGCGAGGGGTGCTCACCGGCCTGGACGACGAGGTCTACGGCACCTTCACCCAGACCGGGCCCGGCCAGTACAACGGCTCCACGCCGTTCTTGCCCTTCTGGGGCTCCAGCGCCACCAACCTGACGCAGGTGGCTCAGGAGGTCGGTGCCAGCACCCGGATCTGGTTCTGGATCGGGGTTGACCTCAGCTCCCCCGGCCAGGCCATCGGCATGGTGAGCTCCCTGAACGGGAGCCCGGCCTGCCGGCTGGATCGGGCGGCGTAGCCGCCGCTCGGGCCGGCACCGCGGCGGCTCACAGCCGGACGCCGCCGCACCCGTCGGGCCCCGCCCAGTGGGCGGGGCCCCGACCTTCCCCCGGCCGCTCGAGCTCGACCTCCTCCGGCGGCCCGCGCCTCTCGATCGGCCGACCAAGGCGTCAAGCCCTCTTGGCCCCACCCTCGACCAGGGTCACGGCGCCGAAACAGATCGCGCTGACGTGGGCCAGGGCCGAGTCGCAAGCGTGGGGACTGCCGGGGGTAGGGGTCCCTGACCGTTGCCGCTGAGTGAGCGATCGTCTCATGCGGCACCCCTCACGGGGTTGCCCTCGCGGGCTTCGCGCCTCCCCGCCGCGTGCCCGGGAGGCCCGGGTCTCACCGGTCCCCCACGAGGCCGGCCTCGTGGGGCCCCCTGACCGCGGCTCTGCGCCTCCCGAAGGCTCCAACCGAGCCGACGGGCGAGACCCCCACCAAGCCAGCTTTGCGGGGTGCCCCGGGCCGATACCTCGCCAGATTGCTCGCGGCGTGGTCATCGCGCCGGTGGCGCGCCCCACCGCCGTCACCCCTCCAGTGCTCGGCCCACCCGAGGTCCTGGACCGAGCCGCAGCCATGGCACGTCCTTGAGCTGGCAAAGCACCGCTCGGCCTCCACCACCTCCGAGCCGTACCAGGGGGTCTGGTAACGGAGCTGCCGGCGGAGCTCGGCCAGGGCCGCCTCGGCCGGTCCCCGGCGCCGCGCCCGCGCCCCAGGCAGCCCCTTCTGGCGCAGCCTGCCGGCGGCGTCCAGCCGTCCGGGGGCGCGTACCTACGGGGCTCCCCACGAGGCCGGCCTGGGGACCCCATCGGAGCCTGCTCCGATGGGGAACCCTTGTGGGGCACCCCTGCGGGCCATCGTGCTGGAGCGCGGCCATCGCCCGGGCCGCCCGATGGGCGGCGGCACGCCGGCCGGGGGGCGCCGGAGCGTCCCCCAGGATCAGGTGACCGACTCGCCGGGCCGGGACGGGAAGCGT
>DATGLL010000020.1:0-8199 GCA_035294145.1 Candidatus Dormiibacterota bacterium | reverse complement strand
GGTCCCGATGCTCGACCACGATGGTGGTCACGGTCGCCTCCCGCAGCAGGGCCAGGAGCTGCCGACGCTTCCCGCTCAACGCCGAGCCGATCTCGGTCACGATCCGCCCGACGGCGCGCCCCTCCTGGACCGCCCAGGTGGGGACACGCGCCACCTGACGATCCAGGTCGGGACGCTGATCCGCAGAGGGCACGCGAGCGGGCGGTCACGCCGGGGCGTCCCCCAGGATCAGGTGACCGACTCGCCGGGCCGGGACGGGAGGCGTGCCCGACCGAAGCCAGCGGGAGGCGGTGACGGGATGGAGGCCTTGCTCGCCTGCCCACTGCCTCGAGTTCGCAGAAACGAATGGTGAGCGTGTGGACACGTCAGCGGTTGTAGCCCCTCCGATCAGGCGGTGCGTTCCTCCGCTGATCGCTCCCCCAGCCGCCAGCGCAGCCATCCTTCGATGAAGGGCTCGATCTCCCCGTCGAGCACGGCCTGGATGTTGCCGGTCTCGACACCGGTCCGCAGGTCCTTGACCAGGGTGTAGGGCTGCATGACGTAGTTGCGGATCTGGCTGCCGAACTCAGCCGGGAGGACCTCGCCCCGCAGCTCCTCACGCCGTCGAGCTGCCTCCTGCTGCTGGCGCTGGAAGAGCCGGGCACGCAGCACCTTCATCGCGCTCTCCCGGTTCTTGATCTGGGAGCGCTCGTTCTGGCACTGGACGACGATGCCGGTCGGCAGGTGGGTGATCCGCACCGCGGAATCGGTCTTGTTGACGTGCTGGCCCCCGGCCCCAGTGGAGCGATAGGTGTCGATCCGCAGGTCGTCGGGGTTGATCTCCACCTGCTGCTCCTCTGCCTCCTCGAGCTCCGGCATGACCTCGACGAGTGCGAAGGAGGTGTGTCGCCGGTGGTTCTGGTCGAAGGGCGAGATTCGGACCAACCGATGCACGCCGTGCTCGGAACGCAGGAGGCCGTAGGCACGTCGTCCCCGGAAGACCGCGGTGGCGGACTTGAGACCGGCCTCCTCGCCGGGGGAGGTGTCCAAGATCTCGACCTCGCAGCCGGGCCGCAGGATCGAGACCTCGTTGGGCGACGGCTGCGCCCAGTGAACGTACATCCGGAGCAGGATCTCCACCCAGTCCTGGGCGTCGATCCCGCCCTGCCCGACCGAGATCGTCACCACGGCGTCGTGGTCCGCGTACGGCTCCGAGAACAGGAGGTCCAGCTCTCGCTGATGGAGCTCACGCTCCAGCCGCCTTTGCTCCTCGGCGACCTGGGCGGTCAGCTCCTCGTCGGCCTCGGCCAGCCCCGCCAGCTCGGCCAGGTCCCTGGCCTGGCGCTCCAGCCGGTCCCACGACTCCACCTCCTCACGGCACTCGGCCGCCTCACGCGCGTATCGACCGGCCAGGGCGGGATCGTCCCAGATGCCGGGCTCGGCCAGCTTCCGGTCGAGCTCAGCCGCTCTCCGGCTCTTGGCCGGCAGGTCAAAGATGCTCCTTCAGCTCGAGGATCCGGCGCAGCAGGTCCTCGGGCGTACGACTCGAATACCTAACGTCCATGGCAACGCTTGTACTTTTTACCCGAACCGCACCAGCACGGGTCGTTACGCCCGATCTTGGCGGGCACCGCCGGGCCGAGAGGCTCGGCGGCCCCGGTGGGAGGTTGCCTCCGGGCACGGTGACCGTTGACCTCTCGGGCTGCTGCCGGCACCGGCGACGCCTGGCTCTCCAGCACCGAGCGCGGCTGCGGGGGAGGCTCCTGGGGCATCACTTGAACTCGGAACATGTTGGCGACCACGTCGGCACGGATGCTCTCCGTGAGCTCGTTGAACATCCTGAAGGCCTCGTTCTTGTACTCGACCAACGGATCTCGCTGCCCGTACGCCTGAAGCCCGATGCCTTCGCGGAAATGCTCCATCTGGGTCAAGTAGTCGACCCACTTGGTGTCGATGGTGCGCAAGATCACGTAACGTTCCACGGCCCGGCAGAGCTGCTCATCGCCGATCTGCTGCTCCTTGGCCTCGTAGGCACGTACCGCCGCCTCGTACAGGAACTCGGTCAGGTGACCCTTGCCCTGTCGAAGCTCCTCCTCCGGGATAGTGGTGCCAGGGGCGATGGGGAAGTACTTGCTCAGGTACGTGAGCAGCCCGTCGACGTCCCAGGTGTCGTAGTGGCGGCCCTCGCAGTGCCCCTCGACGCCCTGCTCGATCAGCTCACGGATGTAGTCGAGGATGTTCGCCCTGGTGTCCACACCCTCGAGCACCTTCCGGCGCTCCCCGTAGATGATCTCCCGCTGCTTGTTCATGACGTCGTCGTACTCGACGACATGCTTGCGGGTGTCGAAGTTCATGCCCTCGACCTTCTTTTGGGCGTTCTCGATCGAGCGCGCGACCCACCGATGCTCGATGGGCTCGACCTCAAGCCGCTCCATGAGCGCGCCGATGCGATCGGCAGCAGGGCCGAAGATCCGCATCAGGTCGTCCTCGAGCGAGATGAAGAAGCGGCTCGATCCGGGGTCCCCCTGGCGCCCGGCACGACCTCGGAGCTGATTGTCGATCCGGCGGCTCTCGTGGCGCTCGGTGCCGACGATGTGCAGGCCCCCCAGCTCGGCCACGCCGGGGCCGAGCACGATGTCGGTCCCGCGTCCGGCCATGTTGGTCGCGATCGTGACCGCCCCCGGCTGCCCTGCCTCGGCCACGATCGCCGCCTCGCGCTCGTGCTGCTTCGCGTTGAGCACGTTGTGAGGGATACCGCGCTTCTCGAGCATGCGTGAGAGGCGCTCCGACTTCTCCACCGACACCGTGCCCACCAGCACCGGCCGGCCCTGTCGGTGCATCTCCTCGATCTCCTCGATGACCGCCCGGAACTTCGACTCCTCGGTCTTGTAGATGACGTCCGGGAAGTCGGTCCGCCGCATGGGCTTGTGGGTAGGGATCGGGACGACCTCGAGGCCGTAGATCTTGTGGAACTCCTCAGCCTCGGTCAGCGCCGTGCCGGTCATGCCAGCCAGCTTGTCGTAGAGCCGGAAGTAGTTCTGCAGGGTGATCGTGGCCAGGGTCTTCATCTCCTGCTGGACCCTGAGCCCCTCCTTCGCCTCGATCGCCTGGTGGAGGCCATCCGACCAACGTCGGCCTGGCATGGTGCGGCCGGTGAACTCGTCGACGATGACGACCTCGCCGTCCCGCACGATGTAGTGGACGTCGCGATGGAAGAGAGCCTTGGCCTTGAGCGCCTGGTTGATCTGATGCGCCTCCGCCACGTGCTCCAGGTCGTAGATGTTCTCAATCCCCGTCATCCGCTGCATCTTGGCGATGCCTTCTTCGGTCAGGGAGACGGACTTGTACCGCTCCTCGACCACGTAGTCGACGTCCTTTTGAAGGCGGGCAGCGTAGCGGGCGTATTCGTAGTACTTATCAGTCGACTCCTGGCTCTGGCCGGAGATGATGAGCGGCGTCCGAGCCTCATCGATCAGGATCGAGTCCACCTCGTCGACGATCGCATAACGGAGCTCGCGCTGGACACACTGGCTCAGGTCGGTGGCCATGTTGTCGCGCAGGTAGTCGAAGCCGAACTGGGTGTTGGTGCCGTAGGTGATGTCGCACTGGTAGGCCTCCGCACGCGACACCGGACGCAGGTGCTGGAGCCGGACGTCGGGATGGGTCTGGTCCAGATAGTCGGGATCGTAGACGAAGGAGCTGTCGGGCATCTGGGGATCGCCGACGATCACCCCCACGCTCAGGCCAAGCAGATGGTAGATCGGTCCCATCCAACCCGCATCACGGCGGGCCAGGTAATCATTGACCGTCACCAGGTGGGCCCCACGCCCGGGGAGGGCGTTCAGCACCAGCGGCAGTGAGGCCACCAAGGTCTTGCCCTCACCGGTCTTCATCTCGGCGATCTTCCCCTCGTGGAGGACGATGCCGCCGACCAGCTGGACGTCGAAGTGCCGCAGGCCGATCGTCCGCCGGCTCGCCTCCCGGACCAGGGCAAAGCACTCGATCAGAAGGTCGTCAAGGTCGACGCCGTCGCGTGCCTGGGCGCGGAGGTCGTCGGCCCGAGCCCTGAGGTCCTCATCGGAGAGCGACTGCAGCTCGGGCTCGAAGGCCCCGATGACCCGCGCCGTCTCCAGGTGGCGCCGGACCTCGCGCTCGTTCGGGTCGATGAGCTTGAGCAAGCGCACCGCTACCCCGTCCTCAGAGGCCGCAGGCTGCGCCCGGTCAGCCCTCGGGCGTGGACGTCCCCTGACCTCACCTGCCGCACCAGCACCTTCACCCGAGTGATCATACCCAGGGGCACGACTCTGGACGCACCGGTCGGCGAGGCCCGAGGCTGGGGGCCGTCAGACGCCGACGCCGCGCGCCTCAGGAAGCCGCTTGGGAGCCAGAGCCACGTCGACGCTCATCCTCACCTCGGGGCCACGTCAGCCAGATCGGCCTTGCCGGACGGCGGCCGGTGGGCCCTCGCCGTCGCCGATGTCGTCGGCGCCCTCGATCAGCAGGTGCTCGCCTGCCCTCAGCTCCAACCCCTCGACGCTGCCGGCGGCCAGCTCCAGCACCCCGTGGGCACCGCCGACGAACGGCACCATCCGCCAGGGCGCCAGCCGTTCCCGGACCGTCACGATCCGATCCTCACGATCCAAGAAGATCACGTCGATCGCGCCCGTGAGAAAGCAGGTATGGATGCCGTTGCAGGGCACGATCCACATCCCCTCGCCTGGCCGCAACGGCGACCGGAACATGAGCCCCAGGGCACGTCCGAGCGGGGTCCGGGGGACCTGGAGCCGGTCGGCCAACACTCGCCCGCTCCGGGGGTGCACCACCCGGAGCGTTCGCCGGCCCCTGCTCACCGCATCCGGGCCGGTCGGCCGCCCCAGCGCAGCCCCGAGGTCGCATAGGAACCATCCCCGGTCCGGCGCAGCGTCGTCCAACGGTGGTGCTGAGGCACGCCCTCTCGCTCCGGGACCACCGTTCCGACCTCGATCCACGCCGGCTCCAAGGAGGCGGCAAAGGTGAGCGCCTCTCGGCGGGAGGCGAAGCTTCGCCTCTCGCCCTCCGGCACCTCCACCTCCCAGGCTTCGCGCTGCACCACGCGCACGAACATGGCGATTCCTTACCCTACCTGGCGTGCCCGATTTCCTGGCCGCAGGGATTCGCCTGCACTTCGAGCTAGCGGGACCTGACCACGGCCGGCCCATCGTCCTCGTCCACGGCTTCGCCAGCGACTACGAGCTCAATTGGGTTGGCACCCGCTGGCAGGAGACGCTGACCGAGGCCGGCTGGCGCGTGATCGGCCTGGATTGCCGTGGCCACGGCCGCTCCGCCAAGCCGCACGACCCTGCCGCCTATGCCCGCCCCACGATGGCGGAGGACGTCGTCCGGGTGCTCGACCACCTCGGTATCGAGCGAGCGGACTATCTCGGCTACTCCATGGGCGCTCGTATCGGTCTGGAGCTGGTGCTCGCCCGTCCAGAGCGCCTGCGGCGAGCGGTCCTGGGCGGCCTCGGGGCCTGGAGCGTCGACAATCGATCCGAGCTGATCGCCCGTCGCCTCCGTGGGGACGAGACGGTGACCGATGCGACCGCGGTCCAGTTCCAGACCTTCGCCGCGGCCCGGCCCACGAACGACCTGGAGGCCTTGGCCTGCTGCATCCTCGGACCTCAGCCGCCCCTCGATCCTCGACGGCTGGCGACGGTACAGGTGCCGGTGCTGATCGTGGTCGGGGAGCTCGACCCCATCGCCCGCGGCGCGGCCGAGATCTCCCGGCAGATCCCGGGCGCCCGCTACGTCACCATCCCGGGTCGCAACCACCTCAACGTTGTGCCGGCGAGGCCGTTCAAGGAGGCTGCGCTGGCCTTCCTGGGCGCTCCGTGAGCCGGGCTACGACCCCGGCGACCCCCGCGAGGGGTCGGAGACGGACGCCGACGGGCACCTCATCCCCCATGGCAGCTCGGCCCGGCAAGTGGGACAGCCCATCCGAGCAGGACCGACCGGGCCTCGGATCTCTCGTCGGCCGCGGCCTCCAGCCGACACAATCCCAACGCGCGGTCGACCTCTCCCGCTCCCCCGGATCGAACCGCCGGGTGAGGTCGGAGCGCCCCGGCGCACCGTCACCGGCCAGGGGGAGGAACGACCGCTAGCCGCTTCCGGTCAGGGCGTTGACCATGTCCGAGAACGCGATCTTCACCTCCTGCCCCATGGTCGCTAGGACCACGAGTACCACGATCGCCACCAGCACCAGGATCAGCCCGTACTCCACCAGACCCTGCCCTCCCTGGCACGATCGCCGCGGACCCTGAGACGAGCCGATCGCCTCCGCGCTCGATCGCCACGGCAGGCGCTCGCGCACCCGCCAGCATGGCCTCACCATGGCGGGACACCTCCTGTACACGCACCATCGATGGACCACCGCGGGCCCCGGTGCCAGGTCCCACCGGAGCCTGTCATCACGATACGATCGCGTCTCGCAGCGTTCCTCTCTCCTTCACATCGCCTTCATCGAAACGCGTCACACCTCAACGCCGGCAGCTCGGGACGCGTCTCTTCTCCACCGCGAGCCAGCGTCCACCGTCGAGACCCTTGGCGGTGGGGCTACCACCATCGCAGCAGCGCCACGGCGGCTCTGCCCCCACCGTCCGTCGGGTCCGGACCCCAAGCGGTGATAGGGTACCGGTGAGGTACCCTGGCGCGTCGCCGTTGCCGCTGAGTAAGCGATCTTCTCATGCGGCACCCCTCACGGGGTTGCCCTCGCGGGCTTCGCGCTTCCCCGCCGCGTGCCCGGGAAGCCCGGGTCTCACCGGCTCCCCACGAGGCTGGCCTGGGGACCCCATCGGAGCGTGCTCCGATGGGGAACCCTCGTGGGGCACCCCTCCGGGCCATTGTGCTGGAGCGCGGCCATCGCCCGGGCCGCCCGATGGGCGGCGGCACGCCGGCCGTCGTGCCGGGCACCGAGGCGGCTCAGGAGCTCGCTTACGTCTCGGACCAGGTCCTCGTCGACCTCGGCGGGATCGACCCCCACCTGCCGCCCTCCCTGAGCGGCGAGCGCAGCCTCCACCTCCTCGGCCCCGAACCGCGCGAAGCGGTCCCGAGGCTCGACCACAGCGCCAGGAACCTCCGACGCGTTCCGTTCAGGGCCGAGCCAACCTCGGTCACCAGGCGCCCGACGGCGAGCCCCTCCTGGGCCGCCCAAGCGGCACCACCCGCCACCTGCCGGTCCAGATCGGAGCGTTGATCGCAGCGGACACGCGAGCGGTCACGCCGGGGCGTTCCCCAGAATCAGGTGACCGACTCGCCGGGCCGGGACGGGAGGCGTGCCCGACTAGAAGCAGCGGGAGGCGGTCACGGGAGGGATGCCTTGCTGGCGCTCCCACTGCTTCGAGTTGACGGAAGTGAATGGTGAGTGTGTGGGCACGTCAGCTGTTGTTACCCCCTGGCGATCAAGGCTTGAGGTCAGGGCCGGCCGGGAGCGGCAAGCGGCCGCCCTGGCCCGAACGGTCGCTCGACGAGAGGGCCACGGACCCACGACCGCGAGCCCGATGAGCGGGAGGAGGCCAAGGCGTTCATCCGAAGGCGGCGGGATCAAACAGGCAAGCCGGCCCCGGTGACACGCCTGGAGCCCTGCCCCCCATGTCGTCCACCGACCGGAGCCTGGGCTGGCAGGGGTCTCCGGTGGCGCCTCGCGGCTGCAGGACCTCGAGGGATCGTCGTGGTTGGGCAACGGGGCCACCTGGCCCCGCTGGCGCGGGGCCCGGTCGAAGAAGGGCTGGACCCCGAGACGATCCCGGGTCGCCTGAGAGGGCCGGCATGCTGCCGGCCAGGGAGGCATGAAGCACCGGCCCCCCGCGCCTCGGCGGCGGGAGCCCCATCGCCCCGGACGAGGCTGGCCACGCCCCGGCTCTCGGGGCCCCGCGCCGCCGGTGGGCACCTCCAGGGGCCGGAAGGGGCGATGGAGGGCCTGGCGGCGGGACGAGGGGGCGGCGCCACCCTGGCCCGACGGCGAGGCCCAGGCGGCGCCTCCTGGGGCGCCCTGGTAGGAGCCGGCGTGCCGGGCGTGCGGCAACCTGCCAGCCGCCCCCCAGACCTCGCCGCAAGGGCTCGGGCTCGCCGAGACCTCGCTGGCAGCGTCGCTGGCCTCGCAGCCACGCCCGGGCGGGCCTGCCTCGCCTTGGATGGCGACAGGCGCTGAGGGGGCCTGGCACCGACACCCCACCCACGAGCGGG
>DATGLL010000019.1:0-13711 GCA_035294145.1 Candidatus Dormiibacterota bacterium | reverse complement strand
GATCTGCTTCGAGGTCCCGGGTGAGCCCGTCCCCCAGGGCTCGGGCCGCCCCATCCGGGCCGGCAACGGCCGCACCTATGTGATTGCCGACAGCGGACGGCTTCGGCCCTGGCGGGACGCCGTCACCTGGCACGCCCGCCGGGCGTCAGCCGGGCGCCCTCCCCTGGCGGGGGCGGTGGCGGTGGAGCTGGCCTTCACCTTCATCCGGCCCCGCTGACACTACGGTCGGCGAGGGCTGCGACCCTCGGCGCCGTTCGGCCGTGCCGTCCGGCCCGACCTGGACAAGCTGGCCCGGGCGGTGCTGGACGCACTGGTGGGGGGCGGGGGTGATCCGGGACGACGCCCAGGTGGCCGAGCTGCACGCCACCAAGGGCTACGGCGAGCGGCCGGGGCTGGCGGTGGCGCTGCGGCCGCTGGAGGGGTGACGGGCTCCGAGCGACAGCCCTGGAGCCAGACGCAGCGAGCTATGGCTCCATGACCTCGGGCCGCGACCCTGATCTCGCGGGCCGCCTTTGGAACAAGCGGACCTCCAATGTCTGAGCGGTCCGGAGCGCCGGATTTCAATCGCCTACTTCACGGAGCGGCCCCTGTAACAGCGGGACGATGCTCCGGCTGACGCAGGCATGCACACACATCGGGACAAGGCGACACCGTCCGCATGATCTCGTCTCTCGCCCCAGCGCCCGGTAGAGGTGGTGCCGTACCCGCTCCAGGCTATGCGGGTCCCCGCGGGCATCGGTGCAGGTCGGTCCAGGCTGTGCCCGCCCGCTCCCCGCTTCTCTGCCTGCCTTAGCTTCCCCTCCTGGAAGAGTCCCGCAAGGAGTGGTGGCATTGCCACCGGCCGACGGCCGACCCACCGATGGGACCCGGGACCTTCTGAAGGAGGGCCGACTGGACGTCTCCTGAACGGCTCCGTCCCCGACCGCGTGTCCCGGCAACTATCTGCGCCTTATGTCTGTCGCAACCGGAGTGGTTGTGGTGCACGTACACTGCGACCTCGCTCGTCCGACACCGTCTCAAGTTACCGTCGGGATCGACCAGGTCACGTCTGGGGATCGGATCCGGGCGCAGATCGGATTGCCGTTGTGGTCGGTGAGGCGGACGCTGGCTGTGAGGAGGCGCCCTAACTCGAGGGCCTCCTCCACGAGTCGTGGATCGACATCCACAAGGCAGAGCTTTGCAGCGCGGAACAGGTGGAAGAGGCCGTCACCTGGTACCTCGCCCCAGGCCAGACCGAGGTGCCGATCGGTGCGGTCGCCGCGAACGAAGGGGCCGCCAAAGTCGATGCCAGCGTCGGCGCGTCGGACACTCACCGGGATTTCCCAGCGAGCCGAGGCCGCGTCGCCGGGCACCGGCTCGGCCACCTGCCAGGGGCGATGCGGGACCACCGACAACCCGAGCCGATCGTGACTTCGGCTGCACAGCCCGACGTGCACCTCCTGATAAGTGGTCCCGGATGGTCCCGGCCGGCAGGAGCGTCCAGGCAGGTCGAAGCCCTGGATGACGACGGTGAGCGACGGCGAGGCTGACCGCGCTCCTATTCTCGACCGCGAGGGATCAGAGCTCATATATCAGGGATCACTCGGGGGATCCGGCGCTGGTAGCCACGATCCGCACCACCTTGTCTCGCGACCGGTTCCGCCAGCGCTCGATGGACGCCCGTCATACTGCGGAATCGGGGCGTCGCCCTCGCTTTGTCCTTGAGCGTCTCGGGAAATGCGGGGTCCCTCGCCCACCGGCTCATTTGGGCCACGTCCGGGCAAGTGAGTGTACGACGACCACCGTGTCACCCGATGACCACGAGCTGGTGTGGGAGCCCCATACCACCTCCTGGTCGGGGATCACGGCCTGGGCGGCTCGGGACGATCCCACCCCCATGGAGCGACGAGCCACCATCCTCTCCTCGTGATCCTCGGCCAGCAGCCGACCCGGCGGATGATCGCCCCACGGTCGGGGAAGCTGCCGACCACGTCGCCTTCTCCCTCGTCGAGGAGCCGGACCGCCTCTCAGGAGCGCTCCTCGGGCTGCTCCACAACGCGTTCGTGCGGGATCCGCACCTCTCGGCGCTGGCCTGATCGAAGATCGAGCGGACCGGGGCCACCTGATCGGTGGCCAGACCGGGACCGGCAAGTCGGCCTTCCTCCGCCAGCTCCTGGTCCGGCTGCTCACCACCTACGACCCGGAGCGGATCCAGCTCCTGCTCGTCGACCTCAAGGGCGGGGCCGAGCTCCAGGTCTTCGCTGGCCTGCCTCACCTGCCCGTCCCGGTGGTGGGGCAGGTGGGGGAGTGCGCCCACGCCATCGGCCCAGCTGGTGGGCGCGCTCCAGGAGCGGCTGGAGGTCTTCCGCCGCCGGGGCGCCCAGAGCCTGGAGGAGCTGGGGCGCAGCGGCCTGCGCCTGCCCCGGATCGTGGTCGCCATCGACGAGGTTACCTCACTCGCCTACCGGGAGATCCAACGGGTGACCCCCGAGGAGGCGGCCCTGCGCCACGCCGCCTTGGACGGGCTCTCCACCCTGGCCCGGCTGGGGCGCTGGCCGACGACCTCTTGGGACAGGAGGTGCCGGGGTGCTCCTGATCACCCACCAGCTCTACGGTATGGAGCGCCTGGACGAGATCATGGTCCCTGGAGGAGGGCCGGGGCGCCCACGACCACCTGCTCGCCACCCACGGTCTCTACCGATGGCTCTGGACGGCGTCACGGGCGGAGACGGACAGTCCCGGCTCCTGGCCGCCGGCGAGGGGTGATCAGCCCACGTTGCCGACGGCGCCTTCGCCTTTGCCGTTCAACCCCCAGCTCCGGACCCACCGAGGTCGGATGCGGATCAGCTCGTCGTCCAGGGCGGGCATGACCGTCTTCCCGCCCACCGGCAGTGCCTCGGCCTCTCCCCGGATCTCGACGCCGCGCACGCGCCAGGGTTGGACCGAGACCACGTCGTCGACCACGAAGGCCACCCTGGGGTCGCGGAGCACGTCCCGGTACTTCCTGGTGGCGGCGAGTCCGTGGCCGCCGATGTCGATCGTCTCCTGCTCGGGGTTGTAGCGGAAGCCCACCGGGACGACGTGGGGTCGCCCGTCCCGGCCTACGGTGGCCAGCCGGCCCAGCCGCTGGCCGCCTAGGTACTCGATCTCCTCGGGGGTGAACGCACCCATCGGACACCTCCTGTTCGAGGTTATTGATTACATCATTACGAAATATCGACACGCAGCACATGTTCCCGGGCCAGCCCCGGAGAGACGGCAGACGACGCCGGGCGACGCCCGGCTCAGGCGCCGGCGGCGATAGTAGCGCCGGGCCTTGTTGCGGCTGAGGTCGGCAGCTCGGCCGCAGAGCAGGCCACCGGCCAGAGCGGCTCGTCCGGGCTCGGCGCCGCCGGCCGCCGGGACCAGACCAGTTTCAGTCCCCCATCTCACGGGGCGACCTTTGCAACGCTTCCCTCAGACCGAGCACCTCCGGCGGCCGGCGGCTGACCGACCACCGCAACCATCGCGTCGCTGAGCGACCCAGGCCATCAACCGGCTGGCACCGGCACCAATAGGACCCGTCCTCTTTCGAAGGGGGATCGGGTCGGTGGGTGGATACCCCTGAGTGGGGGCGGTGCCACGCCCCGCTCCTGTCACGCCGGCCAGCCCTTTGCGTCCGGTGGGTGGCGATTGGCGTGAACGCCACGCAACGACCGCGGGCGCGGACGCTAGGGGTCAACCCGCCGGACGCTTCATAGCCTGACGCTCACCGCGGACGCTGACCCTCCTGATGGCCCTCACTGCCTCGGCGGCAATGGCCAGACAAGGATCTCCGAAGCGGGCAGCTCCAGCCGGCAGGTCTGGCCGACGTCGAGCACCGACCTCTCGGTCCGGGCGGTGATTGTCGGGCCGCCCTCGAGCTCGATCGCCAGCTCCACCTGACCGCCAAGCTCGATCCGGTCCACGACTCGCCCGACGACCGACCCCCGACCGACCCGCACCGCCTCGGGCCGGATGGACCAGGTGACCAACGAACCAGGTGTTGAGTCCACCGGACAGATGTCCAGGCGGAATCCCCCCACCTGCAGGCTCCCCGGGTCGGTGAGTCGGCCCGGGAGCAGGTTGCGAAAGCCGAGCAGCCGGGCGACCGCCGGAGAGCAAGGGGCCCTGAAGACCTCGGCCTGGGCGCCGGCCTGCAGGGGTCTCCCATCGCTCAACACCAGAACCTCATCCGCCAGCATGGCCGCCTCCTCCGGGTCGTGGGTGACCAGCACGGTAGTCAGCTGGCTCTCCCGCTGGAGCTGCCGCAGTTCGGAGCGGAGCTCGGCCCGGATCGGCGCGTCCAGGCCGGTGAACGGCTCGTCCAGGAGCAAGAGCCGCGGGCTGGCGGCCAGTGCCCGGGCCAAGGCGACCCGCCGCCGCTGCCCGCCCGACAGCTGGTCGGGGCGCCGACCCTCCAGGCCGTCCAGGTGAAGCTGCTCCAGCCAGTGGGCGGCGAGCCTGGGGTCGCTGCGAGGGCCGAGGATCACCTGGCGCCAGACCGGAAGGCTCGGGACCAGACAGGCGTCCTGCGGCACGTAGCCGATGCCTCGCTCCTCGGGCGGCAGCCCGGCCAGGTCGCGACCGTCGACCAGGACCTGGGTCCGGCCGCTGGCCAGGCCCGCCAGCAGGCGCAGGGTGAAGGTCTTGCCTGCTCCGGACGGGCCAAGGATGGCCAGGTGATGGCCCCGGAGTCGATGGCTCACCTGGAGCTGGAAGTGGTCGATTGAGGCATCCAGGTCGAAGGCCAGCCGCGGCCCCGGTCGGGCCGGGGGAAGCATCGGCTCCGGGAGCGGGCGGGGCACAGCATGAGGCAGCCGGAGCCTGCCCGCCAGGGTGGCCATCACCAAGACCCCCAGAGCGGCGGCCAGCCCGAAGGCGGCCGGACCTAGGGTGGCCTTGAGGCCGGTGCCGGTGAACTGCACGTAGGTGAAGACCGGGAGGGAGTAGGGGTAATAGGCGAGGAGCACGGTCGCCCCGTACTCGCCAAAGGCCCGTAACCAGGAGAGCAGAAGGCCAGCTCCGATCCCGGGCGCGGCGGCCGGCAGTGCCACCCGCAGGAAGCGCGACCAGCGGCGATGGCCGAGGGTGGCGGCCACGTCCTCCAGGCCGGGATCGAGGGCGGCGAATGCGGAGCGGGCGGCGATCACGGCGAAGGGGGCGGCGACAAAGGTCTGGGCGAGCACGATCCCGATTCGCGTGTCGGTCAGCTGGCCGCCGAAGAGCTGGCCGAGCGGCGTGTACGGACCGACAACGTAGAGCAAGAAGATCCCGGAGGCCAGAGGAGGCAAGGCCAGCGGCAGCTGGACCACGAACCCAGCCGCCGTCGCCAGATGGCCTTGAGACCGGGCGAGGAGGTAGGCCAGAGGGACCCCGAGCACGGCGATGACCAGGGTGCTGACGCTGGCGGTCTCGAGCGAGACCGCCAGCGCCGCCGCCAGCTCGGCGCTCCAGAGCTGCTGTGCCGAGCCCGCCGCTCGCACCGCGAAGGCCACCACCGGCACCGCGAGGTAGAGGAGCAGCAGCCCTGCCAGCAGGTAGAGCGGGCTGCCTCCCCGGGTTCTCACTCCCTCACGAACCGAGGCCGAGCACCGCTCGAAGCGCCTTGGGCACGGTTCCCTTCTGCCCGCTCACTTGGTAGGGAAGCAGGCTCAGCCCGTTCTGGAGCAGGATGGCACGCCCCTTTGCCCCCAGCAGGTATTCGAGGAACGCGATCCCGCCGGCCCGGTTGGGAGCGTCGCGGACCAAGGTGGCGGTGAACTGCGCCCCAAGGTCGATCTTGCCCAGGCTCACGGTTGGGATGCTGGCCGCCTTGGCCTCGTTGCTGTAGAAGAATCCGACATCGAGCTGGCCGGCCTGGAGCCGTCCGACCAGGTCCTCCTCCGGGAAGACTTGCGAGGAGCGCTCGATTTGAGCCGCCAGGCCGGGCTTGTGATAGACGGTCTGCGCCTGCTCCAGAGCCGTCACTGTGAGTTCCCCCTTGGGGTCGAGCGCGGGGTCGGTCCGCCCGATTCGGATTCCCGGCTGGGTCAGCACCTCGTACCAGGGATCCTTCTTCAGGACGGCGGCGAACCTGCTGGCTGGGTTGTATCCCAGCACCAGGGGGGCCTTGGCGAAGCTCACGTACCAGCTCACCCAATCGCCGTTGGCCTGCCCCTCGAGGAGGGCGTTGACCGCAGGAGCGGCGCTGATGAAGACGTCGGCCCGCCGGACCTCGCCCTTGATCTGGTTGGCCAGCGCCTGGGAGCCGCCGGCGTAGCCCTCGAAGCGGCCACCGGTGGCGGCGTCGAAGTGCGGCCCTAGATCCTTCTCCATCAGGTTCTCGAGCGAGGCAGCGTAGAGGACGCTGACTGTACCGGAGACGTGGGGCACCGACGCGGCTCCCTCGCTAGTGGTGGAACCCCCACAGGCCGCCATCAGCAGGGCGATCGCCGCCACCGCCAAAACCCGGCCCTCGTACCGAATACCTCTCATGGGTCCCCTCCTACTTCCGGACGATCACGTCGTGGGCGCGGAAGATCGCCGCGGCGACGTCACCGACCGCGAGCTCCAGCCGATCCGCGGAGGAGGTGGTGATGACCACGGTCACGGTGTGACCGCCGATGTCGATGCCGACCGCGGTCGAGACCTCGCCCCGGCAGATCTCCACCACCTTGCCGATCAGCTGGTTGCGTGCCGACAGCCGCCAGAGTCGGGGCTCGGCTGTAAACATCCGGGGGAGTTCGCGGGCCAGCGACTGCCGAGCCGCCGCCAGTGCCGCCGACTTGATGTAGTAGCAGGCGGCGCGCCCGTTGCGGCAGTGGCCGGCCAGACCGGCTGCGCTGAGCACACGCAGGTGCTGGGAGGCGATGGTGCCGGACACGCCCAGCTACTGGGCCGACTCGCCGACCGGGATCTCGGCGGCGTCCTCCTGGGGCAGCTCGCGTAGGAGCCGGAGTCGGACGGGGTCGGCGAGGATGCGCAGTGACGAGGACGCGAGACCTTCCTTAGCTTGCGCATCAATGCTGTCATTCTAATCCTAGCCACGTTCCATGAGACGATTCCCTCAGCTTCGATTCACGCAATTGCGCAGTCATGCAACAAAGGCCAGCTGAACGGCACCGACTCGATGCCGCCGCGCGGAGGCTGCGCCGGGCGCTCGGTCAGGCCGTGCAGCAGATGGCCTGTTCCACCCGGGCCGGGCACGGCCATGCCGATCGCGTGTAGCCCAGGGGGCTCCTCTCGAGGTTGGTGGCGTATCCCTGGGCGCGGATCGCCTTCAGTTCGCGCTCCAGCGTCTCGTGGTGGACGATCGAGTTCGGGATCGCGGCTGGGAGACGGGGCTCCGGGTCGCTCCAGCTCGTCCCGGGGAGCCAGGCCAGCGGGACCTTGCCCATGGCCGTGCAGTGCGCCGAACGCGACTGGTCCAGGCGGGAGCTGACCCGCACGTCCTCGGGGCCCTCGATGGACTCCAGGAATCGCACCCATGCGCCCTCCAGGACGATCAGGCTCACCGTCTCCCGGACCTCATCACGAAGGGCCTGGAGGATGGGCTGGGCCGCGCGTCGGATGTCGATCCCCTGCAGCGCGGCAGGCCGAGCCGCCACTGACCTCGTGCACCCGGAGCGAGCGGTGCTCCCGGAAGAGGAGCAGCGCCTGCACGGTGCGGCTCACCGCCCCGGCGGTCGCGGCCACCGGTCGCCTGGGGGCCGTCTCTCCCTCGGGTGCGGCGGGAGTGGGTCGCCGCCGGCGGCGATCGTCCTGAGCCGGTTCGGTCCGGCGCGGTTGCAGGTGGCCCCGGGGACCCGGCTCCGGGGCCGGGGCGGGACCGCGGAGGGGCCGGTCGTGTTCTCGGCCTTCTGGACGAACCCGAAGGTGCCCGACGTTACGGTCTCGGTCAACCGGGGCGCGGTCGTGATCGGCGGTGGCGAGGGGCGCCCTCGGGGCTGGTGCGCCTGACGGCCGGGCAGAGCGTCTTCATCCGCGCACCGACCGGGCGCGGACTGAGAACCCCCAAGGTGGACGCTTCGGTGCTGGCCGCCAGCCCTGGCCCACCGTGCCTCGATCCGTTCGCTCACGGTCGAGGTCGGCAGCGGCGGTCACCCGTCGTGTCCGGGATCGAATGATCCGAAGGCAGCGTCCTGGGCGGGCTCATCGCGGGGTGGCGTGGCTTGTCGAGGAGGGGGATCTCACCTTCCTATTCCTCCGCGGAGAGGACGCCTCTGGCCTGCAGCACCTCGCAGATACGGGTGATTTCGGCCTCGACCGTTGCTGGCCAGGAAGGAGCGGTCCGGCCACCCCACTCCCCCCACTGGCAGCTCGAGCTCCCGGCGGGTCACCTCCTCCAGCCCCGCCTCCCGCAGGTAGCGGTCGACTGACCTGAAGATCACCTCCCCGGCATCCAGCCCCAGCGAGCCGGCCATCTCCTGGGACATCTGCTGCAGGCGTTCGGTCGCCGGCCCGATGCGGCAATCGCCCATGGCTGGCTCGGCGAGCTCGACCCAGCCCCCAAGGCGGGTCACCTGGACCAGCTCCGCTGGCGCTGGAACCGGGCGAAGGCCAGCGAGCGCGTGGATCAAAAGACCGGCGAGGGGTGGTGGCCCCAGATCGCCAAGGGGTCCCCGCGAAGCCTGCTTCGCGGGGTCCCCTCCAAGGAGGCCTTCGCCAACGGGATCGAGGACGCGCGCCTCCTGGCGCTGGCAGCGGTCTCGGGCGGGCAAGTTCGACGGTCGCCGGGTCAGGGGGCCCCACGAGGCCGGCCTCGTGGGGCCCCGGTGAGACCCAGGCCTCCCGGGCGCGTGGCGAGGAAGCGCGAAGCCCGCGAGGGCGACCCCGTGAGGGGTGCCGCGTGAGTGCTATCGCTTGCTCAGCGGCAACGGCAAGCCTGGAGCCGGGCGGCGAGTCGTGATCACCGACCCCAGGCGGCTCTGACCCCGGCGTGGGGACAGGACGGTCCGAGGTGGTGGGGGAGGAAGGCAGAGGAGCGGAGGGGCAACGGCACCGACGGCCGCCGTTGGAGAGAGGACCGGGCGGTGCCGTCGGCCAAGGGGGTCCCCACCGCCCGGCTACGGTGCCAGGGACGACCTCTGCGACCGCTCCATGGGCTTGATGACCCCTGCCCTCCACCCGTCCCCGCTCACCGCTTGCCCGGGATAGGGGCAATGTCCGTTCGGGAGTTGATCTCGCCGGGGCCCCTGACTATAGTCGGCGAGGCATGGCCTAGCGGCGGCGTGACGGTCGCACCAGGACATCGGCCTGCGTCTGGCACACATCATGGACATCGTCAGCTTTCGACACGTTTGGATGCGGTATCCGAACGGGACCGAGGCGCTCAAGGACGTCACCTTCGACATCCCGGAGGGCGACTTCGTGTTCCTTGTGGGGCCTTCGGGGGCGGGGAAGTCCAGCCTGGTTCGGCTCCTGATCCGCGAGGAGCGGCCGACCCGGGGGGAGGTGTACGTCCACGGTCTCGAGGTGGGCGGGCTGCCTCGCAACCGCCTTCCCTCCCTGCGCCGGCAGGTGGGGCTCGTCTTCCAAGACTACAAGCTGCTGCCGCGCCTGAGCGCGTACGAGAACGTGGCCTTCGCCCTGAGGGTGCTGGGCGAGTCCCGACGCAACATCGCGAGGCGGGTCGGCGAGGCCCTGGAGGTCGTGGGGCTTGCCCAGGAGCGGGATCGCTACCCGTGCGAGCTCTCGGGTGGGGAGCAGCAGCGGGTGGCGATCGCGCGGGCGCTGGTGCATGGCCCTCGCCTGCTGGTGGCCGACGAGCCCACCGGCAACCTCGACCCCGGCACCGCCTGGGAGATCATGGAGATCCTCGTGCGGATCAACGCCAGCGGCTCCACCGTGCTGATGGCTACCCACAACCGTGACATCGTCGACGCCATGCGTCGCCGCGTGGTGGCGCTTGACGCCGGCCGTGTGGTCAGAGACAGCCCCTTCGCCACCTACCATGAGGCCGCTCCGCCATCTGCTCTTCGCGCTTAACAGCGCCTGGCAGAATTTCTGGCGCAACGCCGGGGTCAGCCTGGCCGCGGTGCTCTCGATCACGCTCATGCTCATCTTGGCCGGTGCCTGCCTGCTGCTCGGCCACTCCTTCGCTCGGGTCCTCCAGGGCTACGAGCAACGGATCAGTGTCATCGACGTGAGCGTGGCCGACGGCACCCCGCTGTCAAGCGTGTACGACTTCGAGGCACAGCTCCGAGCCCGTCCAGAGGTGGTGAGCGTTCGCTTCCTGACCAAGGACCAGGAGCTGCGGCGCTTCGCCGAGGATCCGCGCAACCAGGCGTTGATCCAGCAGCTCCAGGGGAATCCCATGCCGGCCAAGATCGAGGTCCGGGTTACCGGCCTGAGCCACGTGCGCGAGGTCGATGCCATGGCCCGGCGCTGGCGCGGCGTGGACCGCAGCAATCCCACCGACTACGAGGGCGACTTCATCGACAACATGCTCACACTCTCTCGCTGGCTCACGATCGCCGGCCTGGGCATGCTCGCCGTGCTGACGCTGGTGTCGGTCGTGATCGTGATGAACAGCATCCGGACTGCCGTCTACCACCGCCGGCAGGACATCGAGGTCATGAGGCTGGTGGGGGCCAGTGAGTGGTTCGTGCGCTGGCCCTTCCTCCTTGAGGGGCTGCTGACCGGGGTGCTCGCCTCGGCCCTGGCGCTGGCCGTGCTCGTCCTCGCCTACCGGCCCTTTGTCGTCACCTTCCAGACCGCTCTCTTCTTCCTGCCGCTTTCCTACGATCCGAGTTTCGTGAGCACCCTGGGCAAGGACCTGCTCGTGGCCGGTGCCTTCTTGGGGGTGGTGGGGAGCTACGTGAGCGTGCGTCGGTTCGTCAGGATCTGACCGCCGCGATGCCCCGGGGCGGTGGCTGGCGACCTGGGGGCTCACCAAGACGTGGCGGGTTCGACCCCGTCCCGCATGGGCTCCAGCCCCTGCCGTCCCTACCTGAGCCTCGCCGCGAGGCTGCCTGAGGGATGGCGCCGACCGACCTGGGCTGGAATCCGCTTAGCTATCTCTCGTGAGCACCCTGCGTCGTGTCCTGCTCGGTGCCGGCGTTCTGGCCCTGCTGGCGATCTCCTTCGGGGCCGGCGCCAGCGTCGAGCAATCCGACCCCGAGCTTCTCACCTGGCTCCCCAGCCTGCCAGGTACCGCCGACCGGACGTCGCTGAACCAGGCGTACCAGCTGATCCGATCCGACTACTACGATCCCCATGTGAGCCCTCGCAAGCTGTCCGGGGCCAGCATCGGGGCCATGGTCAGTTCGTTGGGGGACCCTTACAGCCGCTATCTCGACCCGCAACAGTACCGCCAGCAGCAGGCCTTCTACGCCGGTCGCTACGGCGGGATGGTGGGCATCTACGTGACCTTCCAGGGCGGCTACCCCGTGGTCACCGGGCTGCTCCCCGGCTCGCCGGCCGTGCTCGCTGGTCTTGAGGCCGGGGACGTGATCCTTCGCGTCGGCAACACCGACCTCCACGGTCTTACCCCTGACCGGGCCTCGGCCCTGATCCGCGGCCCCGTGGGCTCCCAGGTCACCCTCACCATCAGTCGAGGGGGGGTCGAGCACGAGGTCACCGTCACCCGGAGGAACTTCCGAAGCCCTACGGTCGAGTCGACGCGTCTTGCCGGTGACGTCCTCTACCTGCGCATCTACGACTTCGGCGACAGCACCGAGCGCGAGTTCGATCAGCGTCTCAAGGACGGCCTTCCCGGCGCCCGGGGGGTGATCCTCGACCTGCGGGGGAACGGTGGGGGCTACGTCGAGGCGGCGGTGGCGGTCGTCAGCCGGTTCATCCGCAGCGGTGAAGTCGTGGAACAGCGCAGCCGAGACGGGGAGACCATCCGAACCGAGGTGAGCGGCAGTCATCCTGCCGCTGATGTTCCGCTGGTGGTGCTGGTGGACGGCGACACGGCATCGGCGGCCGAGATCGTAGCTGGCTCGCTCCAAGCTCACCATCGGGCCCGATTGGTGGGGACCAGGACCTTCGGCAAGGGCTCCGTGCAGGAGGACTATCCGCTCGCGAACGGTGGCGACCTTCACCTCACCGTCGCCCACTGGTACCTGCCCAATGGGCAGTCCATCCAGGGGCGGGGCCTGACGCCGGACGTGCCGGTGACGCTCCCAATGCCCCAGGATATGTTCGACGTGGTTCAGCCCCAACGTGGATACGGGGAGGACACCCAACTCCTGCAGGCGTTGGAGCTGCTGCAAGGCGGCCAGTAGACTGATCCGGGGCTCGGGCGGTTAGCTCATCTGGTCAGAGCGCCTCGCTTACACCGAGGAGGCAGGGGGTTCGAGTCCCTCACCGCCCACCAGGGCATCGAGCCGGTGGTGGCGCGCCCGGGTGGGGGCACGCCGGCCAGGAGGACGTCCTTCCCCCTGGCGCCCACTCCTGCCCGGTCGCGTACCTTCGTAGCCTGGCTCGGCTAGCCCGGCTGCTCCTCCACCTGATCCTCTCTCATCCGCCGCCACGGTTCCATCGCCGCCACGTCCCGCCTCCCGCCCAGCGGCGCAGCGAGGGGGCGGCTGGCCATGGAGCGGTCATGGACGAGCCCCGGTGATTCACAACCCTTCGCCGGCCCGAGACCGCTCAGTCGCCGCTCCCGGCACCGAGGGTCGGCTGGCCGATCTCGGGAACGGCGCAACACGACCGCGGGGAGGGCGGCCGTGGACGCCCGCGGTCTCTTGACCGATCCCGCGGCCGACGTGGACCGGCGGGGGCGCGGGGGAGCGCCTGGGCCGCCGGGCACGGGGGTGCGGTCAGTGAGGTGGGGAGGGAGATCGGCACTGAGCGGAACGGGAGAGGTTGGAGGTTGCTGGCCTTGGTGCGCGATCCGTCCGCGGTCCCCATCGTGGTCGAGCACCGAGACCGCCTCGCCCAGCTCTCCGGGCGGCGCTCGGCCGCCCATCGCGCGGCCCGGGCGATGGCAGCATCCAGGGGTGCCCCACGAAGCCCGCTTGGGGACCCCATCGGAACCGGTTCCGATGGGGGACCTCGCGAGGGCGACCCCATGAGGGATGCCGCCTGATGACGATTGATCACTCAGCGACAACGGCTTTCGGCCCCCCGCTCCCGCCACGGCCGCCCTTCCCCGCTGCCCCCAGGCATGCTCTTCCACTGAGGCTCGTCCTCGCCTGGCTCTGGGCCCAGGCCGGAGCGTGGTGACGGTGGCGATCGCGGATTGCTGCCGCTGCCACCGGCGACGCCCGCTCGTTCCTCGACGACGTGCGGCTTGGGCAGGGGGAGGATGTCCGTTGCCGCTGAGTAAGCGATCGTCTCATGCGGCACCCCTCACGGGGTTGCCCTCGCGGGCTTCGCGCTTCCCCGCCGCGTGCCCGGGAGGCCCGGGTCTCACCGGGTCCCCACGAGGCCAGCCTGGGGACCCCATCGGAGCGTGCTCCGATGGGGAACCCTCGTGGGGCACCCCTGCGGCCGCTGGAGCTCGACCCGCAAGACCACCAGAGCGCTCCCCGACCCGGTTCAGGGTGGCGGCGAGGATCCGCGCCCGGCCCAGACGAACCAGCCGCTCCCGCCGGCGGGGGCGCTCGCACGTGCGCACGGTCCCGATCTTGGCCAGGGTGAGGTGGCGGCGGTCGGGCTCGACCCGAATCACCCCGGTGCCGAAGGGGCAGCGGTCCGGGGCTCGGCCCTTGCGCTTGCCCCTCGGCAAGCCGACCGGGTCCCCACGAAGCCAGCTTCGTGGGGCGCCCCCGACCCGGCGACC
>DATGLL010000018.1:0-30065 GCA_035294145.1 Candidatus Dormiibacterota bacterium | reverse complement strand
TCGCGGGGGAGGGGCTGGACGTGACCGGGATGCTGCGCCAGCAGGGGTTGCCCGGGGCCAGGGCGCGGCGAAGGGGGCTTGCCGACGCCGCCCTGGCCGAGGTCCGGCGGCAGCTGCGCGACAAGACCGGCTGGGGGTCCCATCGGGACGGGTCCCGATGGGGCGCCCCTTCGTGGGGTCCCTGGTCGGACCCGGGCCTCCCGGGCCCGCGGCGAGGAAGCGCGAGCCCCGCGAGGGGTCCCCGCGAAGCCACTCCGTGGGGCGCCCCGCGAGGGGAACCCCGTGAGGGGTGCCGCTTGAGCGCTATTGCTCTCTCTGCGGCAACGGTCCTGGTCGGGTGACCTCGTCCTCGGCCGGCTTGGCCAGGACCACGGCCGTCCCGGCTCCAGGCGACGTCTACGACCGGGTGACGCTCCGTGCCTGCTCGATCAGCTCGCGCTTCAGGACCTTGCCGGTGGGGCCGATGGGCAGTTGGTCGACGAAGTCCACGACCCGTGGGCATTTGTAGGCCGCGAGCCGGTCCCGGCAGAAGGCGATCAGCTCCTCGGCGGTCGCCTGTTGGCCCGGGGCGAGCTGGACCACGGCTCGGACCTCCTCCCCCAAGCGCTCGTCGGGCAGGGGCACGACCGCTGCCGCGGCCACCGCCGGGTGGGCGTACAGCACTTCCTCGACCTCACGCGGATAGACGTTGAAGCCGCCTCGGATGATGAGCTCCTTCTTGCGATCCACGATGTAGAAGAAGCCGTCCTCGTCGGCGTACCCCATGTCCCCGGTGTGGAACCAGCCGTTGCGCATGACCTCGGCGGTCGCCTCCGGGTTGCGGAAGTACCCCTTCATCACGTTGTGGCCGCGGATCACGATCTCCCCAACGTGGTCGGGGCCGGCCGGGAGAGGCCGGTCCTGGTCGTCGACCACGCGCATCTCCACCCCCCAGATCGGCTTCCCCACGCTGAGGAAGCGCCGATCCTCGCGGCTGCGGTTGGCGCTGGCGGTGGGCGAGGTCTCGGAGAGCCCGTAGCCCTCCAGGATGGTGACGCCGAAGCGATCCTCGAAGGCCTTCATGACCTCCCCCGGCATGGAGGCCCCACCCGAGAAGCAGAGGCGGAGGCTGGAGGTGTCGTAACGGTCCGCCTCCGGGTGGTGAAGAAGGGCGAAGAACATGGTGGGCACGCCCGCGAAGATCGTCACCCGGTCGCGCTGGATGACCTCCAGGACCTTGCTGGCCTCGAAGCGAGGGACCAGGGTGATGGTGCCGGCGGCATAGACGCTGGCGTTCATGACGTTGCTCTGACCGAAGGAGTGAAAGAGCGGCAGCACGGCCAGGGAGACGTCGTCGTCGTGCAGCTGGACGATGCGGTTGGCGCCCACCTCGCAGCACATGAAGAGGTTGAAGTGGGTGAGTTCCGCGCCCTTGGGGCGTCCGGTGGTGCCCGAGGTGTAGAGGATGACGGCCGTGTCCTCCGGCCGGGTCTCGACCATGTCGAAGGGCGCCGTTCCCATCAGCTCGGCCAGATGGTGGGCGCCCTCCGGGGGGGTGCTGCCCGGGGGTCCCGCCACGTAGACGGGCACGTTCCCGACCTCGGCGGCGCCCCTCATGGCCTCGGACGCGAAGTCCTGCCAGGCGATCAGGAGCCGAGGCTCGCTGTCGCGGAGGTGATAGGCGACCTCCGGGCCTTTCAGGAGCACGTTGAGGGGCACGACCACCGCCCCCGACTTCAGGATCCCGTAGTAGGCGATGGGGAACTGGGGGACGTTGGGAAGCATGAGCGCGACCCGATCCCCCGGTCTGATCTCGGCGCCGCGCAGGCCTGCCGCCAGCCGGTCGGAGAGCAGGTCCAGCTCAGCGTAGGTCAGCCGCGACTGGTCGAGGATCACCGCCGGCTTGCCCGGCTTGGCTCGTGCCGACTCGCGCAGCATGACGGCGAGGTTCCAGCCCATGACGCGTAGATTAGGCCCGGCCAGGGGGCGCGAGCGAGGGAATCTTGAGCTCGGCCCAGGGCATCCAACCAGGAGGTGATGGCCGATGCGATGGGCGACGGATGGTGATCGTGGGCCGAGGGAGCTACGCGCCCGAGGGCGCTGGGATGGCTGAGCCGATCCCGAGCCGGGACCTCGACGGGCGCGGCAAGGAGGGCCTTCCCCGGCTGGCAGTGATCGGTGCGGGCTCGATGGGCTCTCAGATCGCCCAACAAGCCGGGCTGCACGGGCTGGCGGTACGGATCCACGACCTCAGTCGCGAGCAGCTCCAGCGTGGCCTGGACTCCAATCGCTCGTGGCTCCGTCGGCGGGTGGAGCGAGGGCGGATGTCGGTCGAGGAGATGGAGGCGGCGCTGGCCCGGGTGCGACCTGCGGCCGACCTGGGTGAGGCGGTCTCGGACGCCGACCTCGTGATCGAGGCCGTGGTCGAGGACCTGGCGGTCAAGCGGTCGGTCTTCGCCGACCTGGGGCGCCTCGCCCCCGAGCCGGCGATCCTGGCCAGCAACTCTTCGACCATCGGTATCTCCCGGCTGGCGGACGTCTCGGGACGGCCCGACCGCTGCTGCAACATGCACTTCTTCTACCCCCCGCTGGTAATGGACCTGGTCGAGATCGTCAAGGGTCCTCAGACCTCGGAGTCGACCGTGGCCCGAGCCCTCGCCGCGGCGCGGGCCATGGGCCGGACGCCGGTCCTGCTCCGTAAGGAGATCGATGGGTTCATCGTCAACCGCATCCTGCACATGGCCACGCAGGAGGCCTACCGGCTCCTGGATGCTGGCGTGGCCTCCTTCAAGGACATCGACCTGGCGGTGGAGAAGGGGCTGGGCTGGCCGCTGGGACCGTTCCGGCTCGGCGACCTGACCGGCCTCGACGTCACCTACAACGCTCGCCTACAGATGTACCGAGCCACGGGGGATCCTCGCTACCGGCCCTCGCCGTCCCTGGAGGCCAAGGTACGAGCTGGGAACCTGGGACGGAAGACCGGCAGGGGCTGGTATGAGTACGAGAGGCAGGACTCGTGAGGAGCATCTCTGTGAGGAGGAACGATGGCGTCCATCCCCACCACGTCCGACGGCAACTCGCAGCCCGTCCGACCTACGACCGCCGAACCGGCCTCTGCGGTCGCGGGTGCAGGTGGTGCGGCCCCTCCCGGCCGTGACACCCCCCCACTGGTCCGCCGCGTCTCACACCTGGGCGTGGCGGTCGCGGACCTGGAGGCCGCGATCACCCTGTATGGCGAGGTGCTCGGCCTGCCCCTGAGCCGTCGCTGGGTGGCAGAGGCGGATCGGATCGAGGTCGCCTCCTTCCGGGCCGGGGACCTGGAGATCGAGCTGATGCAGCCGCTGGATGAGGAGTCGCCGGTGGCCCGTTTCCTGGCCAAGCGCGGTCCCGGCCTGCACCACATCGCCTATGAGGTCGAGGAGGTCGCCTCGGCCCTGGAGCGGGCGCGAGCGGCCGGCCTGGAGAGCGTGGACGAGCGCCCCCGGCCCGGTGGCGGAGGTCGGACCCGGGTGGCGTTCCTGCACCCACGGAGCACCCTCGGGGTGCTGACGGAGCTGGAGGCCCATGCCGACTGAAGACGGCCGGGAGAGGAGGGTCGTGAACGAGAGCGGCCTGGAGCTGAAGCCCGTCTACCGCGCCGCCGACGCTGGTGCCGAGGAGCCCCCTCCGGGTGAGTTCCCGTTCACCCGTGGCATCCGCCCGGACATGTATCGGGGGCGGCTTTGGACCATGCGCCAATACGCGGGCTTCGGCACCGCGGCGGAGTCGAACCGCCGCTACCGCTTCCTGCTCGAGCAGGGTCAGACCGGCCTCTCGGTGGCCTTCGACCTGCCCACCCAGATCGGGTACGACTCCGACCACCCGATGGCCCACGGCGAGGTGGGGAAGGTGGGGGTGGCCATCGATTCCCTGCGAGACATGGAGGTGCTCCTGGAGGGGTTACCCATCGACGAGGTCTCCACCTCCATGACCATCAACGCCACCGCCCCCATGCTCCTGCTCCTCTACCAGCTCGTGGCGGAGGGTCAGGGATGCCCGCCGGAGCGGATTCGGGGCACGGTCCAGAACGACATCCTGAAGGAGTACGCGGCCCGGGGGACCTACATCTTCCCGCCCCAGCCCTCGATGCGCCTGACCACGGACCTGTTCGCCTACTGCCGCCAGCACCTGCCGGCCTGGAACACGATCTCGATCAGCGGCTACCACATCCGCGAGGCCGGTGCCACCGCCGCCGAGGAGGTGGCCTTCACCCTCAGCGACGCCGTGGCCTACGTGGAGGCGGCCCTGGCCGCCGGGCTTCGCGTGGACGAGCTCGCCCCTCGCCTCTCGTTCTTCTTCGCCTGCCACATGGACTTCTTCGAGGAGGTGGCGAAGTTTCGGGCCGCCCGACGCATGTGGGCCCGGATCATGCGCGATCGATTCGGGGCCAGGGATCCCCGCTCCTGGATGCTCCGCTTCCACACCCAGACCGGTGGGGTCACGCTCACCGCCCAGCAGCCGCTGAACAACGTCGTTCGGACCGCGCTCGAGGCCCTCAGCGCGGTGCTGGGCGGGACCCAGTCCCTGCACACCAACGCCTACGACGAGGCCCTTGGGCTGCCGTCGCAGGCGGCGGCCGAGCTGGCGCTTCGCACCCAGCAGATCATCGCCCATGAGAGCGGCATCCCGGCCGTGGCCGACCCCCTCGGTGGCTCCTACTACGTCGAGGCCTTGACCGATCGGGTCGAGGAGGAAGCCCAGCGCATCATGGCCGAGATCGACGAGCTGGGCGGTGCGGTGGCCGCGATCGAGTCCGGCTGGATGCAACGACGGATCGCCGAGTCGGCCTACCGCAAGCAGCGTCGGATCGAGTCCGGGGAGCAGGTCGTGGTGGGGGTGAACCGCTACCAGACCGACTCCTTCGATCGGGTCGAGATCACGCGCATCGGCCCCCACCAGCAGGAGGCCCAGATCGAGGCACTGCGTCGCCTTCGGGCGGAGCGCGACAATGCGGCCGTGGCCAGGTGCCTGGATCGGTTGGAGGAGGCTGCCCGCGGGAGCGAGAACCTCATGTATCCCCTGAAAGAGGCGCTTGCCGCCTATGCCACCATCGGGGAGTGCTGCGACCGCCTGCGCAAGGTCTTCGGCGAGTATCGGCCGCCCGACCTGAGCTGAGCGGCCGCCGCTGCCCTCGTCGGTCGGGGTGGCCGGTCGGCCGATGCCAGCCCCCGGGCGTGCCCTACCGTAGGTGCTCGATATGAGCGACGCAGCCAGACATCCGGTCGACCCCATCAACCGCCTCCGGCAACGTCGGTACGAGGCCAGGCACGGTGACGCCGAGGGGGTGCGGCGTCAGCACGCCAGGGGGAAGCTCACCGCCCGCGAGCGCATCCAGCGCCTCGTCGACCGTGGCTCCTTCCAGGAGCTCGACCTGTTCGTTCGCCACCGATCGCGGATGTTCGACCTCTCCTCCCGCCGGCCCTACGGCGACGGGGTGGTGACGGGGCTGGCCCGGATCGAGGGGCGCGAGGTCGCCGTCTTCAGCCACGACGCGGCCGTGTTCGGCGGCTCGCTGGGCGAGGTCTTCGCCGAGAAGGTCTGCAAGCTGATGGACCTGGCCTACGAGAGCCGGGTTCCGATCATCGGTATCAACGACTCGGGTGGGGCCCGCATCCAGGAGGGGGTCGTCTCACTGGCAGGCTACGCAGAGATCTTCTGGCGCAACGTGCAGTCGAGCGGGGTGGTGCCGCAGCTCAGCCTCGTCCTCGGCCCGTGCACCGGGGGGGCAGTCTACTCGCCGGCCATGACCGACTTCATCTTCATGGTCCATGGGATCGGCTACATGTTCATCACCGGCCCCGAGGTGATCCGGGTGACCACCGGGGAGGAGGTCACCTTCGAGGAGCTGGGAGGGGCCGAGGTCCACAACGTGAAGTCAGGGGTGGCTCACTTTCTGGCCCAGACCGAGGAGGAGTGCTTCGCCCAAACCCGTCGGCTGCTCTCCTTCCTCCCGCAAAGCTCGGCCGAGCCACCGCCCCGAGGGGCGGCCACCGATTCGCCCACCCGGGCCGACCCCGGACTCTCCACGATCGTGCCTGACTCCCCCAAGGAGCCGTACGACATGAAGGAGGTCATCCGCCGGGTGGTGGACGACGGTGACTTCCTCGAGGTCCAGCCGTTCCACGCCATGAACCTGGTGGTCGGGTTCGCTCGGCTCGATGGCCATCCCGTGGGGGTCGTCGCCAACCAGCCTGCGATCATGGCCGGCGCCCTCGACATCGATGCCTCGGTCAAGGGGGCGCGGTTCGTGCGCTTCTGCGATGCCTTCAACCTTCCCTTGGTCGTGTTCGAGGATGTGCCCGGCTTCCTGCCCGGCACCCAGCAGGAGTTGGGAGGCATCATCCGGCACGGGGCCAAGCTCCTCTACGCCTTCTGCGAGGCGACGGTGCCCAAGCTGACCGTGATCACGCGCAAGGCGTACGGTGGCGCCTACTGCGTCATGTGCTCCAAGCACATCCGGGCCGACTACAACGCTGCCTGGCCCACGGCCGAGGTCGCGGTCATGGGGCCGGAGGGGGCGGTCAACATCATCTTCCGGCGTCAGCTTGAGGCCGCCGAGGACCCGGCCGCCCGGCGAGCGGAGCTGGTGGCTGACTACACCGATCGCTTCGCCAACCCCTACGTGGCAGCGGGACGTGGCTACCTGGACGAGGTGATCGAGCCCGCCCAGACCCGTCCGGCCCTGATCCGGGCGCTGCGGCTGGCCCTGCGCAAGGAGCGGACGCGGCCTCCACGCTGGCACGGCAACATCCCCTTGTGATCGGATGCCGGCCGACCTGGGCCCTTCTGGCCGGCGCGCGGGCCGTCGTGGCCGCTGGCCGGGCGTGGTTGGGCGGGGGCGCCCTCTCCGGGGACGCCGCGCCGGCGCCCCGGAAAGCTCTACCCTTCTCCCGTCTATGAAGCTGCTTGAGTACCAGGCGAAGGAGCTGCTGGCCTCACTCGGGATCCCGATCCCGGCGGGGCAGGTCGCCCGCACGCCCGAGGAGGCCGCCCAGGCGTGCGCGGAACTTGGGGCGGTCGCCGTCAAGGCCCAGGTGCCGGTGGGCGGTCGGGGCAAGGCGGGGGGCGTCGTGGTGGCCCGGACCCCTGAGGAGGCGCGGGCCGCGGCCGCTCGGATCATCGGCATGGACATCAAAGGCCATCGGGTCCCGCTGGTCTACTGCGAGGCGGCGCTTGAGATCGAGCGCGAGATCTACGTCGGTCTCACCGTCGACCGCGACGCTCGGGCCAACATCTTGATGCTGTCGGCCCGAGGGGGGGTGGACATCGAGCAGGTGGCCCAGGAGACGCCCTCGGCGATCGCCCGGCTCCATCCCAACCCCTGGCGGGGGCCGCTCGACTTCGAGATCAACCAGCTGATCTGGGAGGCGGGGCTGGGGGATCGAGCCCGCGAGCTGGCGCCGGTGATCAAGCGGCTGTACCGCGCCGTCCCCGAGTACGACGCGGTCACCGCCGAGATCAACCCTCTGGTGGTCACCGCCGAGGGGCGGATCATGGCCGGCGACGCCAAGCTGGAGACGGACGAGAACGCCGCCTTCCGCCACCGCGACCTGGAGGAGCGGTACGCTCCTGTGCTTGAAGGCGACCCGCTGGAGGTGGAGGCCAAGCGTCGCAGCCTGACCTACGTGTCCTTGGACGGCGAGATCGGCGTCATCGGCAACGGGGCCGGGCTCTGCATGGGGACCCTCGACCTCGTCGCCCGGGCAGGGGGCCGGGCGGCCAACTTCTGCGACATCGGGGGCGGGGCGCGGGCCGAGGTGGTCGAGAACGCGCTGGCCGTCATCCTGATGAACCCCAAGGTCAAGGGGATCCTGATCAACGTGTTCGGCGGCATCACCCGGGGCGACGAGGTGGCCCGCGGCCTGGTCAGCGCTCGCGACCGGCTGGGCCTGCGCCTCCCGCTGGTCGTGCGGCTCTCGGGGACCAACGAGGAGGAGGGCCGGGCCATCCTGGAGCAGCACGGCATCGTCCCTGGCGCAAACGGCTGGGAGGCGGCGAAGAAGATCGTGGAGTTGACGCGTTAGATGGCCATCCTGCTACACGCTGACACCCCTGTCATCGTCCAGGGCATCACGGGTCGAGAGGGTACCTTCCACGCCCAGCAGATGCAGGCCATGGGCACCCGGCTCGTGGGCGGGGTCAGCCCGAGCCGAGCCGGCACCACCCACCTGGGCGTGCCCGTCTTCGCCACCGTGGCTCAGGCGGTCCGGGAGACGGGGGCCACCGCCAGCGGCATCTTCGTCCCGCCGGCGTTCGCGGCTGACGCCATCATGGAGGCGGTCGCGGCAGGGATCACCCTGGTGGTCTGCATCACGGAGGGCATCCCGGTCCAGGACATGATCCGGGTCAAGGACTTCATGCGCTGCTACCCGGAGGCGAGGCTGGTGGGCCCCAACTGCCCCGGCGTGCTCACCCCGGGTGCGGCGAAGATCGGCATCATCCCCCAGCGGTTCAGCCGGCCGGGGCCGGTCGGCATCGTGTCCCGCAGTGGCACCCTCACCTACGAGACCATGGCGGCCCTGACCGCCGCTGGCCTCGGCCAGTCGACCATCGTCGGCATCGGCGGTGACCCGGTGCTCGGCCTCTCGTTCTCGGACGTGATCCAGCTCTTCGAGGGCGACGACCAGACCACGCACCTGGTCGTCATCGGTGAGATCGGAGGCTCGGACGAGGAGCGAGCCGCCGAGCTCCTGGCCCGCGGGACACGCCTCAAGGTGGTCGCCTTCATCTCTGGACGCACCGCCCCCGAAGGGAAGCGGATGGGGCATGCGGGCGCGATCGTCTCCGGCGACCGCGGCACCGCCCGGAGCAAGGAGGAGGCGTTCCGGTCGGCTGGGGTGGCCGTGGCCGAGACCACCGACCAGATCGTCGAGATGCTGACAAAGCTCTAACCAAACGCTGGCAACGGTCAGATCCGCGACGGGCAGGGTGTTGGACGGATATGCTGGATGACGTGGCCGCCTACTTGACTCTGGCGCCGATCGTGGCTGGCCTGGCGGTGCTGGTCGTGACCGTCTGGGCGCGACGGGCCCGCCTCGCCGAGGTCCGCGTGCCGGTCCGCGTCCGGGATCCTCGCCGTCGATAGGCTGAGCCTCCCGGACGAGGCCGCGCGCGATGCTGGGCGTAGATGGCCAGCGGCCGTCACGGGGTCGGAGTGATCGAGATCGGGGTGGGGGCGAGCGGGCCCCAGGTCGCCATGTTCCCCGCCGGACCGGGGGTGCGTCGGCGCAACTTGCTCGTGCTCGCGGGGTTGGGGGCGTGGCTGGCCTACACCCGCTTCTTCTGGGACCTGCAGGCGCTTCACGCCACGCTCCCCCGTTGCCCGTTTCTGCTCCTGACTGGCCATCCCTGCCCGCTCTGCGGCGGGACCCGCTCCTTCGCGTACCTCTGGCGGGGAGACCTCGGCCGTTCCTTGGCCCTGTACCCGCTGGGGCCGTTCCTCTTTGTCGCCACGGTGGCGACGGTGCTGGCCCTCACCCTGGCCGTGCTCACCAATCGCGATCTCCGCGTCCGGGTCCCCGAACGCTGGGTGCGACCTGCCCTGCTCGTCGCGGGCGCGGTGATGGCCGTGAGCTGGGGACTCAAGCTGACCGTGCTGCCCAACTGAGAGGGGATCGCGACGCGCTGCCCGGTCCCCAGCGGCCGGGTCCCAGGCGGGCGGGTAGCATGGTCTCGCGGTGGACTTCGAGCTGAGCGAGGAGCAGCGGGCGGTTCGTGACCTCTGTCAGGAGTTCGCCCGCGAGGTGGTTGCCCCCGCCGCAGCCGACCTGGATCGGGAGGGACGCTTTCCCTACGAGATCGTGCGTCAGATGGGGGAGATGGGGCTCTTCGGCCTTCCTTTTCCCGAGGAGTGGGGCGGGGCGGGCGCCGACTTCCTGTCCTACTGCATCGCGGTCGAGGAGATCTCGCGTGCCGATGCGGGGGTGGGGATCACGCTGGAGGCGGCCGTGTCGCTGGGGGCGGCTCCCATCCACGAGTTCGGGAGCCGGGAGCAGAAGGAGCGCTGGCTTCCCGATCTCGTGGCCGGGCGACGTCTCTGGGCCTTCGGCCTGACCGAGCCCCAAGCCGGCTCGGACGCCGCTGCCATCCGGACGCGGGCCCGGCTCAGCGATGGGGAGTGGGTGATCCACGGGGCCAAGCAATTCATCACCAACGCCGGCACCGACATCTCGGCCGGGGTCACCATCAGCGCCGTCACCGGCGAGCGCCCCCACGACGGTCATCCCGAGATCAGCGCCATCCTGGTCCCCAGGGACACCCCCGGCTACGAGGTGCTGCCAGCCTACCGGAAGCTCGGGTGGCGCTGCTCCGACACCCATCCCCTGGCCTTCGACGGTTGCCGGGTGCCGGAGGGGAGCCTGCTCGGCCGGCGCGGGGAGGGCCTGCAGCAGTTCCTCCACACCCTCGTCGGAGGGCGGATCGCCATCGCCGCGCTCTGCGTGGGGCTCGCCCAGGCCTGCCTCGACGCCTCCCTCGCCTACGCCTCGGAGCGCACGGCCTTCGGGCAGCGCCTCTCGCGCCTGCAGGCCATCCAGTTCAAGCTGGCCGACATGGCCACCGAGGTGGAGCTGGCACGCACGATGACCTACCGGGCCGCGGTCGCCTATCAGCGGAACCAGGGCCGAACTACCGGCGAGGTGCGGAAACTGGCGGCCATGGCCAAGCTCTTCGCCTCCGAGGCTTCCAAGCGAGCTGCCGACCAGGCGGTCCAGATCCATGGCGGCTACGGGTTCATCGAGGACTACCCGGTGGCTCGGTACTGGCGGAACGTCAAGGTCAACGAGATCGGGGAGGGGACCTCCGAGGTCCAACGGTTGCTGATCGCACGCGAGCTGGGGTGCGGGTGAGGAGCGGACGAGCGGTCACTCGTCCGGCAGGTCTTCAAGCTTGGGGGTCAGCTCGCACACCCAGCGGCCATCATCCAACCGTCGGATGAACCGTGAGTAGCCGGCGTTGCGAGCCACGTTCTGGAACTGCTCGGTGGTGATCAGGGTGCGGAGGCGGGCGAGGTCGGCGTAGGAGGGATCGCGCATGATCCCGCCCACCACCCCAGCCAGCTCTCGCCACTGACCCTCGCTCAGGGGCTCGCCGTAGCCGGCGATGGTGACCAGGAGGGCGGCGGTGGGGCCAGTGATGGTCTCGGGGAGGATGCGCTCCTGCTTGGCTCGAGCGATGATCTCCTTGCCTTGCTCGATGATGGCGGCGATGCGATCCCGCCGGACCCCGATGATGTCGCGCCCGCTCCCGACCGTCGTCCCCTCCAGGTACCGTGACCCTGCATCCATGAGTTGGAGAAGTATTTTAGGTGCAGCATGTCGGGCGGCCCCAGCTTCCGAGCTCTGGTGCGGGAGTTCGCCCAAGAGGTGGTGCGCCCTCGGGCGGCCCAGGTCGACCGCGAGCGCCAGTTCCCGCGTGCCATCCTGGAGGAGGCGGCCAGGCTGGGGCTCATGGGCATCCTGGTGCCACCCGCGTACGGCGGCATGGGGCTCGACCATGCGTGCTTTGCTGCCTGCATCGAGGAGCTCGCCGAGGCCTGCGCTAGCACCGCGGTCATCGTCGACGTGCATGGGTCGGTGGCGACCGAGCCGATCCTGCGCTTTGGGAGCGAGGAGCAACGCCGCGTCTGGCTCCCTCGACTGGCCCGGGGGGAGGTCCTGGGCGCGTTCGCGTTGACTGAGCCGGGCGCGGGCTCGGATGCGGCCTCGTTGCGGGCGACAGCCCGGCGTCGGGGGCACGAGTGGGTGCTGACCGGGACCAAGGTGTTCATCACCAACGTCGGAGAGGCGGGGCTCTACGTGGTCTTCGCCCGCACAGGCGAGGCGCCCGGCGCCCGTGGCCTCAG
The DNA here is from genome assembly GCA_035294145.1 of Candidatus Dormiibacterota bacterium. Lineage (GTDB taxonomy): Bacteria > Chloroflexota > Dormibacteria > Dormibacterales > Dormibacteraceae > CADDZO01. The sequence continues at coordinate 18,205 of DATGLL010000018.1, read as the reverse complement.
CGCCTTCCTGGTGCCCGCCGATAGCCCTGGGCTGCGGGTGGGCCAGGTCTTCGAGAAGATGGGGCTGCACGGCTCCCCGACCGGGGAGCTGGTCCTGGATGAGGTTCGGGTTCCGGCCGCCAACCTCCTCCATGTCCAGGGACGGGGCTTCGAGGTCGCCATGCGCTCGCTGGACTCGGGACGCATCGGCATCTCCGCTCAGGCGCTGGGGATCGCGCGTGCCGCGCTCGGCGAGGCGCTGGAATGGGCACGGGCCCGGGGCGAGGCCGGCCGGGAGGCAGCGCTGGCCCTGGCCGACGTGGCCACCAAGCTGGAGGCGGGGCGGGGCCTGGTCCAGCGCGCCGCGAGGCGATGCTCGGCTGGCTTGCCCTTCACCCGGGAGGCATCGATGGCGAAGCTGTTCTGCACCGACCTGGCCATGGAGGCGGCCTCCGTCGCCCTGGAGGTGACCGCTGAGGCAGGAGAGGGGCAGGGGTTCGGCCGCCACTTCCGGGACGCCAAGGCGCTGCAGATCTACGAGGGCACCAACCAGGTCCAGCGGGTCGTGATCGCCCGTCAGCTGCTCGGGACGTCGACGTTGAGCCGAAGGGCCGGCTCCTCTGACAGGAGGGCCAGGGCACCTGGATAATCAGGCCATGGACTTCAACTTCTCCGACGAGCAGCTGGCGATCCGGGACACGATTCGTGAGCTCGTGCAGGACAAGGTGGCGCCCCGGGCGGCTGAGATCGATGAGAAGGCGGAGTACCCGGAGGACATCGAGAGGCTGTTCGCGGAGAACGGCGTCCTGGCCATCCCCTTCCCGGAACGCTACGGCGGGATCAGCGGCTCCAGCGTGACCATCTGCATGGGGGTGGAGGAGATCGCCAAGGCGTGCGCCACCTCCTCCCTGATCCTGGCCGTCCAGGCGCTGGGCTCCTACCCGATCCTGATCGCCGGGACCGAGGAGCAGAAGCGGCGTCTCTGCCCTCCGCTGGCGCAGGGTCGGATCTGCGCCTATGCGCTCTCCGAGCCTGGCTCCGGGTCAGACGCCGCCTCCCTGCGGACGACCGCCAAGCGGTACGGCGACGAGTACGTGCTCAGCGGCACCAAGGTCTTCTGCACCCACGGCAACATCGCCGACACCCTCGTCGTCTTCGCCAGGACCGATCCCGAGGCCGGCGCTCGTGGCATCACCGCCTTCGTCCTGGAGCGGGAGCGAAGCCCGTGGCAGGTGCTCAAGCTTGAGCACAAGATGGGGATCCGGGGCTCACCGACCGCCCTCCTCGCCTTCGACGAGGTCCGGGTGCCGGCTGAGAACCGGCTCGGAGACGAGGGGTACGGGTTCAAGATCGCGCTCGCCGTCCTCGATCGCTCACGGCCGGGCATCGGCGCCCAGGCGCTGGGCATCGCCGAGGGGGCGTTCCAGTACGCGCTTGGGTACGCCACCGAGCGTCGCCAGTTCGGCCAACCCATCGCCTCCTTCCAGGGCATCCAGTTCATGCTGGCCGACATGGCCACCCAGATCGAGGCGGCCCGGCATCTGGTCTACCTGGCCGCGACCAAGGTCGACGAGGCGGCTCCGGACTTGACCAAGGTGGCCGCCATGGCCAAGCTGTTCGCCTCCGACATGGCGATGAAGGTCACCACCGACGCGGTCCAGATCCTGGGCGGCTATGGCTACATTCGTGACTACCCGGTCGAGCGCATGATGCGTGACGCCAAGATCACGCAGATCTACGAGGGGACCAACCAGATCCAACGGGTGGTGATCGCACGGCGACTGCTCGAGTAGGGATGGCTGGGGCCGCTGGCGGTGGGAGGGCGTGCGCCATGAGACCTCGATATGGTGAGACGGCCGCCTTGGTTCTGAGCCTGTCGATGGGGCGGCCGCGGAGACGGCAGGAGCGACGGAGGAGTGGGGGGCCGTGAGCAACGGATGGATGCCGCCCGGCAGCACGGGGGGAGGCGAGCCCCCGGGCCAGGAGCAGGGGCCACCATCCCCACCACCGTCCCCTGGGCAGCCTCCCGGTCCCTTCCCCTACCCGCCGCCCTACACTCCCGTCCCCTACCCGTCGCTGGCGGCGCCGACCGACAACGAGGCCATCGCCGCGCTCGTGCTCGGCATCCTGAGCTGCCTCTGCTGCGCGATCCTGGGTCCCGTCGCCATCGTCCTCGGTAGCCGTTCGAGGCAGCGCATCGCCTCCAGCCAGGGGATGCTCGCTGGCTCGGGGCTGGCCGTCGCTGGCCTGGTCCTGGGCAGCGTTGGTACCGTCTTCCTGGGCCTTGAGATCCTGTACGTCCTGGTCGTGGCCCTGGCCGCCTTTGCCAGGGGCGGTTGAGGTCTCCTCCCATGGCCACGACGCCGGCGCCGAAACCGTCGTGGCCCTATGGACGTTGAACCTCTGGAGGGACTGTTGGGATTGGCGACATTGCCTGACTCATTGGCGCCCGGTTCGGCCGCTGTCCCGGCCGGGGGCCCCTGCTCGCGTCCTCGGCAGGGTCGGGGTGACCTCGGCCGGGCCGTGCCCGGCACGGGGCATCCGTAGAATCACAGCCCGATGGCCACCAGCCTCTACCCGGCCGGCCCACCGCCGCGGCGGCATCCCTGGCGAAAGCTGCTGGCTGGGATGGCGCTGGCGGCCATCGGGCTGGCCGTGCTGGTTGGCGGGTATGGGACCGCGCGTGTGTTCGACTTCCTGCACAGCGTGGCCAACCTGAACAACCCGGTGGATGTGATCCGCAACCAGGTGGCGCCCCCGCCGGGGTCGATCGCCTACAAGCTCCAGCACGGTCAGCAGGTCAACATCTTGGCGCTCGGCTACGGCGGGTCCGAGAACGACGCGCCCTACCTCACCGACACCATCATGGCGGTCAGCATCGACCCGGCCAGCAAGCGGGTGGTGGAGATCTCCATCCCTCGGGACACCTGGGTGCAGATCAACGCCTACCAGAGCGGGATCGCCGACCAGGAGAAGATCAACGCCGCCTTCGAGATCCCCAACATGCCCAAGGCCTTCGGGACCGGTCCTCTGTACCCTCAATACCAGGGCAAGGACGGGCCCGGGCACCTGGCCGAGGACACCGTGACCCGGCTCACGGGGATCCGGTTCGATCGCTATGTGGCGGTGGACTTCAAGGCCTTCCGGGACGTCGTGGACACCCTGGGAGGCATCACCGTGCACATGGACACGCCGCTCGACGACTGCCACTACCCCGACTACCACGACGGGTACCTGAACCACGGGGTCCCGCCGGGGTACCCCTGCCCGCCGGGTTCCGGGATCCACTTCCCCGCTGGCACCTACACGGTCAACGGCGAGCAGGCGCTTGAGATCGCGCGTTCCCGACACGCCAGCGAGCCAGAGCAGGCCAGCGACTTCGCCCGCGCCAAGCGGCAGCAGATGATCCTCTCCGCCATCAAGCAGAAGGCGATGTCGATCGATGCCCTCCCCAAGGTGCCGACCCTGATGAACCAGCTCCAGGGCGAGTTCCAGACCGACCTCACCCTCAACGACATCACCGCCCTCTACGAGTTCATGCGCAGCGTCCCCAACAGCTCCATCGGCCACTTCGCGATCACGAACACCAACCTGCTGGTCGACTTCGGCCCCGGCTCAAGCGGCAGCTGCGGGCCCTCAGACCAGTACGTCCTCTGCACCCAGGACCCCACCTACCAGATGTGGCACGCCATCTTCTCCCGGATCTTCGTGCCCACCCAGGTCCTTGACGAGCGGGCGCCAGTGGAGCTCGTCAACGCGACCTACTCCCTCACCGACCTCCAGGATCGGACCGCTGACGTGCTGCGCCAGCTCGGCTTCCAGGTGGCGGGGACGGCGCGCGGCCAGCACAGCGACCGCACCGTGATCTACGACGAGTCGGGCGGCAAGTATCCCCAGACCGTCGCCTGGCTGCAGAGCTTCTTCGGGGCCGAGGTCGCCTCGACTGCGCCGAGCGCTGCCGCCCCGGCCGTGGGGGCGGCGCCCGGGAGCTTGGTGGTGGTCATGGGCTCCGACTTCGGGCGTCACTGGCTTGGGATCGGCTGAGCCCCGGTGAGCGGCCGTCGGGATCTGGTGGCCGAGTTCCGGAGCGGCAACGTTCGCGGGCTGGCCCGGGCCATCACGCTGGTGGAGCAACGCGACCCCTCGGTGCGCCATCTGCTGACGACGCTGGGTGGTGAACTCCGACGACCCCAGGTGCTGGGGTTCACCGGTGCGCCCGGGACCGGGAAGTCGACCTTGGTCGATGCGCTTGTGGCCCTCCTTCGCCGTCGTGACCGTACCGTGGCCGTGATCGCGGTCGATCCCAACTCCCCCTACTCGGGGGGTGCCATCCTCGGCGACCGCATCCGCATGCAGAGCCATGCCTTGGATCCTGGGGTCTACATCCGCTCCATGGGCGCCCGTGGCCATCTGGGGGGGCTGTCCGTGGCCAGCCGGGAGGCGGTGCGCCTGCTCGGCGCCTTCGGCTTCCAGCTGGTGATCCTGGAGACGGTGGGGGTTGGCCAGTCCGAGCTGGAGGTGGCCGCCATCGCCGACAGCACGGCGGTCGTGCTCACCCCGGGGTTGGGGGACGACGTGCAGATGATCAAGGCCGGGATCATGGAGATTGCCGACGTCTTCGTGATCAACAAGGCTGACCTGCCCGGGGCGGAGAGGACGGTGCAGGAACTGCGAAGCATGCTCAGCCTGGGACCTCGATCCGGGTGGCGTCCCCCGATCGTGACCACGGTGGCGACCACCGGCGAGGGGGTGGAGAAGCTGCTGGAGGCGTTCGAGCAGCACCGTGAGCACCTGGAGCGGAGCGGGGAGGGCCACCGGCGGGCGGAGGCCCGGCTCAAGGACGAGGCCGCCGACCTGGTGGCCGAGTGGGCGCGGGCGGAGGCCAGGAGGTTGCTGGACGAGGACCCGGATCTGGCCGCCCGCCTGCTGCGCGACCGCGTCCCGTACGCGGCGGCGGACGAGATCCTAACCCAGCGTCTGGCCTCGGGGCGGCCGGCTGGGCCGTCGTCGGGACGGCGGGACGAGGGAGCTCACCCCCGGCCCCGATGAGGACGAGGTGCCTGCGGGAGCGGCGGGGGCGCCGGGCTGGGGACGTGCCGACCGGCCCGGGGCCGAGGCGCCCCGGCCCCGATTCGGTCCGCATCCGGCCTTGCCGCGGCCCGGCAGGCCATATCATCTAGGCGTCATGGCCTCGCACGCGCCCGTCAAGCCAGTCCGGATCGTCCTCGCCAAGGTGGGTCTCGACGGCCACGACCGTGGGGTCAAGGTGGTGGCCAGGGCCCTGCGCGACGCCGGCTACGAGGTGATCTACACCGGGCTCCGGCAGACCCCGGAGATGGTGGTGGAGGCGGCCCTGCAGGAGGATGCCCAGGTGATCGGGCTGTCGCTCCACTCCGGGGCGCACATGACCCTCTTCCCGGCCGTGATCGAGGAGCTGAGGCGCCGGGATGCCGAGGACATCGTGGTCTTCGGGGGTGGCATCATCCCCGACGAGGACATCGCCGAGCTGAAGCGCATGGGCGTGGCCGAGATCTTCACGCCCGGGACCCCGCTCCAGGATATCGTCGACTGGCTCCGACGGCGGTTCCCCGAGCAGGACGCCCCTCCCTCCCCCGCGGCCTCGAGCTGACGCCGCGTCGCTAACGTCCCCTTTCCCAGCTTCTTCCCAAGGCTTCCTCGAACGCCGGCTACGGTGGGCGCGGGCCGGAGCTCACCTGGCCCGGTCGTTTGGGAGGCATGCGGATGAGAGTGCATCGCTCGTTGCTCGTGGCCGGTGCGATGGCCCTGGCGGTTCCCGTCTCGGGCGCGGCGGCAGGGCCGGGGGCCGACGTTACCTTGACGCCGATCCAGCACCTGGTGGTGATCTTCCAGGAGAACGTCTCCTTCGATCACTACTTCGGCACCTACCCCAACGCCCTCAACCCCCCGGGGGAGCCAGCCTTCCATGCCCAGCCGGGAACGCCCCGGGTGAACGGGCTCGACCAGTCACTGCTCACGGCTAACCCCAACCTGTCCAACCCCCAGCGGCTCGATCGCAGCCAGGCCCTGACCTGTGACCAGGACCATGACTACACCGCCGAGCAGTTGGCCTTCGACCACGGGGCCATGGACCGCTTCGTCCAGGAGACGGGGAGCAGCCTCAGCGTCCAGCAGTGCACGGGCAAGGCCAGTGGCACCGCTCCCAACTACGCCGTCATGGATTACTACGACGGCAACACCGTGACCGCGCTGTGGAACTACGCCCAGCACTTCGCGATGAGCGACAACTCCTATGGGACCACCTTCGGCCCCTCCACCCCGGGGGCTCTGAACGTGGTCGCGGGCAACACCTTTGGGGCCACCTGCGGCCCCTCTCGAGCCGTGCTGGGGGCGTCACCCTGCCCGACCGGCGTCGGCCAGGCCGGCCCTGCGGTCCCTCAGGGGCCGGGCACCGACTTCAGTGACGCCGATCCCTACTACGACGCCTGCTCCTCGGGCTCGACCATCGCTATGGGCGGGAAGAACATCGGCGACCTCCTGAACGCCAAGGGGATCACCTGGGGCTGGTTCGAGGGGGGGTTCCGACCCACCTCCCGCAGCTCCTCGGGGGCGCCGGTGTGCGGGGCGAGCCACACCAACCTCGGTGGCCATCAGGTCACCGACTACATCCCGCACCACGAGCCCTTCCAGTACTACCCCCAGACCGCCAACCCCCTGCACCTGCCTCCGACCTCGGTCGCCATGATCGGCCACACCGACCAGGCCAACCATCAATACGACCTGAGCGATTTCTGGGCCGCGGCCGAGCATCACAACCTCCCCGCGGTCTCCTACCTGAAGGCGCCGGCCTATGAGGATGGCCACGCTGGCTACTCCGACCCGCTCGATGAGCAGCGCTTTTTGGTCGACACCATCAACCGGCTGGAGCAGCTCCCAGAGTGGCGAAGCACGGCGGTGGTGATCGCCTACGACGACTCCGATGGCTGGTACGACCACGTCATGGGACCCGTCCTCACCCAGTCCCAGACCAGTCTGGACGCGCTGACCGGCACCGGCCAGTGCGGGGCCAGCGCCGATCGGGTGCCCAGCGCGCAGCCGGCGCGCTGCGGCCTGGGGCCGCGGCTTCCACTGCTCGTGATCTCGCCCTGGGCCCGGCAGAACTACGTCGACCATGCCCTCAGTGACCAGACCTCGATCGTGCGCTTCATCGAGGAGAACTGGGGGCTGGGGTCGATCGGAGGCGGCTCGGTCGACACCATCGCCGGCTCCCTGATGGGCCTGTTCGACTTCCACCATCCGGTGGGCCCGCTCTTCCTGGATCCGACCACGGGCGAGCGGACGTCGGGCTGACGAACCTCTCCCTGTTGCGGGGTCGGGGCGGCGTGATCCGCCGTCCCGGCCTCCTTTGGGGCGGTGCACCTCGCCCCTGGCCGCCCCGGCCGGGCGGTCCCTTCCCTGGAGTTGCTATGGTTCTTCGGCGGACCGCCCCCCCATCCCGCCCGGGCGGGAGGCAGGGGATGGGCGATCGCATTCCAGGAGCGTCGGGATCGTATGGAACTGAGGGCCACCAAGAGACAGATCACAGGGAAGGCGGTTCGCCGCCTCCGCCGACAGGGCCGCTTGCCGGCCGTCCTCTACGGCCATCGCACGGCCGCCACCAGCCTCGAGGTCGACGGGCATGAGTTCGAGCGGGTCTACGCCAGGACGGGCCGGACCCAGCTCATCGACCTGGTGATCGATGGGGGGAGACCCCACAAGGTACTGGTCAAAGAGGTCCAGCTCTCACCGCGTCGCAACACCCTGCTGCACGTCGACTTCCACCAGGTCAGCCTTCGTGAGCGCCTCCAGGTCGACGTCCCGGTCGTCGTCACCGGGGAGGCGGAGCCGATCCGCGCCGCCCAGGCCGACATCCTGCTCGTCCTGCACTCGGTGCGGGTCGAGTGCCTACCGGCCAGCATCCCCGAGGCGATCGAGGTCGACATCTCCGGGCTCGCCAACGTCGACGACGTGGTCCGCATCGCCGACCTGAGGTTGCCCGAGGGGGTGACGGCGATCGGTGACCCCGAGGAGGTGGTGGTGAAGCTGGCTGCGCGACGCGTGGTCGAGGAGGCGGCAGAGGCCGAGGTCGCCGCCGAGGGGGCCGCCGAGGCCCAGGCGTCGGAGGAAGCCTAGGCCGACGGCGTGGCGCCGTGGCCGCCTTGCTGACGATGACGGACGTGCTCGCCGGGGTCCTGGGGCAGACCTGGGAGGTCCTGACCCGGGTGGCCGGTGGGCTCGTCCTTTTCGCAGTGATCTGGCTGGTGGCCAGAGCGGTCCAGGGGGTGCTGGACCGGGCGCTGTCCCGGCGCAGCGTGCGCGCCGACGTGGCCCTGCTGGCCGGGCGCGTGATCTACGCGGGCATGATCGGCCTGGGGGTCTTCTTGTTCGTCGCCGTCGCCCTGGGCAACGCCCTGGTCGGCGTGGCCGGGGTCCTGCTGGCCGCTGCCGTCACCAGCCTTGGCCTCCAGGACCTGTTCAGGAACTACGTCTCGGGCTTCTACGTCCTCACCGAGGGCAACGTTCGGATCGGCGATCTGATCGAGACCGGAGGGTATCGGGGGGTGGTGACCGAGGTGCGGATGCGTGTCACCTACCTGCGCGGCGCCGCCGGCGAGGTGATCGTGGTCCCCAACAGCGAGCTCTTCACCAAGACCCTGGTCGTGTCCCCGGTCCCCCCTGGCTGGGGCACGCCCTCCCAGCCGGAGCCCTCACCGAAGCCGCCCTCGCCTTGAGCCTCCCCGCTGACTCAGCGGAAGGCCCCCAGGATGACGCGAACCAGGCTCTCGAAGTCCTCCTCGGGGAGTTCGGTCTCCTCACGGAGCAGCTGACGCATCTCTCGGGCGGCCAGCTCGGTGTGGACGCCGGCCTGATACTGGCCGGCCAGGGAGCGAAGGCGATAGGTCCAATCCGGGCGGTCGCTGGAGGTCTCCAGCTGGGCGTCGATCCCGTCTAGGGGCAGGTAGCGACTCCAGAGTTCGACCTCGGCCTGCCCCGAGTCGGGTGAGTCCGAGAGGTGGAGGATGTTGACGCCCCCGCCGATGCCGTAACGCTCGCGCAACGAGCCCGGCCGAGCCTCGCCGATTCGCGTCTCCCCCAGCTCGTAGCGCATGCGCTCCAGGGCCGTCGGCGAGGCGGAGATGCGGCCGACCAGCACCGGCAAGGCGGTCATGAACTCGACCAGCCAGGGGAAGAAGGGGCGACCGCGCAGGAAGTCGTAGTGGCGCTCGATGAGCTCGGTCGGGGGCCGGTACCAGGTCAGCCCGTGCAGCCTCCACTCGCGTTGGGACCCAAGCCAGCGCCAGAGGGCAGCTCGGACCGGGAGCCGGTGCGCGCCATCGGGCTTGAAGATGATGAGGGCGTCGGTCACGGCGCTCAATGGTAGGGCGACGAACGGTGGGCGGGTCGGCCCGTCGGTGAGCTACTCGGTGATGGGGTGGTCCCGTGGCCCTGGCTCGTAGAATCGCTGTCCCTCCAGCTCCTCGGGCAGGTAGCGCTGCTCGACCCGGCCCTCGGGATGGTGGTGCGGGTACTGGTAGTCACGGCCATAGCCCAGCTCGCGCCCGAGCGCGGTCACCGCGTTCCGCAAGTGGAGCGGCACCGGGAGGTTCCCGGTCTCCCGGATCGCCTCCCGGGCGGCGTGGTAGGCGCGCAAGGTCGAGTTGGACTTGGGCGCCCGGGCCAGGTAGATGGCTGCCTCGGTGAGGGGGAGGAGGGCCTCGGGCATGCCCACGAGGTGGGCCGCTTGCTGGGCGGCCACGGCGATCGGGAGAGCCCCGGGATCGGCCAGCCCGACATCCTCAGCGGCCAGGATCACCAACCGGCGGGCGATGAAGTCGGGCGCCTCGCCCGCCTCCAGCATCCGGGCCAGCCAGTAGACGGCGGCGTCGGGGTCGCTGCCGCGCACGCTCTTGATCAGGGCTGAGGCCAGATCGTAGTGGAGGTCTCCGGCGCGGTCGTAGAGCAGGTGCGGTGCCTGGAGGGCGCGGCGGACGGTGTCCACGGTGATGGTGCCCCCGGCCAGGGCGAAGGCCGACTCCAGGGCGTTGAGGGCTACCCTGGCGTCGCCGCGCGCCCCCTGGAGCAGGGCCTCGAGGGCGTCGTCCTCAAGGCTCGCCCCCAGCTCGTCGAGCCCCCGACGCACGAGCGTCTCCAGGTCTTGCCGGGAGAGTGGCTCCAGGCGAAAGATCTGCGACCGGGAGAGCAGCGGCGAGATCACCTCGAAGGAGGGGTTCTCGGTGGTGGCCCCGATCAGGGTGAGGGTGCCGTCCTCCACGTAGGGAAGGATCGCGTCCTGCTGGGCGCGGTTGAAGCGGTGGAGCTCGTCGATGAAGAGCACGGTACGGAGGCCACTGCGCCGGGCCTCGCGGGCCTGGGTCACAACCCGACGCAGGTCGGCCACGCCGGCCGTGACCGCGCTGAGGTTGACAAAACGGGATCCCGTCGCCATCGCGACGATGGCGGCCAGGGTCGTCTTGCCCGAGCCGGGCGGGCCCCAGAGCACGATGTTCGGCAGGTGCCCGGACGTGGCCAGGGCCCTCAGGGTGGCGACCACCTCGCGCTGGCCGACGAAGGCGTCGAAATCGCGCGGCCGGAGCCGGCTGGCCAGGGGGGCGTCGGGCCCGGGGCTCGGCTCCTGGGGCAGGGCGGTCGGCCCTCTGGCCGTCGGGCGCCGTTCCTTGGGCGCCTGGCTCGGGAAGAGCTCAATCTGCTCGATGGGTTCCATAGATGGAAAGATAGGGCTCGTCCCTGGGTGGTGCCGTGAGAAGGTAGCCTGTCGGTAGGAGTGAGGGCAGGCAAGCTCTCTTCACCGTGAGGAGGCCGCGACGCGCCATCCGTCCGAGCCGGAGATACCGACGTGAGGAGCCCGCATGACTCGCCTCTACCTGGTCCGTCACGCTGACGTGGAGAACCCTCGCCGCGTGCTCTATGGTCATCTCCCCGGGTTCTCGCTCAGCGAGCTGGGGAGACGGCAGGCGATCGAGGTCGGCCGCAGCCTCCGGGATCGGAACGTGCGCCGCATCCTGCACAGCCCGCTGGATCGAGCCGCGGAGACCGCGCGCCTCATCTGCCAGCAACTCCCCACCCCGGTGCCCCTGATCGCGGACCCCGACCTGCGGGAGGCGGACTTCAGCCGGTACCTGCAGGGCGTCCCCTACTGGCAGATCCCCCTGCGCCGCCCGCTCTGGTTCGTGCACAAGGCACGGCGGGGCCTGTTGCCGGGGGACGAGCCGATCGAGCAGCTCGGCGGCCGGGTCCTGGCGGTCGCCCTGCGGGTGGCGCGCGAGGACCCCGAGGGGACGTCAGTGCTGGTGAGCCACGCCGATCCCCTCCAGGCCGCCTGGGTGATCATGGACGGCCGCCCTCACACCGAGCGGGAACTGTACCGGAAGCCGGTGGACCGGGCCGGGGTGCTGGAGGTCCAGGTCGAGGGGGACCGGCTGCGGGTCGTGACCTACGTGGAGCCGGCGAGGTCGGCCGCCGATGGCCGGCGGCCGGGCGGAGGCGACCCCGATTCGACGTCGCCGGCGGCGCCTGGGGGCGCCGGCGGCCCGACCGGGCGGTGAGCCGACGTTTCCCCAACGGCTTCCTCTGGGGGTGCGCCACCGCCGCCCACCAGGTAGAGGGTGGCAACCACGGGTGCGACTGGTGGGAGTTCGAGCGTCGGGGCGGCATCAAGACCGGGGAGAGCGCCGACCCGGCCTGTGACCACTACCACCGCTTCCGAGAGGACTTCGCGCTCCTCCGCAGACTCAACAACAACGCACACCGGCTCTCGGTGGAGTGGTCTCGGATCGAGCCAGAGCCGGGGGAGTTCGACACCGTCCAGATCGCCCACTACCGGGAGGTGCTCTCCGAGCTGCGAGCCCAGGGCATGGCCCCGATGGTCACACTGCACCACTTCACCTCACCGATCTGGTTCGCCCGTCGGGGGGGATGGGCCGCGCCGGAGGCGGTCGAGGCCTGGCTGCCCTTCGTGCGGCGGGTGGCGAGGGACCTCGGGGATCTGGTCGCCTTGTGGTGCACGATCAACGAGCCCAACATCTACGCCTACCAGGGCTGGCTGACGGGCGAGTTCCCGCCTGGGCGCCGCGGTGACCTGGTCGGCGCGCTGCGGGTGCTGGCCAACCTGCGCCGGGCGCACGAGGCCGCCTATCGGGAGCTGCACCGGCTCACCCCGGATGTCCCGGTGGGGCTCGCTCACCACGAGTGGGTGCTGGAGCCGGCTCGACCCGATCGGCGTCGCGACCGGCTCGCCGCCGCCATCGGGCGGGGCTTCATGGGCCGTTGGCCGGTGGGAGGGCGGCTGCGTCCCGTGCTCGAGGCGCCGGCCGACTACGTGGGGCTGAACCACTACACGGGCTCGCTTGTCGCCTTCGACCTCCGAAGGCCGGGGGAGGGATTTGGACGGCGCCTCAACCCGCCGGGGGTGCCCGTGTCCGACTTCGGCTGGGCGGTGCGCCCACCGTGGCTCCGGTCCTCGCTCCTCGCCCTACGCCGCCTGGGCAAGCCGATCTACGTCACCGAGAACGGCATCGCCACCGCTGACGATCGGGTGCGGGTGCGCTTTCTCGGCGACGTCCTGGAGCAGCTCTGGGGCGCGATCCAGGAGGGGGCCGACGTGCGTGGATACTTCCACTGGACGTCGCTCGACAACTTCGAGTGGCACCATGGCTACTCGATGCGCTTCGGCCTGATCGCGGTCGACCTCCGGACCCAGGAGCGCACGGTCAAGCCCAGCGGTTGGCTCTACGCCGAGATCGCGGGGCGCAACGCCCTGCCCGATCCGGGCCTTGGGGAGGGGACGCGGCCGATCTTCGGAAGCGCCTAAACTGCCCTCTCGTGAGGCTCGGACTGACGCTCCCCTACACGGAGCTGCCCCGAGAACTGGTGCTGGAGATGGTCGGCGCTGCTGACCGTCTCGGCTACGCCACCGTCTGGGTGCCCGAGGCCTACGGGTGGGATGCGTTCACCGTGCTGACCGACCTCGCCTGTCACACCGAGCGCATCCGGTTGGGGACCGGCATCGTGAACGTGTTCAGCCGCAGCCCGGCCCTCATCGCCCAGAGCGCCGCCTCTCTGGACCGCATCAGCGGCGGGCGCTTCGTGCTCGGCCTGGGCACCAGCGGCCACCAGGTGATCGAGGGCTGGCACGGCGTTCGCTTCGAGCACGGGATGCGGCGCCTGCGGGAGACGATGGACATCGTTCGCACCGTGCTGCGAAGGGAGCGGCTGGTCTACGAGGGCGAGGTCTTTCGGCTGGGCATGGGGCTCAAGCTGATCACCCACCCGGTGCGCGATCGCATCCCCATCTATCTGGCCACGCTGACCCCAGCGGGGATCGCGCTGGCGGGCGAGGCGGCGGACGGCTGGCTGCCGGTGTTCTTCTCGCCCCGCCACTTCGAGTCCCTGATCCGCCCCCACCTGGCGCGGGGAGCGGCGCGCTCCGGCCGTTCGCTGGAGGAGCTTGCCGTCTGCATCTCGCAGCCGGTGGTGGTGACCGAGGACCTCGACGCCGGTCGGGACGCGGTCCGTCCCCACCTGGCCCTGTACATCGGGGGCATGGGGTCGCGTCAGCGCAACTACTACCACCAGCTCTTCTGCCGGTACGGGTTCGAGGCCGAGGCGCGGCGCATCCAGGACCTCTACCTGTCCCGGCGTCGGGCCGAGGCCGAGGCCGCGGTCACGGCGGAGATGATCGACCTGGTCACGGTCATCGGCCCGGTGGAGGAGTGCCGGCGACGGCTCGCCGAGCTGGAGCGGTACGGGGTGGACGAGGTGGCCATCGGCCTGCAGGTGCCGGGTGGAGGGCTGGACGACGTGCTCTGTGCCCTGGAGGCCCTGGCGCCGGTGGGGGCGAGCCGATGAGCGTGCCCATCGCTGCCCGGGCGGAGAGGTGGCGCCCCCTGCGGGCGCTGCGCTGGTGGGTGCTGGTTGCCGTGGTGGTGGCCTGCCTTGGCTACCTGCTCATCTCGGTGACGGGCGCCACCGCCGAGTACTACCAGACCATCCCCGAGCTGCACCGCCACCCGACCACGGCGAAGGTGCGGGTGCTGGGCACGGTGCAGGGGGGCATCGTCCGCTCCGCCGACGGCCAGGAGGTGCGCTTCAAGATCGCGGGAGGTGGGCAGACGATCCCGGTGGTGTACCGCGGCACCCTCCCGGACATCTTCAAGCCCGGGGTCCAGGTGGTGGTCGACGGGCATCTGGCTAGCAGCGGCGTCTTCCAGGCCGACCAGCTGGAGACCAAGTGTCCGTCCCGATTCTCCTCGGCGACCGCCCAGGGGATGCCTACCAGCTGATGCTCCTGGCCGAGCTCGGCAGCGGCTTCTTGCTGGCGGCGTTGGTGCTGATCGCCGGGAGTGGCGTGGCCGCATGGCGGGCGGGGCGGCGCGAGGACCGGAGCTGGGCGGAGGTCGGGCGGCGAGCCTTCGTCGCCGGCTTCTTGTGTGTGGTCGGGGCCTCGGCCACGCTGCTGGCGGCGCTGGTCGGCCGGGACTTCACGATCGCCTTCGTCACCGAGCACACCGATCGCTCCCTCTCCCTGCCGCTCACCGTCGCCGCCTTCTATGGGGGACAGGAGGGCTCGCTGCTCTACTGGCTGCTCCTTCTGTGCGCCTGTGGCTCGGTGGCGCTGGCCTCGGCCCGCCACCAGGTGCGCCTGGCCGCCTATGCCAACGTCTTCCTGGCCGGCGTCGCCCTCTTCTTCCTGATCGTGCTGGTGGCGGTGGCAAGCCCCTTCGCGCTCCTGCCGGTCACGCCCTCCGACGGGGTGGGACTGAACCCCGTCCTTCAGGACGGGGGCATGCTGGTCCATCCTCCCTTCCTGCTCGCCGGGTACAGCGCGTTCGCGGTGCCGTTCGCATTCGCCATGGCCGCCCTGGCCGGGGGCGGGGAGGGCCGGAGCTGGATCGCCCTGACCCGACGCTACGCATTGGTGGCCTGGGGCCTGCAGAGCGTTGGCCTGACCTTGGGCATGTGGTGGGCCTACCATGTCCTCGGCTGGGGCGGTTACTGGGGGTGGGACCCAGTCGAGAACGCGGCCCTGATGCCGTGGTTGGCCACCACCGCCTACCTGCACTCGGTCCAGGTCCAGGAGCGACGGGGGCGGCTGCGGATGTGGAGCTTGGTGCTGGTGATCTCCGCCTTCCTGCTCTCCATCCTGGGCACCTTCATCGTGCGCAGCGGCATCCTGCCCTCGGTCCACAGCTTCGCGGTCAGCCCGCTCGGCCCCTGGTTCTTCGGCTTCCTGCTAGTGGCGGTGGTGGTGTCGGGGGCCATGCTCCTGAGGCGGGGAGCACCGCCGGGCGTCGAGGGCGGAAGGGATCGTCGCCTCCCGCCCGCGGAGCCGGCGCAGCCGGCTCCCTCCCGTGAGGGGGCCTTCGCCCTCCAGAACCTCCTCATCGGCATGCTGACCGCGGCCATCCTGTGGGGTACGCTCCTCCCCCTGCTGAGCGGCATGGTCGGGCAGGAGCTGGTGGTGGGGCCCGACTACTACCAGCGGGTCGGCGCGCCCTTCTTCGTGGCCCTGCTCGCGTTGCTGGCGGTGGGCCCGGTCCTGCCCTGGCAGGGCCTGGGCCGGGGCTGGCTCCGCCGCTTGCTGGCCCATCCGCTCCGGCCTCCGGGCTTCCTGGGCAGCCCTCTCTGGGCGGTGCTGGCCATGGGATTGACCCTGGCCGGCCTGATCGTCGTCGGCGTGCGCCAGCTCGCGGTCCTGGTCACCTTCCCCCTGGTGGCCGCTGGCCTCGCCACCTGCCTCCAGGAGTACGGACGTGGGGTGGCCCGGTGGCGCGCCCGCCCCTGGCCTCCCCCCTCGGCTCGTCGCCGCTACGGTGCCTACCTAGCCCATTTGGGGGTGCTGATCGTGGCCGCCGGCCTGATCGGCTCCCACGTGTGGCAGCAGGAGCGCCAGGTCACCCTGCGACCGGGGCAATCGGTCACCGTTGGCCGGCATACCCTGACCTACGAGGGGGTGGTGGACGGCGTTCGCGGTGGCCATCCCGTGACGGCCGCGCAGCTGCGGATGGGCGCTGAGATCCTGGAGCCGAGCCGGGTCAGCTACCCGAGCTTGGGGCAGACGGTGAGCAGGGTCGCCATCCAGAGCACGCCCCTCGACGACGTCTACGTGGTGCTGACCGGTACCCGGGGCTCGGTCGCAGCCCTGGACGTGTTCGACAACCCGCTGGTGAGCTGGATCTGGGCCGGCGCCGGATTGCTGGTGCTGGGCGTGCTGGTCGGCAACCTGACCCGCCCGGAGGTGGTGGCCGAGCCGGTGCCGGCCAGATCACGGGCCCCGGTGGGGGCGCGATGACCTGGCTCTTCGCCGGCCTGCTCCTCCTGCTGGCGGCACCCGCCGTGCTCTGGCCGCTCCGAGCTCGGCGGGGGGGAGGAGACGGTCGGTGATCGTGGTTCGGGCCCGGAGCCTCGTCCAACGCTTCGGTGACCGGGTGGCGCTGGGGCCGCTGGACCTGGAGCTGGCGGCGGGCGAGCGGCTCGCCGTCCTGGGCGGCAACGGGGCGGGCAAGACCACCCTGCTCCGTCTGCTGGCGACCGTGGCTCGGCCGGCCGGCGGTCGCCTGGAGCTGTTCGGTCTCGAGGCGACGAGACAACGGGAGCGGTTGCGGGCCCGGCTGGGCTACGTGGGCCACCAGCTCGGTCTCTATCCCACCCTGACCGCGCTCGAGAACCTGGAGTTCTTCGCCCGTCTGCACGGTCTCGGCCGGGAGGCGGCGTGGAGGGCGTTGGAGACGGTGGGGATGGGCGAGCTCGCGCGTCGACGCCTCGAGCGGCTCTCGCGTGGGCAGCAGCAGCGGCTGGCCCTGGCCCGGTCCGTGCTTCATGGGCCCGAGCTGCTCATCCTGGACGAGCCGGACGCGAGCCTCGATGCGGAGGGGGGCGAGCTGCTGGGGACCTTGTTCCAGGGTCGCTCGGTGGTGATGGCCACCCACGACCTCGCCCTGGCCCGGCGGCTGTGCGATCGTGCCGTGCTGCTGCGCGCCGGCCGGGACGCGGGCGATCCCTGGGCGCCGTGGCTGCTCAGGGACGGGCTCGGGGCGCCCGGGGGATCCTGGCACCGGGCTCGTGAGGGCGAGCCGGGAGGGGAAGCGTCCTCGCTGGCCCCGACGATCGGGTCGGCCGAGAGGCCCGAGCGGGTGCGTCGGGGATGAGGTTCGCGGCCGCGGCGCTGGCGGTGGCGGGCAAGGACCTCCGCTGCGAGCTGCGGGGGAAGGAGCTGCTGCCGGCGCTGGCGCAGTTCGTGGTCCTCTCCTTGGTCATCGCCGGCTTCGCCTTCGACCTGGGCTCGGGCGGCGAGGCCAGGCTCTCACCGGGCGTCCTGTGGCTGGTGCTGGTGTTCGCGGGGCTGCTGGCCTTCGGCCGCACCTTCGCCGCCGAGCGAGACAGCGGCTCTCTGGAGGCGATGCTGCTGACCCCGGCTGGCCCCTCTGCCATCTTCGCCGGCAAGGCGCTCGCAGCCACCGTCCTGCTCGTGGCCTGCGAGGCGGTGCTCCTCCCCGCCATGGCCGTCTTCCTCGCCAGCCCGATCTCGCTTGCGGTGGTGGCGACGGTGACGCTGGCCACGGTGGGGATGGCCTCGCTGGGGTGCCTGTTCGCAGCCCTGGCCGCCCAGACACGGGCCCGGGAGCTGCTGCTCCCGGTCCTGGCGCTGCCCCTCTGGATCCCCTTCGTGGTGGTCGGCAGCCGGGCGGTGCAGGTGGCGATGTCCGGCGGCGGCTTCGGTGCCTGGAGCCCCGAGGGGCAGCCGTACGCGGTGTTGCTCGACTTCGACATACTGTTCCTCGTGGTTACCTCCCTTGCCGCGCGTTTCGTGCTCGATGACTGAGATGGCCACCTCGTCCGGTGAGATCGAGCGGATGGAGGACCGGCGGCTGACGGCGCTGGCAGGGACGGCTGTGGCCGGGATGCTGGTGGCCGGCTGGGCCATCTTCGTCTACGCTCCCCAGGACGCTCTCCAGGGGCCGGTGCAGCGGATCTTCTACCTCCACGTGGCCTCCGCCGTGGCCGCCTTCGGGTGCTTCGCGGTGGTGCTGATCGGCAGCGTCGCCTTCCTGTGGCGGGGGAGCCAGGTGGGCGACCGGCTGGGGCGGGCGGCGGCCCACGTGGGCCTGGTCTTCACCACCGTCACCTTCGTGATGGGGGTGATCTGGGCGAAGCCGATCTGGAACTGGGATCCGACCCAGACCTGGGACGC
>DATGLL010000017.1:0-34165 GCA_035294145.1 Candidatus Dormiibacterota bacterium | reverse complement strand
CTCGGCTGCTTCGTCGGCGTCTCCGGGGTCAGCGGCTCCGGCAAGTCGTCGCTGATCAACGACGTCCTGGCCCGCCGGCTGGCGCAGCACTTCTACCGGGCCAAGGCCAGGCCGGGCCCGCACCGTGCCATCGAGGGCCTGCAGCACCTGGACAAGGCGGTCGAGGTCGACCAGTCCCCGATCGGGCGGACACCGCGCTCCAACCCGGCCACCTACACGGGCGTGTTCACCTCCATCCGCGAGCTGTTCGCCTCCCTGCCCGAGGCTCGGATGCGCGGCTACGGGCCGGGTCGCTTCTCCTTCAACGTCAAAGGGGGGCGCTGCGAGGCCTGCCAGGGCGACGGCATCATCCAGATCGAGATGCAGTTCCTGCCCGACGTCTACGTGCCCTGCGAGGTCTGCCACGGGACCCGGTACTCACGGGAGGTGCAGGAGGTCCGCTTCCGCGGGCACTCCATCGCCGACGTCCTGAACCTCACCGTGGACGAGGCGATGGGGGTCTTCGAGAACGTGCCCCGGATCGTCCGCAAGCTGAAGACCCTGCGCGACGTCGGGTTGGGCTACATCCGGCTCGGGCAGCCGGCGACCCAGCTCTCGGGTGGGGAGGCGCAGCGGGTCAAGCTCTCGACCGAGCTCTCCCGGCGCGACACCGGGCGCACCATCTACGTCCTCGACGAGCCCACCACCGGCCTCCACTACCTGGACGTGGAGCGGTTGCTGGAGGTGCTCCACCGGCTGGTGGACCAAGGCAACACGGTGGTCGTCATCGAGCACAACCTGGACGTGCTCAAGACGGCGGACTGGCTGATCGACCTGGGGCCGGAGGGGGGTGACCGCGGTGGGCTCGTGGTCGCCACCGGCCCTCCCGAGGCGGTCGCGCTCGAGGAGGCCTCCCACACCGGCCGCTACCTGCGCCCGATCCTGGAGCGGGCCGGCCGGCTCGCGCTCACGGCCCCGGCGGGAGGCCGGGTGGCGGTGTCGGCATGAGCACGACCGCGACCCGCCCTGCCCTGACGCGGCTGCGCGAGGTGCTGGGGGAGGTCGTGGACCTCCAGCGCGCCGCCGAGCTCCTGCAGTGGGACCAGGAGACCTACATGCCACCGGGCGGGGTGGAGGATCGGGCCTCCCAGCTCTCCACCCTGCAGCGGCTCGCCCACGAGCGTTTCGTCTCGGCGGAGGTGTCGCGGTTGCTGGAGCGGGCCGAGGCCGAGGTGGAGGGGCTGCCCTACGAGTCGGACGAGGCCTCGCTGGTTCGGGTGACCCGGCGGGACCTGGAGCTGGCCATGCGGGTCCCCTCCGACCTGGTCGCGGCCCGTGCCAGCGCCGCCGCCCGGGCCGCCAGCGTCTGGCGCGAGGCCCGGGCGGCCTCGGATTGGTCCCGCTTCGCCCCTGAGCTGGAGATCTCGGTGGACCTGTCGCGGCGCCTGGCCGAGGCCATCGGCTATGAGGAGCGGCCCTATGACGCCCTGATCCGGATGACGGAGCCGGGCCTGACCACGGCCCGGGTGGCGTCGCTCTTCGCCGAGCTGAAGGCGTTCCTGCTCCCGCTCGTGCGCCGCCTCGCCGACCTGGCCGATCGCGTCGACGATCGGGTGCTGGACCGGCCCTGCGACCGCGATGCCCAGCTCGCGCTCTCGCTCGAGGTCATCCGCCAGCTGGGCTACGACCTGAGCCGTGGTCGTCAGGACCTCTCCGCCCATCCCTTCTGCGCCTCGTTCGGCCCCGGGGACGTCCGCCTCACCACCCGGCCCGGGGCCACGCTGCGCGGCGCGGCGCTCCTGGCCTCGGTACACGAGGCCGGGCACGCCATGTACGAGCAGGGGATCCCGCGCTCGCTCGATCGGACCCCGCTCTGGGGGGGCGCCTCGCCGGGCGTGCACGAGTCGCAGTCCCGCCTGTGGGAGAACCTGGTCGGTCGGGCTCGGCCCTTCTGGGAGTGGTGCCTGCCACGGCTCCGCGCCGCCCTGGGCGAGACGGTGGCGGGCGTGGACGTGGACCTCTTCTGGCGCGCGCTCAACAAGGTGCGGCCGACCTACGTGCGGGTGGACGCGGACGAGGTGACCTACAACCTCCACATCCTGCTCCGCTTCGAGATCGAGAACGAGCTCTTGGAGGGGCGGCTGCGGGTGGCCGACGTGCCCGATGCCTGGGCGGCGCGGCTGCACGAGTACCTGGCCCTGGAGCGGCCGACCGACGCCCTGGGCCCGCTCCAGGACATCCACTGGTGCTCCGGCATGGGGCACTTCGTCGGCTACACCCTGGGCAACCTGATCGCCGCCCAGCTCATGGAGGCGGCTCGGCGCGACCTGCCCGACCTCGACCGCCAGCTCGCAGGCGGGGCCTTCGAGGGGCTGCTGGGCTGGCTGCGCGAGCGCGTGCACCGTCACGGGAGGAAGTTCACGCCGGACGAGCTGGTGCAGCGGGCCACGGGCTCCCCGATCGGCGCCGGCCCCTGGATCGCCTACGTGGAGACCAAGGTCAGGGCCGTCTACGGGCTGGGCTAGGTGCTGGCTCCCAGGCCGTCCCGTCGAGGGGGGCTTGCCCGGGCGCGGGAGGGCGCATGGGGGCCGTAGAGGCGGGGGGCGGAGCCCTCCTGGTGGTGGGGGTGCTGCTCGACCTCTTCCAGTCGATCGTCACGCCCCGACCGGTCGGCGGCCGGCTCCGGCTGAGTCGGTACGTCAACCAGGCCCTCTGGGGGGGCGTGCGTCGGCTGGCGCTGCACGGACGCGTGGCCCGCCATCGGGAGACCCTGCTGGGGAGCTACGGCCCGGCGTCGGTCCTGATCCAGTTCCTGGGCTGGAGCCTGCTGCTGGTGGTCGGGTACGGCTTGATCCTAGATGCCCTGCGGGGGCAGATCACGCCCCGGCCGGGCGGGCTTGGGACCTCCATCTACTTCGCCGCGATCTCCTTCTACACCATCGGCTACGGCGACTACGCCCCCTCCGGGCCGGCGGCACGAGCGGTGGCCACGATCTCGGGCGCCACCGGGCTCGGGGTCATCGCCCTGGTCATCACCTACCTCTTCAGCCTCTTCGCCGCCTTCCAACGCCGGGAGGCGGCGGTGGTGGCCCTGGAGGCGGCGGCGGGCGCGCCGCCATCCGGGGTCACCCTGCTCGAGACCTACGCTCTGGGCGGCATCCTCCACGACCTCCCGGACGTGTTCAAGCGCTGGCAACGCTGGTCGGCCGAGGTGCTGGACAGCCACCTGGCCTTCCCGACCTTGACCTACTTCCGCTCCAGCCACGACAACGACTCCTGGATCGGCTCGCTGGGGGCGGTCATGGACGCCGCCACGCTGCTCCTCACCACCCTCGACTGCGAGGATGACCCGGGGCTGACGGCGGCTCGAGGCTGGGCCAAGCAGGCGCTCTGGGTGGCCGGCCACTGCGTCGAGGACCTGGTCCTCTACTTCGACCTTGAGGCCGAGGACCATGCCGGGGTGGAGCTGGACGAGTACCGGGCGGCGCGGGAGCGGCTGGCCCGGGCCGGCTACCGGCTGCAGGCGGAGACGGCGGGGTGGGAGGCGTTCCAGCTGGTCCGGGCCGGGTACGCGGATCGGATCAACGCCCTCGCCCATCACTGGGCCATCCCCCCCGCGCAGTGGATCGGCGACCGGTCCCTGCTGAAGCTTCATCGCCGGCACCAGCGGGGCTAGGGGCGCGTTCACGGCTGAGGGGGCGTCGCCCGGCGCGCGCGGATAACATCCCTCAGGGATGGTGGCCACGACGGAGGCCGTCCGTCGCCGGTTGCAGGCGGTGCCGGACTCACCCGGCGTCTACCTCTTCCGGGACGGGTCGGGGCAGGTCGTCTACGTGGGCAAGGCGGTCCGGCTGCGGGACCGGCTTCGGAGCTACTTCACCCCTGGGTACGCCCAGAGCCCGCGCCTGGCCGACATGCTGCGCCGGATCCACGACTTCGAGTTCGTCAAGACCGAGAACGAGGTCGAGGCGCTGGTGCTGGAGTGCAACCTCATCAAGCACTACCGGCCTCGCTACAACATTCGCCTCAAGGACGACAAGAACTACCTCTACCTCAAGCTCCCGATCGCCGAGGAGTTCCCGCGGGTCCACTACGTCCGCCGCATCCAGGAGGACGGCGCCCTCTACTTCGGTCCCTACACCAGCGCCCAGAGCCTGCGCAGCACGGTGCGGAGCCTACGTCAGCTCCTCCCCTTCCGCACCTGCTCGGACGAGGTCTTCCGCCAGCGCCGCGTCTGCCTCGATTACCACATCCATCGCTGCCCCGGGCCCTGCGAGGGCCTGATCAGCCCTGAGGACTACCGGGCCCGGATCCGGGAGGTGGCGCTCTTCATGGAGGGACGCTCGGACCTCCTCACCCGGCGGCTGAAGGAGCGGATGCGGCGGGCCTCCGAGGCGCTCGACTTCGAGAACGCCGCCCGTTACCGTGACCAGCTGGCGGCCATCGAGCGGATCGCCGCCCGGCAAAAGGTGCTGACCCGGGGCAACGAGGACCAGGACCTGATCGCCTACGCCCGCCATGGGCGGGACGTCTACGTCGAGGTCGCCTACGTGCGCCAGGGCAAGATGGTGGGCCATGACGGTCACGCCTTGGAGGGGGCCGGTGAGGCCGCCGAGCCCGAGCTCCTGCGTGCCTTCCTGCTCATGTACTATGGCAGCGCCACCCACGTCCCCCGCTCGGTGGTGCTGCCGGGCGAGATCGAGGAGCCGGAGGTGGTGGCCAGCTGGCTGGGACGACGGCGGGGTGGGGCCGTTCGCCTGGAGGTCCCCAGACGGGGGCGCAAGCGCGCCCTCCTCGCCCAGCTGGCCGAGACGGCCGAGGAGGAGCTGCGCCAGCTCCGCATCCAGGCCGACTACGACCGGAGCCGGACGGAGCCCATGCTCGGGGCGCTGGCGGAGGCCTTGGGCCTGCCGGGGCCGCCTCGGCGCATCGAGTGCTACGACATCTCCAACCTCCAGGGGGACGCGGCCGTGGGCTCGATGGTCGTGTTCGAGGACGGCCGGCCGCGGAACGACCAGTACCGTATCTTCCGCATCCGCTCCACCCGTGGCCCGAACGACTTCGCCATGCTCCAGGAGGTGCTGCGACGGCGCTTCGGGCGGCTGGAGGCGGCCGAGCGCCGGGAGGGCGCCGCCGACGCGGCCGACGCCTCCTTCTCGACTCGACCCGACCTGATCCTCATCGACGGCGGTCGTGGCCAGCTCTCGGCCGCGCTTGAGGCGCTGGAGGAGGTCGGGTTCGCCGACATCCCCACCTTCGCCCTGGCCAAGGAGCGGGAGGAGCTCTTCGCCCCCGACCGTCCCGAGCCCATCGTCCAGGAGCGCAACTCCCCCGGGATGTTCCTGGTCCAGCGCATCCGCGACGAGGCCCACCGCTTCGCCATCACCCATCATCGTCGCCAGCGAAGCCGGAAGGCGCTCGCCTCGCCGCTCGACTCGGTGGAGGGCATCGGCCCCGCCCGCCGACGCCGGCTGCTGCGCACGTTCGGGAGCGTCCAGGCCATCCGCGAGGCCCCGCTCGAGCGGCTGCGGGCGCTGGGCATCCCGGAGAAGGTGGCGATCCGGCTCAAGGAGCTGGTCTGAGCGGGCGTCCGGGGTGGCCCTGGTCCTGATCGGCGGTGCCAGCGACGAGCACGTCGCCCGGGCGCTCCAGGCGTTCGAGGGGGCCGGCTGGAGGCTGGCTGCGGAGCCGGTCTTGGGGACGGAGGCGGACACGGTCGTGGTCGTGCGCGACGCTGCCTCCCTGCGCGCGGTCGACGCGCTCGGCCTCCGCTACGTGCTCGTGCACCACGGCCCCGACGACGGCGTCCCCGAGGGCACCTACGCCCGCGCCCACCACCGCGTCGGGGCCGAGGAGCTGGGCGACCTCGCCCGTCGGCTCCGCGGGGGGAGCCGGCTCCGGGTGGTGTGCGCGGCCTTCGGCTTCAAGTACGGGGTGCCCACCGAGGCGGATTGGGTGGTCGACGCTCGGTTCCTTGACAACCCGTACTGGGTGCCGGAGCTGCGACCGCTGGACGGCCGTGACCCGCGGGTGCGCGACTACGTGCTGCGCCAGCCGGCCGCTCGGCACCTGCTCGATGGGCTGGAGGCGGTGCTGCGGCCGCTGCTGGTCGAGTACCGACGGCGGGGGCGGGCGGAGCTGACCGTCGCCTTCGGCTGCACCGGCGGCCGCCATCGGTCGGTGGTGCTGGCGTGGGAGATGGCGCGTCGGCTGGCCGGGGAGGTTGCCTGGGAGGTGGAGGTCCGGGCCCGAGAGCTCGCGGGGGAGGGGAGGGGCTGAGCGGACGGGTCGGCGCTCAAGGCGGTGGGAGGTGCCCGGAGGGTGGCGGGGTCGGGGCCCGCCTCCGGCCCTCCCCGGCCTGCTGGGCCTTCGCGCCCTGTCCCTTCCTCATCCCCCTCCCTGGGTGGCCTCTCCCGTCCGGCGGCGATGCGAGTGCAGCGCCGGCAGGGCGATGGCGACCGAGTCCGGGCAGACCGGGTGGTCGGCCAGCCAGGCGGGGAGGTGGGGCCATGGCACCCAGGCGGTCTCCACCACCTCCCCGTCGGGGAAGGTGAACGGGCCGTCGCACCGAGCCAGGAAGACCTCCCCCACCACCCGCACCTCGGCGTCCTCGTAGCGACCGTGGCCCAGGTGGGCGAGCGGGGCCGTCACCCCTGCCTCCTCGGCGAGCTCCCGGCGGGCCGTGTCCTGGGGCGGCTCGCCCACCCGGGCCACGCCGCCGATGGCCACGTCCCAACGGTCAGGCCAGACGTCCTTCCAGGGGGCGCGCCGGTGCACGAGGAGCCGATCCTGGTGGTCCAGGACCAGGACGTAGACGGCCCGGTGGCGGAGGTTGCGCTGCCGCATCTCCGCCCTGGGCACCACCCGGAGCGGCCGCCCCTCCGGGTCCAGCTCCTCGACCAGCTCCTCCCCGGGATCCCCCCCGGGCCGGCCGGGCGGGCGGTGGCCCGTCGGCATCAGTAGGCCGCCAGCCTCCGCATCGCGGCCGCGATCTTCTCTGGGCTGGGCATGAACGCCTCCTCCTGGGGGCGGTTGAAGGGCATGGCGGGCACGTCGGGGCCGGCCAGACGGGTGACGGGGGCGTCCAGGTGCTCGAAGGCCTCGCTGGCGATGATCGCTGCCACCTCGGCCCCGAAGCCGCCGGTCAGGTTGTCCTCGTGGACGATGAGCGCCCGCGCGGTCTTGCGCACCGAGGCCAAGATCGTGCCCCGATCCAGCGGGCGGAGGGTGCGCAGGTCGATCACCTCGGCGTCGATCCCCTCGGCCGCCACCGTCTCCGCTGCCTCCAGGCAGTAGTGGGTCATGAGCCCCCAGGCGATGCAGGTCAGGCGCGTCCCCGGTCGGCGCACGGCTGCCGCCCCAATGGGCACCACGTGATCGCCTGCGGGGACCTCGCCTCGGATCGAGCGGTAGGCCTTCTTGTGCTCGAAGAACAGGACGGGGTCCGGGTCCCGGATGGCGGCCTTGAGCAGGCCCTTGGCGTCGGCCGGGGTGCTGGGGATCACGACCTTGAGCCCGGGCACGTGAGCGTAGAAGGCCTCCACCGACTGGGAGTGGTAGAGGCCTCCGTGCACGCCACCTCCGAAGGGGGCCCGGATCACGATCGGGCACGACCAGGCCCCGTTGGAGCGGTAGCGGATCCGGGCCGCCTCGCTCACGATCTGGTCGAAGGCGGGGTGGATGAAGTCCGCGAACTGGATCTCGGCCACCGGGATGAGGCCGTTGAGCGCGCTCCCGATCGCCACCCCGACGATGCAGGACTCGGCGAGCGGTGTGTCCAGGACCCGTGCCTCGCCGTACCGGGCCTGAAGGCCGTCGGTGGCCAGGAACACCCCGCCCTTGCGACCCACGTCCTCCCCCAGGACCCAGACCCTGGGGTCGCGCTCCATCTCCTCCACCAGGGCCTCGCGGATGCCCTCGATCAGGCTCTTGACGGCCACCTCATCCCTCCGCGTAGACGTGGCGCTCCAGGTCGCCCGGGTCCGGGAGCGGCGCCGCCCGCGCCGCCTCGACGGCGGCCTCCACCTCCTCCCCGCACTCCCGTTGGAGCTGGCCCTCCGCCTCCTCGGTCAGCAGCCCCTCCTCCCGCAGGTAGGCCCGGAAGCGGTCGATGGGGTCGGAGCAGCGTGCCTCCTCCAGCTCCTCGGCGGGTCGGTAGCGTCGCTGGTCGTCGTCGGAGGAGTGGGAGGTGAGGCGAGTGCAACGGGCTCGGATCAGCGTGGGCCCCTCCCCGGCACGGGCCCGTTGCACGGCCTGGCTGACCGCCTCGTAGACGGCCAGCGGGTCGCTCCCGTCCACGTCGGCGCCGACCATGTCGTAGCCGTGGGCGCGCTCGGCCACCGAGGCGATGGGCATCTGCAGCCTCCGGGGGACCGAGATGGCGTAGCTGTTGTCCTCCACCAGGCAGATGAGGGGCAGGCGGTGGACGCCGGCGAAGTTGAGCGCCTCATGCCAGTCGCCGCTGGAGGTGCTGCCTTCGCCCAGGGTGGTGATGGTCACCTCGTCGAGGCCGCGCAGCTGGGAGGCGTAGGCGATGCCGGCGGCGTGCACCACCTGCGTGGCCACCGTGCTCGAGATGGTGACGATGCGGGCGCGCCTCAGGCTGAAGTGCGAGGGCATCTGGCGCCCGCCGGAGCTGGGGTCGTCGGCCCTGGCCAGCACCGACAGCATGAACTCCCGGGCCGTCATGCCCATGGCCAGGCAGAGGGCGAGGTCACGGTAGTACGGCACCACCCAGTCGACCCCCGGTCGCAGCGCGGCGGCCGCCCCCACCTGAGCCCCCTCGTGCCCCTGGCCGGAGATCACGAACGGGGCCTCGCCCTGGCGGTTCAGTGCCCACGCTCGCTGGTCGAGGGCCCGCGCCAGCAGCATCTGGCGGTACATGGTCAGCAATCGCTCCGGCCCCAGGCCCAGCGCGAGACGACGGGCGCGCGGGGCGGTCGAGGCCGAGGCCATCCCCTCTTCGCTCATCTCGACCCTATTCTCTCGCAGGGGTTGGGGGGCCACGCCCGTCACCTCCCGGCCACCGCTGACCTTGGCTTGGCAGTCCGGGGGACGGGTGACTAGACTGGAGCCGCACGCGGGGGAGGGCAGTTCGTCCCGGGAGGTGATGGCGCCATCTCGTTCGCAGCCGAAGTCAAGAATGAGCTCGCGGGCTTGATGCCGGCCCGGCCTTGCTGCCAGTTGATCGAGCTGCTGGGCATCTTCTACGCGGCCAAGGGCCGGGTGATCCGGAGCGGCGATGGCCAGGCCGCGTACTTCCCCTTGCTCAAGAACACCACGGCAAGGAAGGTGATCCGCCTGGCCCGCCTGATCGGGGGCATCGAGCCCAAGTACCAGGCCGCCCGCAGCGCCAAGCAGATGACCTTCTTCGTCGAGCTCCCGCTGCCGCGCGGGATCGCCGAGCGGTTCGTCCAGACGGCGACCAAGGTCTGCCCGCAGGCGCCCTGCGATCGCAAGGCGCTGGTGCGGGGCTTGTTCCTGGGATGCGGGTCGGTGAACGCGCCCAACGCTCGGTACCACCTCGAGTTCACCCTGCCCACCCCGGGCTGGGCCTCGACGCTCGCCCGCCTGCTCCAGGACCAGAGCATCCGGGCGGGCGTGGCCGAGCGTTCCGCCCACCACGTCGTCTACGTCAAGGACGGGGATGGGATCGTCCGGACGCTCTCGCTGATGGGGGCCTCCCGTGCCGTCATGGAGTTCGAGAACGTGCGCGTCGTGCGGGAGGTCAGCGGCCAGGTCAACCGACGGCTCAACTTCGAGACCGCCAACCTGGACAAGACGGTCGGCTCGGCCCTGCGGCAGGTGGCGGCGATCGAGCAGCTGGAGCGCTCGGGCCGTCTCGAGGGGCTGTCGCCGGCCCTCCAGGAGGTGGCCCGGGTGCGTCGGTCCAACCCGGAGATGAACCTGTCCGAGCTCGCCGGCCACATGCACCTCTCGAAGTCGGCGGTCAACCATCGCCTGCGTCGCCTGGTGGAGATCGCCGAGGGCGGCGCGGTGGGGCGCGACGGCGGGGACGACGCTCAGCTCAGCGCCTCAGCTGCGGTTGGGAGCCGGCCGGCGTAGCCTGGATCTGACCGGGACGCGCCCGTGACCTGCGGCCGGCGCGTGCCCTCGGCGCTCGCCTGTCCCCCCGGGGGCTCGCGGGCGATGGCGCCGGCGTTCGCGTTGGGCCGGCGGTGATACGAAGGAAGGTAGACGGAGGCAGCATGTCGATTCGTGTGGGCATCAACGGCTTCGGGCGCATCGGTCGCAACATCTTCCGGGCGGCCCATGATCTCAACCCCGAGATCAAGATCGTGGCGGTGAACGACCTAGGTGATGCGCGCACCTTCGCCCATCTCCTGAAGCACGACACGGCCCTGGGCACCTTCGCGCCCTCGGTCCAGGCTCGCGGGGAGGAGATCGTGGTCGACGGCCAGTCGGTGCGGTTCCTCTCCATCAAGGATCCTGGCGATCTCCCCTGGCGGGACCTCGGGGTGGAGATCGTGGTCGAGTCCACGGGGCTCTTCACCAACGCCCAGAAGGCCAGGGCTCACATCGAGCGTGGGGGGGCCAAGAAGGTCATCATCTCCGCGCCCGCGAGCAACCACGACTACACGGTGGTGATGGGGGTCAACCAGGCCGGGTACGACCCCCGGGCCCACCACGTGATCTCCAACGGGAGCTGTACCACCAACTGCTTCGTGCCCCTGGCCAAGGTGTTGCACGACCACTTCGGGATCGAGCGAGGCATGATGACCACCGTCCATGCCTACACCGCCGACCAGCGTCTCCAGGACCTCCCCCACCACGACCTCCGCCGGGCCCGGGCCGCCGCGGACAACATCATCCCCACCACGACCGGGGCCAACCGTGCCGTGGCGGAGGTGCTGCCCGAGCTGGAGGGGCGGTTCGTGGGGCTGGCCTTCCGGGTGCCGGTGCTGGACGTCTCCGTGGTCGACCTGAGCGTGGACCTGGGCAGGTCGACCACGGTCGAGGAGATCAACGCCGCCTTCGAGGAGGCGGCGAGCGGCGCCATGAAGGGGATCCTGGCCGTCAGCCACGAGCCGCTGGTCTCCTCGGACTTCAAGAACGACCCCCACTCCTCGATCGTCGACGCCCCTCTGACCACGATGCTGGGCGACCGCTCGGCGAAGGTGGTCTCCTGGTACGACAACGAATGGGGGTTCAGCTGCCGCATGGTCGACCTGATCACCTACGTGGCCGAACGACTCTAGCGGGGCGCGACGCGAGCGGTGAAGGCTTCCTACGAAGGGTTGGAACTGGCCGGCCGGCGGGTCCTGGTCCGCGAGGACCTCAACGTGCCGCTTCGGGACGGCACGATCGGTGACGACGGCCGGATTCGCGCGGCCTTGCCGACGCTGCGCGACCTTGCCGAGCGGCGCGCGCGGGTGATCGTGGTCTCCCACCTCGGCCGCCCCCGGGGGCGGCCCGAGCCGGGCCTCTCGCTGCGCCCGGTGGCGGCGCGGCTGGGTGAGCTGCTGGGGCGACCGGTGGGGTTCGCCGAGGACTGCATCGGGGAGGCCGCGGCCGCGGCCGTCGAGCGCCTGGGCGAGGGCGAGGTGCTCCTGCTGGAGAACGTCCGTTTCCACCCTGGCGATGAGGCCAACGACCGGGCCTTCGCCCGGCAGCTCGCCTCCCTGGCCGAGGTGTTCGTCAACGACGCCTTCGCCGCCGCCCACCGCGCCCACGCCTCGGTGGTGGGCGTGGCCGAGTTCCTGCCCGCCTACGCGGGCCGCTTGATGCTGGCCGAGCTGGAGGCGCTGCACCGGGCCCTGGACGTGCCCCGGCGGCCGCTGGTGGCGGTGGTCGGGGGGGCCAAGGTGTCGACCAAGGCCGGGGTCCTCCACCACCTCCTGGATCGGGTCGACGCCCTGCTCATCGGCGGGGCCATGGCCAACACCTTCTTCAAGGCCCGGGGCCTGGAGGTGGGGGCGAGCCTGGTCGAGGACGAGGCCCTGGACGTCGCCCGGCAGGTGGAGGCGAAGGCCGGCGACCGGCTCGCCCTTCCCCTGGACGCGGTCTGCGCCCGGCGGGCCCAGGCGGGAGAGGAGACCAGGGTGTGGGAGGTCGGGCGGGTGGAGCCGGGCTGGATGGTGCTGGACGTCGGGCCGCGGACGGTGGAGGCCTTCGCCGAGCGGCTGCGTGCCGCGGGCACGGTGGTCTGGAACGGGCCAGTGGGCGTCTTCGAGGTTCCCGAGTTCAGCGCCGGCACCCGGGCGTTGGGGGAGGTCATCGCCACCTCCGGCGCCTACTCGCTCCTGGGCGGCGGGGACACGGCCGCGGCCGTGCGCCTCCTCGGCCTCGACGGACGCTTCTCCCACGTCTCCACGGGGGGTGGGGCCACCCTTGAGTACCTGGAGGGCAAGGAGCTGCCGGGGGTGGCCGTGCTCCGGGAGGCGGCCTGATGCCGGCGCCTCGACCTCTGCTGGCAGCCAACTGGAAGATGAACCCGCTCAGCGCCGAGGCCGCGGCCGAGCTGGCCCGCGGGGTGCTGGCGGCGGCCCGCGACCACGCCGACCGGGTCGAGGTCGCGCTCTTCCCCCCCTTCCCGTGGTTGCTCCCGGTGGCGCAGGTGCTGGCGGGCAGCGGGGTCGGGCTCGGCGCCCAGGACTGCCACTGGGAGCCATCGGGCGCCTTCACCGGCGAGGTCTCGGCGGCGATGCTGAGCGGATGGTGCGGCTGGGTGATCGTCGGCCACTCGGAGCGCCGCATCCACCTCGCCGAGGGCGACGACGTGGTCGCCCGCAAGGCCGCGGCTGGCCTTGGGGCCGGGCTCCAGGTCATCCTCTGCGTCGGCGAGCGCGAGGAGGAGTTCCTGGCCGGCCAGACCGAGGCGGTGATCGAGCGGCAGCTGCGCGCCGGGCTGGATGGGCTGGAGCCCTCCCAGGGGGCGAGGCTGGTGGTCGCGTACGAGCCGGTCTGGGCGATCGGCACCGGTCGCAACGCCGATCCCGACCACACCGACCGGACCCTGGAGATGATCCGTCGGGTCCTGAAGGCCGTGCTGGGACGGTCGGGGGCGGAGGTCAGAGTGCTGTACGGCGGGAGCGTCAACGCCGGCAACGTCGCCGCCTACGTCCGGCTGCCGAGCTGCGACGGATGCCTGGTCGGGGGGGCCAGCCTGAAGGCGACGGAGTTCTCCAGGATGATCACTGCGGTGGCCACCTCGTCGGCGACGGTGGCCGAGGGAAGGGAGGGAGGCGAGTGAGCCGCTACCGACTGATCCTGCTCCGCCACGGCGAGAGCGAGTGGAACGCCTTGAACCTCTTCACGGGCTGGGTCGACGTCGGACTGAGCCCGAGGGGGGAGGAGGAGGCGCGTCATGCCGGGAGGCTGCTGAGGCGGCGCGGGCTCCTCCCCGACGTGGCCCATACCTCGGTGCTGCGCCGGGCCATCCGCACCGCCGAGATCGCGCTCGATGCCTGCGACCGGCACTGGATCCCCGTCCGACGGTCGTGGCGGCTCAACGAGCGGCACTACGGGGCACTGCAGGGGAAGGACAAGCGCCAGATCCTGGAGCGTTACGGCGAGGCGCAGTTCATGGCCTGGCGCCGCTCCTACGACGTCCCCCCGCCGCCGCTGGGGGGCGAGGAGCTGCGCCAGCAGGCCGGCGACCCCCGCTACGCGAACCTCCCTCCGGAGCTCTTCCCCCGTGCCGAGTGCCTCAAGGACGTCGTGGCGAGGATGCTCCCCTATTGGTACGACGTCCTGGTCCCCGACCTCCGGGAGGGGCGGCTGGTGCTGGTCTCGGCCCACGGGAACTCGCTGCGCGCCCTGGTCAAGCACCTGGACCGGATCTCCGACGCGGACATCGTCGACCTCAACCTCCCCACAGGTGTCCCTCTCCTCTACGAGCTGGACGAGGAGATGCGGCCGACCCGCCCCGGAGGCGAGTACCTGGATCCGGAGGCCGCGGCCGCGTCCATCGAGGCGGTGAGGAACCAGGGGCGACGCTGAGGGCGCGCAGCCGAGGGGCGGAGCGAGTACTTTCTCATCTATCCCGCACAAGCGAACGAGGAGGTATGCAAGATGGCGTTCGAACTGCCGCCGCTGCCCTACCCCACCAACGCGCTCGAGCCGCACATCGACGCGTTGACCATGGAGATCCATCACGATCGGCACCACGGCACCTACGTCAGCAACTTGAATGCCGCCATCGAGAAGCATCCCGAGCTGGCCGGTAAGTCGGTCGAGGAGCTCCTCGGCAACCTCGCCGCCGTCCCCGAGGACATCAGGACGACGGTCCGTAACAACGGCGGCGGCCACCTCAACCACTCGATCTTCTGGAAGATCATGAAGCCGGGCGGGGGCGGGGAGCCGGTTGGAGAGTTCGCCCGCGCCGTCAACGAGACCTTCGGCTCCTTCGCCGCCTTCAAGGACAACCTGAGCAAGACCGCCGTCGGCCAGTTCGGCAGCGGCTGGGGCTGGGCCTACCTGGACGGCTCCGGCAAGCTCGTGATCAAGGGCTTCCCCAACCAGGACAACCCGGTCATGGAGGGGGGGAAGCCGATCATGGGCGTGGACGTGTGGGAACACGCCTACTACCTCAAGTACCAGAACCGGCGTGCCGACTACGTCGCTGCCTGGTGGAACACGGTCGACTGGGAGGAGGTCGA
Source organism: Candidatus Dormiibacterota bacterium (assembly GCA_035294145.1). Classification (GTDB taxonomy): domain Bacteria; phylum Chloroflexota; class Dormibacteria; order Dormibacterales; family Dormibacteraceae; genus CADDZO01. The sequence continues at coordinate 19,565 of DATGLL010000017.1, read as the reverse complement.
TCGCCGCTACCGGGAGGCACGGTAGTGGGAGCGGGAAGGGCGTGTGGCGCGCCCTTCCCGCTACACTTCCCCCTGAGCCAGGGCCCGCCCGGATGAGGCGGTGGCCCGCCGCTCGGAGTACTTGATGAACGTCGCGCACGTGCTCGTCATCCTGGAGGTCATCACCTCCATCCTCCTGATCGCCGGTGTGGTGCTCCAGACGCCACGGGCCACCGGCTTGGGCGGCACCCTCGGCGGCGGTGGGGGCTTCACCGGGGGCTATCGCACCCGCCGTGGCCTGGAACGGCAGCTGTACTACACCACGTGGGTGCTGGCAGCGGTCTTCCTGATCATCTCCGTGGCCAACATCTACGTCGCCGCCCACCACATCACCTGAGGTCGATGGGCCTCGGCCCCGGGCGGAGGCTCCTGCCGGCGCTGGTGGGCCTCCTGCTGCTGACCGCTTGCCAGGGCCATCTCCCCCAGCTCCTCCCGCGGACGGCGGCCTCGCCCTCCCCCGGGGGCCAGGTCACCGAGGCGATCCTGGGACAGATCGGCCCCTTGAACCCCCTCTTCGAGCAGGAGACGAACGCCCAGGACATCGACAGCCTCATCTACCAGGGGCTGACCACGGTCGACCGCCAGCAGCACGTCGTCGGCCTGTTGGCCAAGAGCTGGACCACGTCGGCCGACGGCCTGAGCTACACCTTCCTGCTGCGAGCGGGGGTGCGCTGGGCCGATGGCAAGCCCTTCACCGCGGACGACGTCATGTTCACCTTCGGGATCTTGCAGAGCCCTCAGTACCAGGAGCCAGATGCTCAGTACTGGAAGGAGGTCACGGTCCAGAAGGTGGGGCCCATGGCCGTGCGCTTCACGCTGAAGGCGCCCAGCGCCTCGTTCCCCATCGCCCTGCGCCTGGGCATCCTGCCCAAGCACGTGTTCGAGCACATCCCGATCACGAGCATGGCCTCGTCCGTGTACAGCGGGGCTCGTGCCTTCGGGACCGGGCCCTTCCGGGTCCAGTCCATCTCCCCGGATCGGCAGACGGTGGTGATGGTGCGCAATCCCTACGCCCGGCCGCGGCCGTACCTGGACCGCTTCGTCTTCCGCGCCTATCCCACCCTCGGCGACGCGGTGGAGGCGGTGACCAGCGGGCAGGCCGATACCGTGGGGGCGCCGGAGATGCCCCAGGTGGCGCCGTTGGAGAAGCAGGCCGGCCTCCGGGTGATGGAGGTACGCACCTACAGCCTCGTGGCCATGTTCTTCGACCTGACCCCAGCCATGGCCGTCTACTTCGATCCACCCACGGTGCGCCAGGCGCTGGTCATGGCCATCGATCGTCGGAAGATCATCGACCAGGTGCTGGGAGGGCGGGCCGACCCCGCTCCAGGCCCCATCCCACCCACCAGCTGGGCCTACTCGGCCAAGGACGCGGCCAAGTATCCCTACGACCCGGCCCAGGCGGCCACGCTCCTCCGCCAGGCGGGATGGGCCCGAGACCCTCGGACCGGCCTCCTAGAGCGCGACGGCCATCCCTTCTCCGTCACCCTGGAGACCGCCGATGCCTACCCCTACGTGCAGGTGGCGGATTCCATCAGCCGGCAGCTGCGGCCGCTCGGCGTGATGGTCGAGGTGCAGACGGTGCCGGTGGCGGTCCTCTTCAGCCGTGACCTCACCGGTCATCAGTACCAGATGGCGATCATCGCCCTGGACACTGGCCCCGACCCGGACGAGTTCTCCATCTGGCACTCGGGGGAGCCACCCGACACCCTCAACTTCGCCAGCGAGATGATCCCGCACCAGGCGATCATCGACAAAGATCTCGAGGACGGTCGCTCGAGCCTGGACCAGGCGGCGCGGCGGTCGGCCTACGCGGACTTTCAGGGCCTGATCTCGGACGGCGCCCCGGCCGACTTCCTGTTCGAGCCCTACTACACCTACCTCGTCTCGGCGCGGGTGCATGGGGTGCACATGAACCCGGTCATCGACCCGGTGGACCGCTTCCAGTACGTCGCCGACTGGTACGTGACCACCAACGCCTGAGGGACGCCCGGATGGGCCCTGACCTCGCCGCCGAGCTCGGGGCCTGGCCTCGGGACGGGTCTGGCAGCCGATCGCCGCGCCACCCTGGCGTCCGCCTCGCCGGGCCTGCCGCCGAGCTGCGCGCCACCAGGCGGAGATCGAGCGCACGTGCCTGTCGGTGACGGATACGTGACGTCGGATGCCATGTGGACGGTACGGAGAGGAGAGGGAGGGCAACATGGTCCGCCGGAAGGCAACGGTGATGGGTGCCCTGGCCGCCCTGGTGGGGCTGCTCGTCCTGCCGGGCGACCGATCGAGCTCCAAGGCCTGGTGTCCTTCCAGTTCGATGGCGGGATCGCCGTCGGCGGCAAGGGCGTGGTCACCTTCGAGCCCAACGGCGTCCCCAGCATCGGGCAGCTGATCCAGGCGATCGGCGCCGACTACGCCATGCGCGGGGTGAGGCGCGTCACCGTGATGATCACCACCGGTCAGCCCGACATGACCGCGCCGGTGAGCCAGGCGCTGGCGCACGGCCCGGGGTCGTGGCGCCCTCCCGCCTTGGCAGGCCCAATGAGGTTCGAGATCCTAGCCGACCTGTGCCAGAGCAGGCTCGACGCACGCCTCTTCAACACCTGCGGACGCTTCTTCGTCGTCCGGGGCGCCAGTACACTGACCTGGACGACCAGCGGCACGACACCTCGTCCCTCGTCCCCTGAGGGCGGCAGGAGGGCCCCCAAAGGACGCCATGGCCGCCGTCGGGGCGGAGGCGGCGGCCGGGCCGGCTGAGCCGGGGCATCTGGCGAGCGTGGCCGAGGGGAAGCCATCGTCGAGGGAGGCCGAATGAGGATCATCGCCGTCGAAGAGCACTACGTGAGCCGACGGGCGGACCCCGGGAGCGGGCTCCGGCCGGCGTCGCTACCCGACGGGGTGGAGGGGAAGCTCCTCGAGGTCGGGGCGGCCAGGATCGCGGACATGGACGCCGCCGGTATCGAGCTGCAGGTGCTGTCCCTGAGCGCCCCTGGTGCGCAAGCGCTGGACGCGGCCGTCGCCGTCCCCTTCGCCCGTGAGGAGAACGATCGCCTCGCCGAGCTGGTGGCGCTTCACCCGGATCGCTTCGCGGCCTTCGCTGCCCTGCCCACGGCGGACCCGGCCGCGGCCGCCGATGAGTTGGAGCGGGCGGTGCGCCAGCTCGGCTTCAAGGGGGCCATGGTCTGCGGCCACACCCACGGGCGCTTCCTCGACGATAGTGCCTTCTGGCCCATCCTGGAGCGTGCGGAGGGGTTGGGAGTGCCGATCTACCTCCACCCCGCGCCACCGCCGAAGGCGGTGGCCGAGGCGTACTACGGCGGGCTGCCGCCGGCGGTGGGCGCCGCGTTGGCGACCGCCGCCTGGGGCTGGCACGTCGAGACCGGTCTGCACCTGCTGCGGATGATCCTGACCGGGGTCTTCGACCGATTCCCCCGGCTCCAGGTGATGGTCGGCCACCTGGGCGAGGCCCTCCCCTTCATGCTGGGCCGGACGGCGACGGTGCTCCCTCCGGCGGTGACCCGACTCCAGCGCTCGCTGCCCGAGTACGTCCGAGAGAACGTCCACATCACGACCAGCGGCTTCTTCTCCATTCCCCCCTTCCTGAACGCGCTCCTCGAGGTCGGCGTCGACCGCCTCATCTTCGCCGTCGACTACCCCTTCAGCACCAACCAGGAGGCTCGTGCCTTCCTGGAGGCGATGCCGGTCAGCCCAGCCGACAAGGAACGGATCGCCCGTGGCAATGCCATCCGCCTGCTGCGGCTCTGAGCTCGGCGGCGCAGGCCCGGTGGGGCAGGAGAGGTCGGGGATGGGGAGTGACCCGGTCATGGTCGCAGACGGAGGCGATCCCGAAGCCCTCGAGGTGGCGGCCAGCTCAGGTCGACGGCCTCCGTGCCGAGGTCGGGCTGGATCGCGAGGTCGTCGAGCGGGATGATCTCGAGCATGCGCCCGACCTCGGCGTACGGGACCTCCTAGGAGGCACGCTCTCCCGTCTCGTGCCGGTCGGGGGAGGGAAGGTGTCGATGGGCGAGGTCGGTCCTCTAGGCAAGGAAGCCGATCCAGGCCCTTCCGCTCGCCGACCTCGCCGTCGGGCAGGCGAGGTCGTCCTCCGGCACCTGGGCGCGGGCGCGCAATGACGCCTCGGCCGTGGCGAGCGGCATGCTCCCCACCGGCAGCGCCCGGCCTCGCATGCGGCCGTTGGCCGTCCTCAGCCCTCCCCGTCCCCTTGGCCGCGAGGGCGTTGCCGGTCACCGGGCATCAGGTCCGAGGGCGGGAAGAAGTGAGGCGACGGACACGGAGAGGGGGCTCGGCCGCCTCGTGCTCCTCCTGGTAGTGGCGCGCCAGCAGGTCGTAGCCGAAGTCGTTCTCGGGGTCGCGCCAGACGGTGTGGATGTGGTTGCCGCCCTGTTGGGTGTTGTCGAACTCGATCAGGAGGGAAGGCCCCTGGAGACGGTAGTAGTGGGGCTGGCCCCGTTCCTGGCGACCGGCCCAGCAGAACCAGAGCCGGTCGAGGCCGTCGCCGGCGAACCGCTCGCGGTGACGATCGGCGACCTCGGCCGGGAGTCGGTCGAGGTAGCAGGCGAGGAGGTCGGCAAGGCAGCGGCGCTGCTGGGTGGAAAGCGCGGCCCCGCAGACCCCACGGGGCTGGTCGTGGAGGTAGCGCAGGGCCCTGCGGTCGTGGTCGTCGATGCGGTAGTCGGGCAGCCCGACCTCGCGCTCGTCAGGCCACTCCTCGCTCCCCAGTCGGGGCACCACCCGGGTCACCACGTCGGCAGGGGCACGGTGATGGATCACCGCCTGACGGACCTGGGAATCGTCGAGGGAGCGCAGCATCCGGAAGCCCAGCTCCTCGTCCTCGGCGAGGGGGGCGAAGGCCCCGAAGGTGGCTGGCTCGGCGCCGAGCATGAGGGGGGTGGAGGCCAGATAGCGCTCGGCCACGATGGTGAAGGAGAGGGAGAGATGGTGGCCCACCACCCGCCAGCCCCAGGTCTCCTCGAAGTTGGGCCGCCCGAAGAGGCTGAAGAAGTATGCCTCGGCGTTGCGGAACTCGGCCGCAGCCAGCCCCAGCCGCTCCTTCTGCAGCTCGCGCAGGAGGTTCTCATTGCTCATGATCGCCAGCGCCTTGCTGTAAGCGGGCAGGCTGAGGGCAGAGGCGATCAGCTGCTGGGCCAGGACCCGCTGACGGTTGCTCATACGGTACAGCGGCAGCCCGAGCCGTCCCGACTTGGGGATGAAGTCCCAGTCGGTGCGGGCGGCCTCGTCGGAGAAGGGGAAGCACGCCTCCTGGCGTTGCTCCTGGCTCAGGCTGTCGAGCAGGGCCATGGCCGCGATCTGCATCCGCCTGGTCGTCTCAGGTGCGAGATATCGGTCGTCCATCGCTCTCATCCTCCCACCGCTCCCGGCCTGCGGCCCCGACCCTGCCCTGCCGGCCGTTCGCCCGCCGATCGATCCCGGGGACGGCGGGCTGGCCAGCTGGACCCGCGATGAGGCGCATGCTGCCATCGGGCGACTGATCGAACGGGTCCCCGGGGACGTCCAGTTGGGCCTCCACCTCTGCTTCGGCGATTCCAACCGCGACAACGTCCGACCCGGTGTCCTGGCCCTCTCCACCCTTGGAGGGCGACCGGTCCCGTGGCCGTTCCTGTCTCGTGGACCAGGGAGGATCAGTTCGCGCCGCTGGCAGGGCTTGAGCTTCCGGCCGAGACCGAGCTGTGCCAGGGACTGGTGCACCCTCGGGATGGCCTGGCCAGGGCCAGCGACGGGCCGAAAGCCGCGGCTCGGTGCTGCGGTGACCTTCTGCGTCGCCGCCCTGGAGATGCTCGCGGCCGAACTGGCCGGGGAGGGCCTGGGAGCCCCGTCCCCGTGATGGGCCGATGGTCGAGTTCGACCGGGGGGCCGTGGGCCAGGGGCTCGAGGCCATGGCGTTACCGGACGTGGACCGAGCAGATCGAGTGCCTCCGGGCAGGGATGGGCCGGCGCCCCGGGCCTTCGATCCTGGCCACGGCCTGCCGTCCATGGCCTGGGGGCGTCATGCAGGGCGATCCGCTCATGGGGCGCCGCCGGCAGGGGGACGTGGCCTCCGGCCCGGGCCAGCAGCGGCCCCCAGCGCCCCTTTGCCCTCCAACTCCCCGGGCGGCGCGAAGAGCGGGCGACTCATGGTGCAGGGAGAAGCCATGGTCGACCGTGTCGAGCCCGGCGAGAGGCCTCTTGCCCAATTCGACGCCGGTGAGCTCAGATGGAGCGGTTGTGACCCCCGTCGACCACGATCGCCTGACCGGTGATGAACCCGGCGTGGGCGGAGCAGAGGTAGGCGCACAACTTGCCCACCTCCTCCGGCCGACCCAGCCGCCGAACCGGCAGCTCGGCCGCCGCGCGCTCCAGTTGCTCCTCCAGGCTGATGCCGGTGGCCGCCGCTCGGGCGGCATGGATCTCGCGTAGCCGGTCGGTGAGGATCGGGCCGGGGGCGATGTCGTTGACCGTGATCCCGAAGGGCGCGAGATCGGTCGCGATCGTCTTCGCCATCACGGTCACGGCCGCCCGCAGGGCATCGGAGACGACCAGATCGCTGATCGGTTCCTTCACCCCGTAGCCGGTCAGGTTCACGATCCGGCCTCGGCCCGAGGCCTTGAGCGCAGGGAGTGCGGCTCGGATGAGACGGACGGCGCTCATCAGGGTCAGCTGGTAGCCGATCGCCCAGTCCCCGTCGTCGGCTGACTCGAAGGCCCCGATCGGGGGACCGCCGGCGTTGGTGACCAGGATGTCGAGGCCACCCAGGGCAGCGATCGCCCCTGCCACCACCCGGTCGACGTCCTCTGCCTTGGATAGGTCTGCGACCGACCAGCCCACGGCGCCGATCTCGGTGGCGGCCCGGGCGATCCCCTCCCGGCCCCGGGCGCAGATGAAGACGCGCGCTCCCTCCGCGATCAGCGCCTCCGCACAGGCCCGGCCGAGACCGCGGCTGGCGCCGGTGACCAGCGCCCGACATCCCCTGAGACCGAGGTCCATGCCCGGCTGCGAGTCTAAGCGACCTGGGCCGACGCTGCCTTCAGCGCGAGCAGGGGCGTTGGTCAGCACCCTCGCCCTCCTCCCCCAGAGTGGGTCAGCTCGACCGGGTCCTGAGGGCGGTCCTCGCGGGCTGGGCCAGGGATCCGTCGGCCACTTGGGGCACGGCCACCGGGCCGGTGGGCCAAGATCACCCGTTCCGTGGGGTCACCGGCCTCGGTGGCCGACCGGCTCCGGAACGCCGCCGGTCGAGGTGGAGGAGGGTGGCTGCGGGTCGTGGGCGAGGCCTTGAGGCTCCTGGCATCGCCTTGGTCCTCACGATGCGGATGCCGAGGGTCGAGACGGAGCCCAGGCGCGGTTCCCCCGGGGAGGTGAGATGGCCGGCGGGGGCGGAGCCGGTGGGGCGGGCGGTCCCCGAGGTGCTCGACGTCTACTGCCCGCCGGAGGCCAGCGGCTTCCCCCACGTGCGCATCGCCACCCGCGCCCGGCGGGCGGGCGATGCCGGAACGTGCTCAGTGCCGGCCTCGCCGCCACCGAGGCAGGGCTGGCGGTGGTCGTCGACGAGGACATCGACATCCGCGACGACCGCAGCATCGAGTGGGCGCCCTCGACTCGCTTCCAAGCCGATCGGGACCTCCTGGTGCTCGAGGGGATGCGGTGCATCCCGCTGGATCCGTCGCTGTCTCCCACCGGGGCTGGCACGTGACCACGGCCAAGCTCGGATCGACGCCACCCGCCGCCACGACAAGCCGGCTCACGTCTTCGCGGTCCCGGCGGCGCTGTTCGAGGCCGACCTCGGGACCGGTTCCGCCCCGAGTCGCCCACCGACCTCCAGGCCCTCCGCCAGCGCATGGAGGCGTCGCCGCGCGACAGGCCGCGGCTCTTGGGCTGGCTCGGGCAGGAGCGCGACGTCCCCCGGGCGCAGACCCTCCAGATGCTGGAGGCGCTGCGGGCTGGGGGGAGGGTGCCTCGACCCCGAGGGCCGGTGCTGGCCAGCCGAGACGCCTCCGCCGGGCGCGTGAGGGGACGTCGGCACGGCCGCGCCTGGCGTTGCCAGGCGAGATCGGGCGTTCGCTCGCGCCTGCCGCTCGCTACCCTATAGGTCCACCGTCGCCCACGGCATGGCGCCGGGCAGGTCCAGCCGCCTTGGCGTCGGCGGCTGGGGTTGGGTTGCACGAGGAGGGCCATGGATCTCGGGCTGAAGGACACGCGGGCGCTGGTCGCGGCGGCCAGCAAGGGGCTAGGACGGGCGTGTGCCGCCGCCCTGGCGGCCGAGGGGGCCCGTGTCTTCATCGTGTCGCGCGACGAGGCTCGCCTGGCGGAGACCGAGCGGGAGATCGGGGCCTGCGGCCATCTGGCCGTCGACCTGGCCCGGCCGGGGGGGCCGGAGGCCGCGGTGGAGGCGGCCGTGCGCACCCTCGGTGGCCTCGACGTCTTGGTCTGCAACGCCGGTGGGCCGCCGCCCGGGACCTTCGAGTCGACCCCGCCCGATGCCTGGGAGGTCGGGTATCACCTGACCCTGATGAGCACGGTCCGCCTGACCAGGGCGGCGCTTCCCCACCTGAAGGGCTCCGGCCGGGGCCGGATCGTGAACATCACCTCGATCTCGGTCCGCCAGCCGATCCCGAACCTCTTGCTCTCCAACGCCTTCCGCTCGGCGGTGACGGCGATGGCCAAGACCCTCTCCGCCGAGGTCGCCCCCTATGGCGTCACCGTCAACAACCTGGCCCCGGGCGCGATCCTGACCGATCGCGCTCGTCAGCTCTACGGCGACGACCTCGAGGCGATCGCGCGGGGCATCCCGGCCGGGCGGCTGGGGGACCCGGCCGAGCTGGGCGCCACCTGCGCCTTCCTCTGCTCGCTCCAGGCGGGCTACCTCACGGGGCAGACCATCGGCCTCGACGGGGGGGCCCTGGTGGGGGTGCACTGAGCCGTGGCTCCCCGCTTCGCCCGACGGATGGGGCGGTTGGGCACCGAGGGCGCCTTCGAGGTGCTGGCTCGGGCTCGGCAGCTGGAGGCAGAGGGGCGGCACGTGGTCCACATGGAGATCGGGGAGCCGGACTTCCCCACCCCGGACAACATCGTCGAGGCGGCGGTGGGGGCGATCCGGGCCGGCTACACCCACTACACGCCCGCGGCCGGGATCGCGCAGGTGCGTGAGACGGTGGCGGCGTTCGTGGCCAGGCGGCTTGGGATCGAGGTCGGGCCCGCCGAGGTCGTCCTGGTGCCTGGCTCCAAGAACGTCCTCCTCTTCCTGCTCCTGGCCTGCGTGGAGCCGGGGGACGAGGTCATCTACCCGGATCCCGGCTACCCCGTCTACGCGTCGCTGGTCAACTTCCTCGGCGCGGTCCCGGTCCCCGTCGTCCTGCGGGAGGAGCGCGACTTCCGCCTGGACCTGGAGGAGCTGGCGGCGCTGGTCACGCCCCGGACCCGGCTGCTCATCCTGAACTCCCCCCAGAATCCCACCGGTGGGGTGCTGGCGAGGGAGGACGTGGAGTTCGTGGCCCGACTGGCGGTCGAGCATGACCTGCTCGTCCTCTCCGACGAGATCTACTCTCGTATCCTCTACGGCCAGGAGCACGTCTCCGTGCTCTCACAGCCGGGCATGAAGGAGCGCACCGTCCTCTTGGACGGGCTCTCCAAGGCCTATGCCATGTGCGGCTGGCGCCTCGGCTACGGCGTGGCCCCGCCCGAGATCGCGGCGGCCATGGAGAAGCTGATGATCAACACCTCGTCCTGCGCCGCCGCCTTCACGCAGATGGCGACCATCGAGGCCCTGGAGTCGCCCGAGTCGGAGGCGGCGGTCCAACGCATGGTGGCCCGCTTCCGCGCCCGGCGCGACCTGCTGGTGGAAGGGCTGAACCGGATGCCAGGGATCCGTTGCCGCCTCCCCCAGGGGTCCTTCTATGCCTTCCCCAACGTGGAGGCGACCGGGATCGGGGAGGAGCAGCTCGCCGTCGAGCTCCTGGAGCGGGCGGGGGTGGCGGTGCTGGCGGGCACGGCCTTCGGCGCCGCGGGGGCTGGCTTCCTCCGCCTCGCCTACACCCAGGCCGAGGAGGAGCTGCGGCTGGGCCTGGAGCGGATGGGCAACTACCTGGCCAGCCGAGTCCGGGGCTGAGGTCGTCGTCGCGGGCTGGCCCTGCCTCCCGCCGCGGGCTCAGGGCTCGCGGATGTACTCGCGACGCAGCCCCAGACGCTCGGGAAGATGCATCTGGAGCATGGTCGAGGCCACCCCGGCCGGCGGTCGCGGCCAGGCCAGCGACACCCCGACCATCACCGCGATGGCGAGGGGGAGGGTCACGATGGTCGGCTGGGCCAGGATCACGGCCAGGGCCGGGTGGCGGTCGAGGAAGCCGGCGAGGGTTGGTGAGGCCGTCGCGACCATCGTGGTCGCGATGGCCAGCGTGGCCGCCACGCCCCCGCTGGCGGTCCCCAGCGCCGCCCCGGCCGTCGTCAGGCCCCGCCACCAGATCCCGAGCACCAGCATGGGGAAGAAGGAGCTGGCCGCGATCGCGAACGCCCACCCGACCAGGACGTTGATGTCGAAGCGCTCGACCATCAGGCCGAGGAAGGCCGCCGCCACCCCGGCGGTCAGGGCCCCGATGCGGAAGGCGAGGTTGCGTTCGGCGCCTCCGGCCTCGGGTCGTAGCCAGCGTCCGTAGATGTCGTGGCCGAGGGCGCCGGCCAGGGAGATCAGGAGCCCGCTCAGCGTGGCCGCGAAGGCAGCGAAGGCGCCGGCGCTGGTGATGCCAGCCAGCGTGTCCCCGATCCACGAGGGCCCGATCTGGCGTGGGAGCAGCAGGACCACGGCGTCGGTCAGGCCGGTGGTGTAGAGCCCGGGCATGTAGAGCCGACCCAGGGCGCCGTAGAGCGGGGGCCACAGGTAGAAGAAGCCGACCAGCAGGAGGACGAAGAGGGCGGTGCGGCGTGCCTGGCGAGCGTCAGGGTTGGTGTAGAAGCGGACCAGGATGTGGGGCAGGCCCAGGGTCCCGCAGAGGATGGCCACGATCAGGGAGTAGGTGAAGAGGAGCGGCTGGCCGCTGGCCCCGGCCAAGGGGCCGAAGGGGTGGAGCCAGGCGGCGTTCGAGCTCGGGGGGGTCCCGACCCCGTAGGGGACCGCCGAGCCGGCCGGGATCTCGACCCGGGTGGGCTGTTGCCACTGGACCTGCCCAGGGGGCAGCGTGGCGGAGGGGGCGAGGGTCACCTCCCGACCCCCACCGGTCGGTTGCGCCGGGGTGCCCGCCTCGGCCGATGCCGAGTCGGGGCCGAGGGAGGCCAGCCGCACCCGGCTCGGGTGGTCGAGCCGGACGTGGAGGGGCTGGACCACCTGCCACTCGTCGCCGGGGCTCACCTTCGCGACCAGCGGCTGCGAGAGGCGGGGGATGGGGTTGGCGTGGAGGCGGGCGAAGATCCCGGTCGGGGACCCGAAGTGGATCAGGAGGACGAAGCTGGGGGCGGTGATCGCGAACAACTTGACCGTGAACTGCATGGCCTGGACGATGGTCACCCCGCGCATCCCGCCCGCCATCACGATCGTGATCACCACCCCGGCCATGAGCAGCACCCCCGCCCCGTAGGGGATGCCCACGGCGCTGGCCACGGTGATGCCGGCCGCCTTCATCTGCGGCAGGGTGTAGAAGAGCCCGATCACGATCACCAAGCCGACCGCCAGGCGTCGCAGGCGGGGGCTGGCGAAGCGCCCCTCGGCGAAGTCGGGGATGGTGTAGGCGCCGAACCGCCGGAGCGGGCCGGCGATGAAGATCAGGAGCACGAGGTAGCCGGCGGCGTAGTCGACCGGGTACCAGAGCACGTCGAAGCCGTACTTCATCACCAGCCCGGCGATGCCCAGGAAGGAGGCGGCGCTCAGGTACTCCCCGCTGATCGCCGCCGCGTTGGCCGCTGGCCGCACCGCCCGGGCCGCGACCAGGAAGTCGGAGGTGGTCCGCGCGAAGCGGCGGGCGAAGATCCCCACCGTGACCGTCGCGATGAGCATGGCCAGCAGGCCGGCGATGGCGGCGGGGGAGGTCATCGGTGCATCAGGTCGCTGAACTCATCGTCCACCCGCTCGGCGTTGCGCACGTAGTAGGCGCCGAGCGCGATCAGCGCCGGGTACGACCCCAGCCCCAGCACCAGCCAGGGCAGAGGGATGGAGAGGACGGTGGTGCTGGCGTAGGCGGGGATCAGCCAGGCGAGCAGCGGCTGCAGGCCCAGCATCGCCAGCAGGGTGAGGGCCACGCGCAGGCTCAGCGAGAGCTGGCGGCGGAGGAGCGCGGCGAGGAAGATCTCGCCCACTTGCGTCTGCTCCTCGAGCTCACGGAGGTCCGCGATGGGATAGGGCCGCTGGGGCTGGCCCTCCAGGTTCTCGGGTCGCTCCTCCATGGCGTGGCCTAGAGGCGAACCGCGGCCTTCAGATCGGCCGCATGCCGACGGGAGACCGGCACGTTCAGACCGGGCAGGTCGTCGAGCTTGAGCAGATAGGTGCCGTTGAAGAAGGCCTCGATGCTGGCCACGTGGTTGAGGTTGACCAGGTAGGCCCGGTGGACGCGCAGGAAGCCATGGCCGCGCAGTCGCTCCTCGAGGTCGCTCAGGCTCCAGCGCACGTGGTAACGGGCCCGAGGCGTGAGCACCCGCGAGCCCTCCTCCTCCGCGATCGCCACCCGGACCTCGGAGACCGGGATGAGCAGGAACTGCCCGCCGCTGGCCCGGACCGCGATGCGATCGCCCACCGAGGGCTCGGGCGGCTGCGGGGGCTCGCCGGCCGCCCGCGCGCGGAGCAGCCGGGCGATGGTCATGCCCAGCCGCTCCGGCCGCACCGGCTTCAGCAGGTAGTCGACGGCGTCGATCCCGAAGGCCTCGACCGCGTGCTCCTCGTAGGCGGTCACGAAGACGATCTGGGGAGGGCGGGCCAGGTGGGCGATCAGCCGACCGAGGGTGAGCCCGTCCAGGCGGGGCATGCGGATGTCCAAGAAGACGGCGTCGAACTCCTCCCGGGACAGCAGCTGCAGGCAGAGCTCGGCGTCGGCCGCCTGAGCGATGTTCCTGATCGCCTCCTGCTGCCGGAGCAGGAAGGCGAGCTCGTCCCGGGCCGGGGCCTCGTCGTCCACCACCAGCACGTCCAGACGGGGCGCGATGGGCGGGCTCACGAGGCGCGCACCCCCGGACGGTACTTCGGCACCCGAACCTGCACCGTCGTCCCGTGGCCGGGGCGAGACTGGATCTCGAGCCGGTAGCCGGGGCCGAACACCTGGCGCAGGCGACTGTCGATGTTGGCCAGCGCGCCACCGTCGTTGGTGGCGCGGGCGACCTCGAAGCCCGCGCCGTTGTCCTTGACCACGATCAGGCACTCGTCGTCTTGATCCTCGGCGCGGATCTCGACCGTGCCCCCGCCGTGGGCGGCCTCGATGCCGTGCTTGATCGCGTTCTCGACCAGGGGCTGGACCACGAGGGTCGGCACGGTGGTGTTGAGCACCTCGGGATCGATGTGCAGGCGGAGCTGCAGGCGGTCGCCCAGCCGGGCCTGCTCAAGCTGCAAGTACTGACGGGTGTAGATCAGCTCGTCGGCCAGGGTCGTGAACTCGCCCTGGGAGCGGAAGGCACGTCGGGTGAAATCGGCGAATTCCTGAACCAGCTCGCGGGCCCGGTCGGGGTCGGTGCGGATGAAGGAGGCGATGGTGGTCAGGGTGTTGTAGATGAAGTGGGGTGAGATCTGCGCCCGCAGCGCCCTGAGCTCGCTCTTGGCCAGGGCCACCCGCTGCTGGTCCGCAGCCTGCAGGCGAAGCTGGGTGGCCAGCAGCTCGGCCAGGTCCGAGGCGATGCGCAGGGCGGCCGGTCCCGGCGTCTGCAGATGGTAGGTGACCAGGGCGGCGACCGGCCGCTCGAGGACGATGAGGGGAGCCACCACCCCGTAGCGCAGCTCGCACGTCTCCCCGCCCGGGGGATGCAGGTCGACCAGCTTCAGCCGGCCGGCGGCCAGCGCGTCGAGCACCGCCGATTGCTCCGTCCCCATGTGGAGCCGGTGGGCCTCCGCCGGGCCGGTGGAGCGAGGGTGGAAGCCCATGAGCCCCTCGGGCCCGTAGAGCGCCACGCCCTCGGCGGCCGCCTGCTCCGCGACCGCGGGCAGGACCTGCCCGGCGGAGGCGCGGGTGAGACCGCTGCGGAGGGCCCGCAGCGTGGAGGTGGCGAAGGCCAAGGTCCGGAGCATGGCGCGCTCCTCGAGCGTGCCGAAGCCCCGTCGCTGCCGTCGCAGCAGCAGGTAGACGAACGCCGCCGCGATCCCGGTCAGGGCGGTCTGCGCGCCGAGGGCGGCTTCCCAGCTCATCTCACCCTCGTCAATGATGATCGTGGAGATGGCGGCCGAGGACAAGCCATCCCGGTCGCCGCGACCGTGCGCCGCTCACGGCGCCAGGAAGACCGCTTGGCGGCTGACACCGACCGCTCGGCGGAGATGACTGTACACGAGGCCCGAGGTGCCCTATGCATGAGCCTGGAGAGGTTTCTCGCGGCCTCGGCGCGATCCGGGTGGCGCGCCGCGTCTCGTCACCGAGTGCGGATTGGCCGGGCCCGGATGGAGGAGTCGGTCATCTGGAGGATTGTGGAGGAGCCATGGCGGAGGATCGAGGTGTTCCACAGGTTGCTGATCCGGCTGCGCTGGGCTTGGCGGCGTTTGCCCTCACCACTTTCTTGCTGAGCCTGACCAACGCCTTCGGCGAGTCGGTCGCACCACTTTTGACCTTCTTCGGCTTCGCAGCCTTCTACGGGGGCACGGTGCAGCTGTTGGCGGGCATGTGGGAGTTCAAGAACCGCAACACGTTCGGTGCCACTGCCTTCTCCACCTACGGTGGTTTCTGGCTGGGGTTGGCCGTCTTCATCGGCCTGGTGCTGATGGGTAAGGTGCCAACCAAGGATGTCTCCCTCTCGGTGGCCTGGATCCTGGTCGCCTTCGCCATCTTCAACACCTACATGCTGCTCTGGAGCGCCCGCATCAGCGTGGCGGTGTTCGGGGTCTTCCTGACGCTTGAGGCGACCGAGGTCGTGCTCTTCATCGGCAACTTCATGGGCCAGGCGGCGGGCGTCGGCGTGACCGCCGTCGGCGGCTACCTCGGCATCCTGACCGCGCTGGTGGCCTGGTACACCTCGGCGGCCATCGTCGTCAACAGCCTCTCGGGCCGATCCGTGCTGCCCTTGGGCGCGCCCCTGTGGCGGCCGCGGCCGCTGGCCCCCGGGGCCGGGGCGCCGTCGCCGGTGACGGGCGCGTAGCCTAGCGGGGGACATCCCTTTAACGAACCAACATCAGGGAGGACGCCGAATGTCGATCGACGATGCTGCCCTCGGGCACGCGATCGAGACGCTGTTCCAGGAAGGCCGCCGCTACCCCCCGGACCCCGGCTTCGCCGCCCAGGCGAACGCCAAGCCCGAGATCTACGAGCGCGCCGAGCGGGACTTCGAGGGGTTCTGGCGTGAGGAGGCGCTCCAGCGCGTGAGCTGGTTCAAGCCCTTCGACCGGGTCCTGGAGTGGGAGCTTCCCTACGCCCGGTGGTTCCTGGGCGGCAAGCTCAACGTCTGCTACAACTGCGTCGACCGGCACGTCGAGGCCGGGCGTGGGAACCGGGTCGCCTACTACTGGGAGGGCGAGCCGGTCGGCGAGCGGAGGACCATCACCTTCGCCGACCTCCAGCGCGAGGTGGTGCGGTTCGCGAACGGGCTCAAGAAGCTCGGAGTCAAGAAAGGGACGCCGGTCGGGATCTACATGGGGATGGTCCCGGAGTTGCCGATCGCGATGCTGGCTTGCACCCGTCTGGGGGCGCCGCACACGGTCGTGTTCGGTGGGTTCAGCGCCGACTCGCTGGTGGGCCGTCTCAATGACATGGAGTGCGAGGTCCTGATCACACAGGACGAGGGCCAGCGACGGGGCCGGCCGGTGCCCTTGAAGCGAACCTCGGACGAGGCCATGGCCCAGTGCCCCTCGGTTCGCCACTGCGTCGTCTTTCGCCGCACCGGGGCCGACGTGCCCATGCAGGAGGGGCGGGATGTCTACTGGCACGACCTGCTCGCTGACGTCAGCGACGCCCCGGCCTCCTGCCCGTGCGAGGAGATGGACTCAGAGGACCTGCTCTACCTCCTGTACTCGAGCGGGACCACGGCCAAGCCGAAGGCCATCGTGCACACCACCGGTGGCTACCTGGTCGGCGTCGCCAGCACCCATTACTACGTCTTCGACGTGAAGCCTGACTCGATCTACTGGTGCGCTGCCGACATCGGCTGGGTGACCGGTCACAGCTACATCGTCTACGGGCCGCTCTGCAACGGCACCACTGGCGTCATCTACGAGGGCACCCCCGACTACCCGGACAAGGATCGCTGGTGGGACATCGTCGAGCGGTACAAGGTCGATATCCTCTACACCTCGCCGACGGCGATCCGGAGCTGCATGAAGTGGGGACCGGAGTACCCGCGCCGGCACGACCTCAGCTCGCTGCGGCTGCTGGGCACGGTGGGGGAGCCGATCAACCCGGAGGCCTGGGTCTGGTACCGGGAGCACATCGGCGGCAACCGCACGCCGGTGGTGGACACCTGGTGGCAGACCGAGACCGGCATGATCATGATCACGCCGCTGCCCGGCATCACCACGCTCAAGCCGGGCTCGGCGACCCGGCCCTTCCCGGGCGTCCAGGCCACCGTCCTGAACGACCGAGGGGAGGAGGTCGGCCCTGGGGGGGCCGGCTACCTGGTGCTGCGTCGGCCCTGGCCGGCGATGCTGCGCGGCCTCTTCAAGGACGACGAGCGCTACCGGCAGACCTACTGGAGCCGCTTCCCTGGCCTCTACTTCGCCGGTGACGGCGCCAGGGTGGACGAGGATGGCGACTTCTGGCTGATGGGCCGGGTGGACGACGTCATGAACGTCTCCGGCCACCGCATCTCCACCATCGAGGTGGAGTCGGCCCTGGTCGACCACCCCAAGGTCGCCGAGGCGGCGGTGTGCGGGCGCAGGGACGAGGTGACGGGGCAGGCGATCGTGGCCTTCGTGACCCTCAAGGGGGGCGAGGAGGGATCGCCCGAGATGCTGGCCGAGCTGCGCGAGCACGTCGGCCGCAAGATCGGTCGCTTCGCCGCCCCCGCCAACATCGTGTTCACGCCCGAGCTGCCCAAGACCCGCTCGGGCAAGATCATGCGCCGCCTGCTGCGCGACATCTCCGACAACCGGGAGCTGGGTGACACCACCACCCTGGCCGACCCGATGGTGGTGGAGGAGATCGCCCGGCGCGGTCGGGAGATGGCGGCGGCCGGCGAGGAGGGCTGACACCTGAGCCGGGTGGGGGAGGGGTCACCACTCTCCCCCTCGGCCGGTGGCGCTGCGACCGAGATCGCCGCCCTGGCCGAGGTCCGGCGGCAGCTGCGCGACAGGACCGGCTGGGGGTCCCCATCGGGACGGGCTCCGATGGGGTCCCCCTGGGAGGGCTCGGAGCTGGTGGGGGCCGAGCGGTGCCTCCCAGCTCCGAGAGGGTCATCGCTGCGGTGGGATCCAGGCCATCGGCCGGGCCGAGCGCTGGGCGTGCGACGGCGGTGGGAGCGCCGCCAGCGCGATGGCCACGCGGCGATCGACCTGGCGAGGCCCTCGCCCGGGGCGCCCCGTGAGGGGTGCCGCTTGAGCGCTATTGATCGCTCAGCGGCAACGGTCTCCGGCGCTCCCGTCCATGGCCTCACCCGAACGGCCTGGAGGGCTGCGCTTCGGGTCGCGTCGGAGGGCCACGGTGTTCATTCCCAGCCGGGAGGTGGCCGGAAGCCAAACCCGGGCTGGGCCTCGAGCTGCTCGGCCAGGTCGAGCAGCGACCACTCACCCCAGGGGCGGCCGACCAGCTGGACGCCCACCGGCAGCCCCTCGTGCAGCCCGGCAGGGAGGCTCACGGCCGGGAGGCCGGCGAAGCTGACCGGGAGCACGAACTGGGTGTAGGCCGTCCACGCCTCCCCCAGGAAGGGCGGCACCTCCGCGATGGGCATGGGGAGGCGGCCCAGGGTGGGGGTGAGGAGGGCGTCGTGGTCGTCAAGCAGCCGCCGCAGGGTCCAGGCCGAGGTGGTGCCCGACTCCAGGGCGGCCAGGTAGTCCCGGGCACCGATGGCCCGGCCGGCGGCGATGAGACGGCTCACCGCTGGCCCGTAGTCGCCGGGCTCGCCGGGCACGGTGGAGACGCTGGCCGGGCGCACCACCTGGTAGGCGCGCGCCACCGGCATCGGGTCCCAGCCGACCGGCTCGACCCGGTGGCCGAGGTCCTGCAGCGCCCGAACCGCGCGCTCGCAGGCAGCGAGGCATGCCGGGTCGGCGGGCACCGGGCTCTCGATCACGGCCGCGATGCGCAGCCGCCCGCTGCCCGCTCGCCCCTCGGGTGGGGCCTCGGCGGCGATCACGCCCAGCGCCAGACGCAGGTCGGCGACCGAGCGCGTCAGCGGCCCTCGCACGCTGAGCCCCGTGGGGTCGGCCAGCTCCATGGGCACCCGGCCGGGCGAGGGGCGCAGCCCGGCGACCCCGCAGCAGGCGGCCGGGATGCGGATGGAGCCCCCCATGTCGTCGCCCAGAGCGATGGTGCACAGCCCCGCCGCCACCGCCGCCCCGCTGCCACCGCTGGAGCCGCCGGGGGTGGTGCCCGGTCGCCACGGGTTGTGGGTGGGGGGGAAGAGCTCGTTGGCGGTGCCGACGGCGGCGGCCAGCTCGGGGGTGTTGGTCTTGCCCAGCACGGTCGCCCCGGCCGCCCGGAGGCGGGCGACCGGGATGGCATCCTGCTCAGCCACCCGGCCGCGCCACCTCCGGGAGCCGTAGGTCCAGGGCATGCCCGCCACCGGCTGGGTGTCCTTGACCGCCACCGTCACCCCGGCCAGGGGACCGGTGCCGGGCTGGGCGGCATCGTCCACGTGCACGTACGCGCCCAGACGGGGATCCAGGTGGCGGATGCGCTCGAGGTGGTGCGCGACCATCGCCTCGGGCTCGAGCTCCCCGGCCGCGACTCGCTCGCCGATCCGCGTCGCTGTCAGCCAGGCCAGGTTGGGGTCCATACCGGTATTCTCGGCCGGCGCCCATCGCCTGGCCGGCCGCCCGGAGGCCGATCGCCTGCTCGGGTGAGGGCCGCTGGCGCCCCTGATCGGCTTGCCCTGGACCAGCGGGTGCGGATGGAGCGGGCCTTCGGCGCCCCTACAAGCTGAACGGGCGGCTGGGACACCTCAACCCGGCTCGGACGTGAGCGTGCCCCCGGAGGGGCGGGAGGAGGCGCTTCGGGGTCACGCTCTGCGGGCGGGAGGACGACCGGTCCGACTGCCGTTGCCGCTGAGTAAGCGATAGTCTCATACGGCACCCCTCACGGGGTTGCCCTTGCGGGCTTCGCGCTTCCCCGCCGCGTGCCCGGGAAGGCCGGGTCTTACCGCGGCTCTGCGCTTCACGAAGGCTCCAACTGAGCCTACGGGCGGGGTCCCCACCAAGCCAGCTTGGTGGGGTGCCCCGGGCGAGTACCTCGCCAGGTTGATCGCGGCGTTCTCATCGCGCTGGTGGCGCG
>DATGLL010000016.1:0-2197 GCA_035294145.1 Candidatus Dormiibacterota bacterium | reverse complement strand
GGACAGCACGTCATGCCCACGCCGGCCGGGCTCGTCGGCATCCGCGCCGGGGTCATCACGTCGGCCGCCGACAGCCTGCAGGTCCGTCTGTTCGGGCGGGGTGCTCACGGTTCGATGCCACAGGCGAGCGTCGACCCGGTGGTCATGGCGGCGGCCACGGTGCTGCGCCTGCAGACGATCGTCGCGCGCGAAGTCGCGCCCACGGGGTCGGCGGTCGTCACCGTCGGTGCCTTGCAGGTGGGCACGAAAGAGAACGTGATCCCGGAGGAGGGGATCATCAAGCTCAACCTGCGCACGTTCGACCCGGATGTCCACCGGAGCGTGCTCGCCGCCGTCGAGCGCATCGTCATGGCCGAGGCCCAGGCCTCGGGCGCCTCCAGGCCACCCGAGATCACCAAGCTGGACCATTACGACCTCGTGTGCAACGACGAGGAGGCCACGGGCCGCGTGGAGGCCGCATTCCGCGCCCACTTCGGCGCGAACCGCGTGGTCGAGGTCCCGCCACTCTCCGCCAGTGAGGACTTCGGCTCCTTCGGCAGTGGGTGGGCCGTGCCCTCGGTGTTCTGGACGGTGGGCGGCACCGATCTCGAGGCTCGCCGCCAGGCCGAGCGGGCGGCGGCCCAGGGGCTGGGGGAGCCAGGTGAAGGCGTCGACCCCGATCTCGAGGCTCGCCGCCAGGCCGAGCGGGCGGGCCGGCTCGCGGAGCTACCCACGAATCACAACCCGAGGTTCGCCCCGGCCATCCATCCGACGCTGCAGACCGGCGTGGAGGCGCTCGTCGTCGGGGCGTGCGCATGGCTCTCGTGGTAGGCTTCGCATGACCGGTGGGCGCTCGGCACCCTCGCCGTGCTGAGGGGCTTCGACCCGACCCTCATCCTCGTCCTCGACCTGGTGGGGACGTTCGCCTTCGGCCTCAGCGGTGGCCTGGCCGGGGTTCGCGCCCGCCTCGACCTGTTCGGGATCGTCGTCCTCGCCGCCGTGGTCGGGCTCGCGGGAGGCATCACCCGAGACGTGCTGATCGGGATACCACCGGCCACGCTGCGCGACTGGCGCTACCTGGCCGTGGTCGGGGGTGCGGGGCTGGTGACCTGTCTCGCGCACCCGGCCCTCGAACGGGCACGGCGTCCCGTGGACGTCATGGACGCCGCGGGCCTGGCGGTGTTCTGCGTGACGGGGGCGGCCACGGCCCTCGACCACCACCTCGGAGCCGTCGAGGCCGTGATCCTGGGCACGATCACGGGTATCGGTGGCGGCATCCTGCGTGATGTCCTCGTGCGGGAGATCCCGGTCGTCTTGCGGACCGGGCTCTACGCCATCCCTGCGATCATCGGCGCCACGATCGTCGCCGCCGCCCACCAGGCCGGTCACGATGGCATCGTGTTCCCGGTGCTCGGCGCAGCGGCGTGCTTCCTGATCCGCCTGGCCGGCTTGCTGTTCGAGCTGAACGTCCCTGGCGCTCCCAGCCTGACCGGTCTTCCGCCCCGCCCGGCCGGTCTTCTGGGGAGATGGCGCCGGCGGCGCCGGCGGTCATCGTGATGGCCAGGTCGGCGACCCTGCCGGAACGCGAGGTCAGGGCCCTCTGGGGGGCCAGCGATGGCGAGCGCAGCCCAAGGCGGGGGAGGAGCCGCGACGGCGACCAGCTCTGAGGGCGAGACACCCGGGCGGGGCTGGCCATCCCGCGTCTGCGCCAGGGCTCGTACCTCCCCGGCCCCTGGAGCCGCGCCGGCGAGCCGAGGATGGTGGAGGTGGTCGCCCAGGCCGAGGTGGCCGGGGTGAGCCCCCGCCGGGTGGGGAAGCTGGTGCCGAGCCTGGGCATCTACGTGGGGATCGACGCCCCAACCCAGCGCTGCCGGGAGGGGGGCACCGCCATCGCCACCGGGGGCCGACGGGCAGCGCGAGGTCCTAGGCCTGGACCTGGGGGCTCCCCATCGAGACGAGCCTCGATAGGGTCCCTCGCCCCACCGAGGATGGGGCCAGCTCCCGGCGTGGGCTGGTGGCCCGGGCAGCGGAATCAGGTTGGTCATCAGCCCACCTGGGCTCGAGCGGGCGATGGCGGCGGTCCTGCCTCATTGCTGCACCATGGGCACTGCGACCCGATTGAGGGACGGTCGCAACCTTCGGTGACCACCGGGGCACGGCCAAGCGGCCGAGCCCGTCCAGGGCCAGCATGAGTACTGCCGGTCCCGGTGGGCCGAGG
>DATGLL010000015.1:0-12269 GCA_035294145.1 Candidatus Dormiibacterota bacterium | reverse complement strand
CGAGAGCAGGCCGCGGAGCAGGTCGGGGTGCGCCGTCTGGAGCCGCTCCCGCATCCAGACCACGACGTCGGCGTCCCTACTGGCCTTGGCCATCGGCTCCTCCTTGTGGGAGTGAAGTCCGTCAAGGATGACCGGTGGTCGCCTTCTATTCGGGCCGGTTCAGCAGCCCTCGTACACCACGTGCCTGGACACTAAGGACGCCCGGCGATGCGCCTCGCGAGCGCGCTGCTGGGCGGCCGATGCCCCATACCTTCGCATGGACTTGGCGTCGCGCCACCGGCCTAGCGTCATGACGATCTCGTCGGAGCCGGTCACGGCTTTGATCCGGTCTCCGAAGGAGTGCCGCAGCAGGTGTGGCCAGACCCGCCGCTGGATGCCCGCGAGCCGGGCACGGCGGACCACGACATGATGGACGCCGTCCGGGCTAAGGAACCCCTTTTGCGCCAGCCACGGAGGATGGACGAGCTGGGAGTTCCCGTGCGAGCTGCGCGGGCGCGTATCCTGTCCCTCGCGCACCATCCAGTGCCGGGGCCGGACTCGCAGGTAGCGGTCCAGGTCACGGGCCGTCTTCGCCCGAAGTATGTCACCTCCTCCCGCTGCCCCTTCCCCACGATCCGGACCCGTCGTCCCTCAAGGTCCAGGTCCTCAAGGGCGAGGCCGGTGGCCTCGAAGCGGCGGAGGCCCGAGTCGATCATCGGCCGGATAAGGGCCATGTCACGCCGGTCCTCGAAGGTCTTGCCCTCGCAAGCCTGGAGGAGGGCCATGAGTTCTTCGTCGGACAGCACCTCTGGTGGCGGCTCGTCGACCTTGGGCCCATGCATCCGATGCATGGGCGAGCGCTGGATCTCCTCCTCTTCTTCGCACCAGTTGAAGAAGCGCCGGAGGCTGGAGAAACGAACCCGGATGGTGGCGTCCTTGGCCCCCCGCTCGCGAAGGCTGGCCAGGAGCCCCTGAACGTCGTCGCGCTCGATCAGGGCAGGCTCGGTAGGGCGGCCCTGGGCCTCCAGGTAGGCCACGAACTGCCGAGCCGACTCCCGATAGGTCCGCAGGGTGGCGGGGCTGGCACCTTGCTCACCGAGGAGTTCCAGCTCGAAGCTGGCCCAGAGGCTGTCCCAGGTCGGGATCGGTCATCGGCCAGGTACGATCTTGAGCGCTCAAGCCACATAACGCTCTTACCACACAGAGGTCTCGTTATCGGGCGTGAAAGCGCCGCCCCCTAACAGATGGTGGCGCGAGCGAATCGAGACCGGTGGTGGGCCGCGGTGGACTCGAACCACCTACCTCCGCGTTATCAGCACGGCGCTCTGCCGGTTGAGCTAGCGGCCCGGGATCGCCTGGCAGGGGCGGAAGGATTCGAACCCTCGACCCTCGGTTTTGGAGACCGATGCTCTGACCAGGCTGAGCTACGCCCCTCTGACCGGGGACACAGTTTACCTCGGCACCGCCGAGGCCGGCTCGACGCGTAGCGCCCCAATCGCAGCGTGGCATCGAGAGCTAGTGGCAACCAGCACCGGGCCAGCGCCATCCCGCAGTCGGTCCCGGATCGCCAGCACCTCAGCCACGCGCACGCTGCCAACCCCATTGGCCAGGGGCAGGCAACGGAAGACCGCCGGTCGGTAGCCAAGCTCGGCGGCGCGTTCCTGGATCAGATCGGCCAGGTCCCAATCCCGAGGGGCATGGAGCATCGGGCAATGCGCTGGCTCCACGCAGGTGGAGGGGCAGGTCCAAGCCGCCGCTGAGAGGAGGAGCTGACCGGAACCGCCTCGTCGCTCGAAGGGAAGGCTCCATCCCGATGGCGGCTCCTCAGCCTGGGCGGCGAGCTCACCGGCCAGCCATTCCCAGAGCAGATGGGGGGCGAAAGGGGCCGGCACTAGATGATCGGCGTTGGAGTACCGCTCCGCGGAGCCCAGCCACCTATGGAGGAAGGCTGCCCAGTCCTCCGTCACCAAGGAGACCTCGGGGAGGCCGACCAACTCCCGGGCAGCGGCGCACCTCGGATCACGGTCGACGACCAGGAGTCGATGTTCAGGTAAGCGCCCGCGCCGTATCGCCTTCAGGAGCTGCCGAGCATGGTAGCGGCCATAGCATCCGCCACCGATCACTACGACGACGGCCATCCCTCCGCCATTTTGCCGATGGGACCTCGCTACCATCGACTGGCATGGCCGTGCCCCTCCCGGTCCTGATCGTGGGCGACGTGCACGGCGACCTGGAGCGGCTGTTCGCCGCGCTTCGCCCCTACCCGGCCGAGCAATGGCGCACCTTCTTCCTGGGCGACCTGGTCGACGGCGGGCCCTTCGGGGTGGGCGCCCTGCGGTACGCGCGGGACCGTCCCAACACCACCGTCTTGCTCGGTAACCATGAGGCCCTCCTCCTCGGCGCCCTGCGCGATCGGACCGCACGCGGCCCGGCCCTCCGCTCCTGGCTCGGCGCCGGGGGGCAGCCCCACGAGCTGGAAGAGCTGGCGAGGGATCCCGGCCTGCAGTGTTGGCTGCGGGAACGGCCGGCCATGGTCCTGCTCGAGGACGGCACGCTCCTCCAACACTGCGACAGCGATGCGCTGGGGCTCCTCGTGCCCGGCGCCGCCACCGAGGTGGTGGCGGCGGTGAACCGGGAGGTCAGTCGTCTCCTCCAGGTGGGGGAGGTGGAGCGGCTGGTGGAGCTCATGACCCCTCGCGGCGTGTTCCGTCGGCAGCCCTTCCGGCTTGAGAGCTGGCTCCGCCGCACCGGCGCCCGTCGCGTCGTCCACGGCCACACCCCCCACCACGCTCCCGAGCCCGAGGCCTACGCCGGTGGTCGGGCCATCTGCTACGACGGGGGGCTTGGCCGCTGGGGTGGTCGGGGCCGGCGCGGAGGTCCAGCCCGGGCCAGCGTGGCACCTCTGCCCGCGGCAAAGCTGTGATCTCTCACGCTCCGGCTACACTGGTGGGGCCGATGCAGCGAGCCCTGGCGAAACCGCCGGCCCCGGTGCGCGGTGGGAGGCCGATGATCTCTGCCCGCCGCATCGCCAGGCGGGTGCGGGAGATGGGCCAGGAGATCTCCAGCGTCTACGCCGACCTGGACCAGCCGCTGGTTCTGGTGGTGGTGCTGAAGGGTGCCGCCGTCTTCGCTGCCGATCTCTTGCGCAGCCTCAGCATCCCGGCGGAGCTTGAGTTCGTGCGCGCGGCCAGCTACGGCAGCGGCACCTCAAGCTCAGGCAAGGTCAAATTCTCGCACCTGGTCGAGGGCCCGTTGACGGGGCGGGAGATCCTGCTGGTGGAGGACATCGTGGACTCGGGCCGAACGGTGTCGGTCATCCTTCGCGAGCTGCGCCGGCACCAGCCCGCCTCGCTGCGCCTCGCGGCGCTCTTGGACCGACCTGCCCGTCGCGAGCTGCCGGTCAAGATCGACTTCACTGGGTTCGTCATCCCGGATCGCTTCGTGATCGGCTATGGGCTGGACTACGCCGGCCTGTACCGGGAGCTTCCGGGCATCTACAGCCTGGGCTGACCCCCAAGCCCCAGGGTCGCGGGGCCACCGGTGGCTCGGCCATCCGCGCCGGAACTGTGGCAAGGACGGGGGACGAGCGAGGTTGGCCTCTAGAGCGCCTCCTCCCACGCGCCCAGGAGCGCTCCCCTGCCCACCGCCGGGGACGAAGACGCGCGCCGCGCCCGCCACGGCGAGGGCCCGCCCTTCACGAGGATCCCTGGGCAGACCACCGGGCTCCAGGAGGTCGTCCCGCCTGGGCGGTGGACCCCCGACCTCCGCGCCCAGGGCCACCCGACGGCCGCCGAAGCAGCGGGGACGGGACCAGGTGCTCAGGCTCCACGGCCGCGCAGGGCGAAGACGATGGCCAGGGCCGAGATCAAGATCAGGCCGGGGGACCAGCTCAGCCGTGGACCGAAGGGATCGTAGGGCGAGAGGTCGAACCAGACCGCCAGGACGATCACGGCCAGGTAGCCGGCCAGGGCCAGCCCCCAGACCACCCGGCGTGGGTTGCGCAAGGCCAGGACCTGGGCCAGCATCTGGTCCAGGAGGGTCCGCGCCGGCGCGGGAGAGGCAGGGGTGGCCGCCTCCTTGAGGCGGCGACGGCCCACCCGCACCCGAACCGCATATCGATCGCGGGGCGGCCCCACCGGCATCGCGCGCGGCACTGGTGGCGGTGCGGCCAGCGAATGCCAGAGGGGCTTGCGCCGGTAGCAACGATAGACCACAAAGGTGAGCACCCCGACGCCGAGCCAGCCGACGTAGACGAAGCTGGAGCTGTCGATGTTCTCGAAGAACAGCTGCGCGAAGACGGCTCCGATGGCCAGGACCCCGACCACGGATAGCACGGGGACGCTCCCCTGACCCAGAGGGACGTTGATCGGCATCCGGTAGGGGCGCCGCAGGTGCGGCTCCACGAAGCGCAGCCGCACCACCGCCAGGTGGGCGACGGCGAAGGCGAAGGTCGCCGCCAAGGAGTAGGTGGCCGCCATCAGGTCGATCTGCGACGAAGCCATGAGCAGGCAGGCGGCCAGACCGAAGACGACGATGGAGACGTAAGGGGTCTGGAAGCGCGGGTGGAGGCGAGAGAAGACCCGAGGGAAGAGGTCGTTGACCGCCAGCGAGTAGCTCAGGCGAGAGATGCCGATCAGGCCGGCGTTGGTGGCGATGACGAGGATGGTGAAAGCGAGCACGGCGACCCAGACCCCCATCCAGAAGGCGAGGGCCTCAGGCCGGAAGAAGCTCACCACGCCCGCCACCGGATCGCCCTTCCAGGTGGTGGCCAAGTCGGTGGTGAAGCCACCGTGACCGTCGGGGTGGACGGGGAACACGCTCATGGCGACCGTGGGGAGGAAGGACGAGACGAAGAGCACAGCCCCGATCACCGCGAAGGTGGCCAGGGGCACCGAGCGTCCCGGGTTCTTCGCCTCCTCGGACATGTTCGAGATGGTCTCGATGCCGGTGTAGGTCACCATCGCGATCGAGATGCTGGCCAGGAAGCGGCCCCAAGTGGGGGCCACCCCCAGGCGCACGTTGTGGATGACGGTCTCCAGGTTGAGGAGGAGCCAGATCCCCAGGGTCACCAGCAGCACCTGGGTCCCCAGGTCGAGGACGGCTAGGGTCAGGTTCACCAGGCTGGACTCCTGGATGCCGACGATGTTCAGGAGCACCAGGAGACCGGTGAGGGCGATGGCAGCCATCGCGTGCCATCCCGGCTGCCCCAGGACACTCAGGGGCACCACGTAGTGGCCGAAGATGCTGAGGTACCCGATGGCGAAGTAGGCCGAGATCGCGACCGTGGCGGTGTAGTTGAGCAGCTGGACCCATCCCACCAGGTAGCCGATGCTCTCGTTGAAGGCCCGCCGGGCGAAGCTGGAGCTTCCGCCCGCGTAGGGGATGGCGGCCGTTCCCTCCGCATAGGCGAGGGCGGTGGTGACGAAGATGCCTCCGGCCAGGATCATGGCCAGCGGCGTCAGGCCGAGCGCGAAGCCGGCCGTGACCCCAAGGCCGTAGTAGATGCTCGACCCCACGTTGCCGTAGCAGGCCGAGAAGAGCGCCCCGGGGCCGAGCAACCGAGGGAGCCGGACACGCCGGCGGGTCACCACGACCCGAACGTCCCCCGGCAGCCGGCCCCTCCTGGCGACGAACTCCTCGGCCACGGTCCCAGGCCTACTGTAGCTGGCTGCGGGCCACGGGCATGAGTTCAGGCGCCGGAACGCGGCTGCCCGGCTCAGCCTTCCCGGGCGCCCACCCGCCTCCGCTCGGCGATCACGGCGGCCACCCGCTCCTGCACCTCGGCCGTGGCCAGGCCGCGCAGGGCCAGCGTGGTCCGACGCCGGACCACGTCCTCGACCGTGCAGGCCCATTCGCGGTCCACCGCGTGCCGGACCTGGCCCCAGACGTCTGGCCCGTCGGGGTGGATCGGCTCCAGGCCCAGCCCCGCCACCCGGGCCGCCTCCGTCCCGTAGCGACGGAGCAGATGCTCCCAGACGCGGCCTTCGACCCCAGGCGGCCTGGCCGGCGGCCGGCCGGCTCCGGGGAGGGGATCCGACGAGGGACGAAGGCGCCGGAACTCGGGGAGGCGCCGGAGCGCGCTCACCGCGATCCTGCGATGGGTCGTCAGCTTCCCTCCCGCTACCGAGACCATGCCCGCGGGGCCGACCTGGATCAGCTCCTCGCGACGAGCGGCGGCGGTCTCGCCGGCACCCCGGGGCAGCACCCGCAAGCCGGCGAACGCGCATCGGATGCGGGAACGGTCGGCGACCTGGGCCGGCAATCCCAGGGCCGCCTCCCGGAGCACCTGTTCCACCTCCCGATCCTCCACCTGGAGCCGTGCTGGATCGTCCTCGTACTCCTCATCCGTGGTGCCCAAGAGGAGCACGCCCTCCCACGGCACGGCGAAGGCCACGCGGCCTTCGGGCAGGGGCACGCTGAGCGCCGCCTGCCAGCCCGGCGGGAGGTCGACCACCAGGTGCACGCCCTTGCTGAGCCGAGCAATCGGCACCGCCCTTGGGTCTTCCATCCTTCGCACCCGGTCGACCCAGGGGCCGGTGGCGTTGACCACGGCACGGCAGCGCACGACCAGGTCACCGGCCCTCACCGCGGCGATGCGTCCGTGGGCCAGCTCGAGCCCGGTCACCGGGAGGTGGGTGACGACCGCCACGCCGGCACGGGCCGCGGCCTGGGCCGTGGCCAGGACCAAACGGCTGTCGTCGGTCTGAGCGTCCTCGTACACCCCGGCCGCGACCAGGCCCTCGGTCCTCAGCGACGGGACCAGTCGAACCGCCCGCTCGGGTCCGACCAACTCGTTGCGGCTTCGGCGGAAGCTGGAGAGGGCGGCGTAGGCGAAGAGGGCAGCCCTCACCTCCCACGCCCGATAGGAGCCACCGCGGTAGATCGGGAGGACGAAGGTGAGCGGCCGCACCAGGTGGGGGGCCACTCGCTCCAGGAGCGCCCGCCGCTCCTGGTGGCACTCCCGCACCAGGCCCACCTCACCCCGGGCAAGGTAGCGGAGCCCGCCGTGGATCAGCTTGGAGGAGGCGCTCGAGGTCGCACCGCCGAGATCCCCGGCCTCCACCAGCGCCACCTGGGCCCCGGCCCGGCCAGCCTCCAGGGCGACCCGGGCGCCCACGATCCCGGCGCCGATCACCACCAGGTCGAACCGCTCGGAGGCGAGCCGCTCCAGGGCACGCTCCCGGTCGAAGGCTGCGGGCCGGGCTCCGGGCTCGCTCACCGATCCCGCGTCATAGGGGTCAGGTCCCACCATCGGCATGACCTCGCGTCAAGCGGGGGGAGGGGCGTAAGGTGGGCATGCCAAGACATGGGGCCGAAGGGAAGGCTACGGCCGGCTGCGGGTTGCCTCCTGGGGATCGCGCTCGGCCTGGTCCTCTGGGCGCTAATCACCACCGTCGCCTTCCTCCTGCTGCGCCGAGGATGATCGCGGCCGCCGGGCCCATCATCGCCCCGTCCCCCCGGACCTCATCACGACCTAACCCTACGCGCCCGTGGAGCCCTTGAGCGAACGCCTGACCTGGACCGAGGTCGAGGCCCGGCTTGCCCGAAGGACGCGTCGGGCTGTGACCTGCGCCACCTTCTGCGGGCAGCACGGCCGCCACCTGCGGAGGCCATCGACGCCCAGCTGGGGGCCGCCGACGCCGAGGGGCCGGCCCGACGCCCCGGCGACGCCCCGGTCGCGGCCGTGATCCGGCCGGGGGGCCCCCAGCGTCACATCCTTCGCCGGGAGCCTCACCATCTCCGAGCGGCTCTTGATGGACCTGTCGGCCGCCTACCCCGGCTCGCTTCGCTCCCAATGGATTCGAGTGCTTCGTCGTCCTTCCATCGACGGCGACACCTTCCCTGCGCGCACCACCGGGAGGCGGGAGCGCCATCCCTACGACATGCCATGACCTCGGATCTCCACATTCCCGACGCCGGCTTCCGGGCCATCCGCGGTTCGGCCGCACCGACACCGCTGGTCCTCATGCCGAGGTGCTGGAGACCTCGACGATGCTCCATCCCCACCCGGAGTCGGCGTACGTGGAACGGGCCACGCCCGGCTTCGCCGGCGAGACGTCGCTCCAGGAACTGCGGGAGCGCGGCATGCGGGCGATCTCGCCCAATGGCATCCTGGGCGACCCGGTCGGAGCCTCGGCCTCGATGGGAGCGAGAGGCGTGAGAGAGCGCTGAGGCCGCGCCGGCGCCGTGCCCCGGGGCCAGCACCATCCCTACAATCCTGGCGGCATGAGCCTCAAGGCGGGAGGCGATGCCGACGGCCTCCCTGTCTTCCCACCGCTCCCCAGCGGTCGCATCACGGAGCCGACGGGCCACAGCCTGGTCCGGCTGGTGACTGGGATCAGGACGGCCGTCCTCACGTTGCGCGCGGGCGGGGTGGAGGCAATGTTGAGCTTCGTCGACCACGAGCCGGCCAGCGCGCTGGCGGTGAGAGGCGAGCGCCGCGTGGTCGGGCTCGAGGCCCTGGACGAGGTGGTCGGGGAGCCGATCGAGCACGCCACCGTGACCGAGGTCGTCCCCGAGGTGGCGCGGGTCCTGGGGAGCTACTTCTTGCCCACCCAGCTCCACCTGCCGGCCGGGCTCGTCGTGCCCGAGGCCTTCTGCCGCGGCCTCGCGCCTCCTGGCCAGCGGGGGTGCATCATCGTGCGCGGCAGGGACGAGCTGGGCCTGGTCTTCCTAGGTGGCGGCCGCCTCCTCCTCGCCTACCGGCAGGGCGGCAGCGTCGGGGGGTTCGAGCAGGTGGCGCCGCTCTTCGCCGAGCCCGAGGCAGAGCTCTGGGCCCGGCTCGGCCCCGACCCAGCTCGGTCGCCCGCAGCGCCGGCGCCGCAGCCGGTCGTCACCCCACCGCCCGCCGCCACGGCGTCGGCCGAGGAGCCCGCCCCCACGCCTCTGGAGGCTGTGCTGAGCGCCGTCCGGGAGGTGCTCGGCCCCCACTCGGCCCGAGTGGAGCCGGCCCTGCAGGCGGCCGGCCCCGATGTCCGTCGTCTCCGCTCGGCGGCTGAGTCCCTGCGCGAGCGGCGGGTGCGCCTCTTGAGCCGGGCCACCATGGCCCGGGCCGCCGATCGGGCGCTGGCGGCGCTCGCAGCCCTGGAGACCGATCCTCACACCGGCTGAGCCCGCCTGTGGACAGCCCGCGGACAATCCTTCGGATCCAGGACCGGCAGCGTCGCGCGGGGGCACCATCGGCGTTCGATGAGACTGGACCCAGCTGAGGTTCCCTCCCTGCCCCTCCTGGCCGCCTTGGTCGACCAGGACGGGTCGACGCTTGCCAGCACCCCCGAATGGCAAGGCCCCGCTCCGGGGACGATCTCCTATCACGCCGGCAGGGCCCGGCTGCTGGTCGGCCCTGGCGGGCGACGATGGCCGGAGCAGGAGGAGGTGGTGGGCTGGCTTCTGGAGGAGATTCGGACCGCCGTCTCCGTCATGCCCGACGAGCAGGCGCTGTGTGCCCGGGTGCTCAGCGGCGGGCTCGCGCTGGTCGCGGGCAGGCCGGTGAGCGACGATGTCAGCACCACGGCCGAGGTCCTGGCACGGGCACGCGTCGTGATCTTGGCCCGCGTCCCCGAGGTCGAGGTGGAGGTGGTCCCGGCCCCTCCTGAGCCGGTGCCGGGGGGTGACCTGATCGCGCTCGCGCTCCTCCAGTTCGCGACCAACGCCGTCGCCCATGGCGGCGACACCCGCCTGCGCCTCCGGGTGGGGCCCGGGCCGACCTTCTTCGTGGAGTGGGCGGGCTCCGGGCCACGGCCGGTGGTCCCCGGGGGCCAGAGCCACCCTGCGCTCCGCCGCCGCTGGGGACTGGGATACGTCCGGATGGTGGCCGACTACCTGGGGGGGACCGCTCTCCCACCGGGGCCGACCGCCCCGGGTTGGATGGGCTCCTGCCTGAGCCTGGGCCACCGGCGGCTCACCTTGCCGCTCGCCCTCTACGAGGGGCAGCGACTGGTGCGCTGCAGCCAGACCTGGGAGCAGAGCGTGCGGGGCCTCGACCCCCAGGTGCTCGGCACCATGCTCACCGACCTGACCGCGGTGCTCCGGGCCGCTGAGCATCGGCCGGGCATGATCGTTCGAGATGGGGTCCTCGTCGCCCGGCGGACGATGGCGGGGACGTGGGTGGCGCTTCCCCCCGAGATGGGGCCGGAGCGGGTCCGGGACACGCTGCGGGGGCTCGCCCACGAGCGGGCGCTGTGGAGCGCCCCGGAGCCGCACGCGACCAGGGTCCACGGCCTGATCGCGGTCCTCGACCAGTCGCTCGGCGGCCAGCCCAGTGCCTTCGCCCCCGAGGCCTTCGCCCGTGAGCTGCCCCGGGCCTGCGCGGCGCTGGGGGTGCCCCCACCCGACCCAGGGCCGCTGCTCGCCTGCCCGGACCCCCGGACCATCGCCTTCTTGCTCGCCGAGGTGGGAGGCGAGCTGGTGGCCGAAGGCAGTGCGACCTTCCTTCTCCCCCCCTCCGGCACCTCAAGCCCCCTGCTCGGCCTCCTCCGACGCGACGCCCGGGGGAGGATCCGGCTCACGCCGGGGTAGCGGCTAGGTCGGTCAGCGCGCCTGCAGGGCCCGGGCCACGGTCAGCGCCAGCTCGAGGTAGGCGCTCCTGAGGCCGGCGTCGACCTCGGTGATCGGCTTGCCCTGCACGATGGCGAGCGTCGCCCGCTCGTTGCTGGGGATCTCGACCACCGCCGCCACCCGGGCTCGGATCCGTTCCCGCAACGCCCGCACGCCGGGGTCCTCGCGCACCGCCCGCAGCCGGGAGCGGATGTACGGCACCACCACCGTGATCTGGCGGCCACCGGCATCGCCCCGGACCATCGGCGCGTCCAGGTAGTCGAGCACGCCCTGCAGTCGGGTGGGATCGTCAGTGGTCGGGATCAGGAGCAGGTCGCAGACCCTCACCCAACCGGCGCACACCGCCGCCTCGGCGGAGGTGAAGGCCGGGATCCGGTTGGGCAGGTCGATCACCGAGAGCACGTGAAGCTGACGGAGCTGGGCGGCGAAGCGCTCGATCTGGGCAGGGGCGTAGGCGTCGCCGAGGTCCCGTCGCTCCGGGTAGACGGCCAGCGCTGGCGTCCGGTTCCACGCGGGCACCGACCACTCTCGGCCAGCCTCGATGTCGGCCATGATCTCGAAGACGGTCGGGACTTCGGCCGTGAGCGTGAGCCGGCCCCACTGGTCGGGGTTGCCGATGTTCTGGTCCACGACCGCCGCCGAGCCTCCGCTCCCCTGGACGGCCTCACCGTAGACGATGCCCAGCGCCGCCGCGATCGCGGTCTTGCCCACCCCGCCGGCCCGGGAGGTGACTCCGACGATCCGGCCCGTAGGATGGGAGAGGGCCAGACCGGTCAGCTCCGCTGGCACCCAGCCGGGGCGGGCAGCGGGGTTGAGCAGACCGGCCGCTCGCCCCACCAGGCTGCGCAGCAGGGGAGGCCACGACCCTTCGGGGCCCGCCCCGGGCGCCTCGGAGGCGGGCGATGGGGCCGACCAGAGATGGGGGCCGGCGGCGACGGCTGGGCTCGGGCCTGGCGGCGGCGCCGTGAGGGGAGGACCGGGTTGGAGTTGGCCGCGTGGCCGCCGAGCGGCCGGTCGTGGCCGATAGGGGGTGCCCTCCGTCGCCGGCCTCCTGGCCGGCTCGACCCACTCGAAGCAATCGGCGTGGGCATCCATGGCGACCTCGACCAAGGCCCTGGGGTCGTGGCTGGCCACGCCCCGCACGTGCGGCATGCCCCGGTACAGCTCCAGCTCCTCCTCCCGGGCCACGCCGACCACGACCTCGGCGTCCACGTCCCGGAGCCAGCGCTCAAGGCCAGGCTCGTGTCGCACGAGCAGGACCGGCATCAGATCCTCGGGGACGGCGCTGGCCCACCAGGCGTCGAGCATGTCGGACACCTCGCCCTCGGCGGCGAGGAAGGCCAGGCCGCCGATCGGCGGCTTGAGGCAGGTGACCGGGACCGGCGGGGAGGGGGAGAGCCGCGAGGCCAGCAGCTCAAGGCTCTGGCTCGCCTCCGGCTCCTCGAAGAGCGGGATGAACGCCCAGCCATGGAACTCACCACGCACCAGTCCTGAAGCCTAGCAGCCCTGCCCCTGCCGGCAGGTGGGACTTAGCACTACTGCCGTAGTTGTGATCCATGAGCGATCGTGCCCGCCGTGGAGCACGCGACGACGGTCGTGGCCGCATCGGGTGCGCTGGCGCTTCGCCCGTCTCCACCACGACCCCACCAGACCAGGCCCCGGCGAGCGCGGGCAGCGGCAGCGCCACCACCCGCAGCCGGCGCCCCTCGGGCACCGTCAAGCCGACCAGGCAC
>DATGLL010000014.1:0-11956 GCA_035294145.1 Candidatus Dormiibacterota bacterium | reverse complement strand
GATGGCAACCCTGGCCCCACCCAGACCCAAGAGCTACGACGACACCTTCTTCAAGCCGATCGCGCTGTGGTTGACGACGACCGACCACAAGCTGATCGGGATCATGTACATGACCACCGGCTTCCTGTCCTTCCTGGTGGGGGGGATCTTCGCCCTGGTCATGCGTCTGCAGCTGGCCCAGCCCAACGAGAGCGTGGTCGACGCCAACACCTACAACCAGCTGCTCTCGGCGCACGGGACCACGATGATCTTCTTTTTCGTCACGGTCTTCATGACCGGGATCGCCAACTACTTCGTGCCCATCATGGTGGGGGCGCGGGACATGGCCTTCCCGCGGGTCAACCTGCTCGGCTTCTGGCTGATCCCGGTCTCGATCGTGATCTACTATCTGGGCTTCTTCACCGGGGGGGCGCTGAACGCGGGCTGGACCGGGTACGCGCCGTTGACCGAGAAGGCCTACAACCCGGGGCTGGGGGTGGACCTGTGGGCGCTGAGCCTGATCGTGTGGGCGATCAGCGGGATCATGGCCTCGGTCAACTTCCTGACCACGATCGTGGCCCTGCGGGCGCCGGGGATGACCCTGCGGCGGTTGCCGCTGTTCGTGTGGGCGCAGATCTCGACCTCGATCCTGCTCTTGATCGTGGGGGCGCCGTTGGCGGCGGACCTGATCCTGCTGGAGCTGGATCGGCAGTTTGGGACCAACTTCTTCACCACCCAGGGGCGGCCGGTGCTCTACCAGCACCTGTTCTGGTTCTTCGGCCACCCCGAGGTCTACATCATGATCCTGCCGGGCTTTGGGATGATCTCGGAGATCATCCCCGTCTTCGCCCGCAAGCCCATCTTCGGCTACAGCTCGATGGTGGCGGCGCTGTTCGGGATCGTCTTCCTCTCCATGGCGGTGTGGGCCCACCACATGTTCACGGTGGGGCTGAACATCTACCTGGAGACCTTCTTCATGGGCATGACGATGCTGATCGCGGTCCCGACCGGGATCAAGTTCTTCAACTGGATCGCCACCGCCTGGCGGGGCTCGATCACCTTCGACCTGCCCATGAAGTTCGCCTTCGGGTTCATGGCCACCTTCCTTTTGGGCGGGATCACGGGGGTGTACCTGTCCTCGGTGCCGGTGGACACCCAGCTGCACCAGTCCTACTACGTGGTTGCCCACCTCCACTACGTGCTCTTCGGGGGCAGCGTGATGACGATCTTCGCCGGCATCTACTACTGGTTCCCCAAGATCACGGGGCGGAAGCTGAACTCGACCCTGGGGGAGTGGCACTTCTGGACCGTGTTCATCGGCTTCAACGCCACCTTCCTGCTCATGCACACCCTGGGGCTGGAGGGGATGCCGCGGCGGATCTACACCTACCCGGGCGGCTTTGGCGAGGAGGGCTGGGGGACCACCAACCTGATCATCACCGTGGCCTCCTTCCTGGTCGCGATCTCGGTCCTGATCTTCCTCTACAACCTGATCTACAGCTGGAGGCACGGGGAGCCGGCCGGGGACGACCCCTGGCAGGGCAACACCCTGGAGTGGGCGACCAGCTCGCCTCCGCCCCCCTACAACTTCGAGCGCGTCCCCCCCATCCGCTCCTTCATGCCCCTGCGCGACCTGCGTGAGGCCCAAGAACGCGCCACCGCCACCACCGGGGGCGAGGCGCCAGCCCCGTCCAGCTGAGGGCCGCAACTCCCCGGTCAGGCGAGGAGCCATTTGGGAGGGGTCCTGGCGGCAATGCCCTGGTTGTCGGTTCCGCTACCTGCCGGGTCGTTCATCAGACGTCCGATCGATGGAGGGTGAGGATGCGAGGCGAGTTCGTGGGCCGTGCCTTCATTCCTCTCTACCCCGATCCAGAGGCTGACGAGGCGCTGCTCATCCTGGGTGCCCATCTCGTCTCCACCCCCCCGGGCCCCGTCGTGTGCCTGAAGCCCCCGGTGGCTGGCCTAGCCTTCATCACCACCGTCGGGCAGGTCTCGGAGATGCTCGATGACTGGTGGGTGGCCAACGTCCCTGAGGGGAGCCTTCCGGTGCTCTTGACCCTCCATGAGCCCGGTCTGGAGGATTGGGTGCCGGTGCTGGACGCCGAGGTGGTGGTCGGTGTCCCACGAGAGGAGGATCTGGGCCTCTACGCCCGGGCGGCCAACGTCCGAGCGCTGGTGGCGAGCGACCCGAGGGCGGTCACCGCACACGCTATGCGTTGCTATCCAGAGTGGTTCCGGGATGAGGGAGCGACGCCCTCGGACGATTCCGTGGGCGTGCTCCCCGACGTCGATCCCTTTCCGGCCACGGTCCGTATGGGCGGCGTGCTCTCGGCGGGCGGTGGCCATCGAGAGGAGGCCCTGTCTGGCCGGACCCGTGGGCTCCCGTCGGAGGCAGGCGGGCCGTGGTCGATAGGCGGGGCCTTCACCGGCCGATCGATGGATGGCATCCGCGATGATCGGGACCGTGGGGAGGAGCGGCACGCGTCGCTTCGCTCGCTGGCGGAGACGGACCCCGTGGATCAGGCCGGGGACTCGCTGGTCCCCCGCGAGCTGATGGATCTGGCTCTGGCCCATCGCACCGGGAGGATCGTGGGGGTGACCTCGCAGGGCGGTGGGGTGAGACGGACGGCCATCGCTGCCGCTCTCGGGGTCGTCTACGGAGAGGCGGTGCAGGAGAGCGGGTGGTATGCGGCGCTGGTCGAGCAGACCGGCGGCGAGGTCGGCCAGTGGCGACGTCTCGGCCTGACCGGGCCGGCTCGTACGGTCAACGAGATCATGGCTGACGTCGAGGCCGGTCGGCGGTGGCCGATCATGGCCTGGGATCGCTCCCCTGCGCTCGTGCTGTATCCCGAGCGCCCAGGTGTAGAAGGTGGCTACGGATCTGAGCAGATCGAGCGGCTCGCCTCGCGGCTGCGGCAGCTCCACTGCATGTCGGTGGTTGACCTGCCGGGTCGGGTCCCTGCCTTCACCTCGGCGGAGGCGGCCCTATGCGCGGGATGGACGTCAGTCTCGGACCTCCTCCTGGTCCCCGCCACGGACGACCCGGCTGGGCTTCAGGAGGTCCTGGACTACCTCGACGCGCCGCTCGTGGCTGGCGATGAACGTGCCGGCCTTCAGCCTGTCCCAGTGATCGTCGCCCGGCTGCGGTCCCCAAGGCGTGGGCACGAGGAGCCAGCGGCACGGGCGATGCTGGAGGTGATCCAGCGACGAGTGACCGCGGTGGTGGAGATCCCGGAGGATGAGCCGGCGTCGCTCGCCGTCACTGGTGGCCTTGCCGCCGTTGAGCCGAGCTTACGGCAGGCCTACATCGAGCTCGCCTTGGTCGTGGCTCGGGCCCTGCTCGACAGCTGAGCCTCTTCGTTCAGTCGCTGCGTGCTCCACCGTCGGCCTGCTTAGCCGCGCGACCGCTCCAGCAAGGCCAGTATCCGATCCGCCACCAGCCCGAGCGTGGCTGGGCTGATCAGCCGGACCCGACGTTCGCGAAGGGACTCGGCCGCTGCCCGGAGCCCCTCGACGGTGGGTTCGGCTCCGCGGAACACCTCCTCGAATCGGGCCGCCTGGGGACCGAGGATCGCTCGCAACTCCTCCACCGCCGCCTCCACCAGATCGAAGGCGCCGTCGTGGGGGAGCGGCATCTCCTCGGCCGGTGATGGCTCCTGGGAGGCTGTCGTCTGGGAGCGGGGAGGGACTGGCCTCCAGACCGCATCCGGCTGAGGGCGGGGGTTGGTGTCCCATTCGGAGCCCCACTGTGGCCCGTCCGCTCCCCAGGCGGCAGTTGGTGGGTCGGACGGGGCCTCCTCGCCGGCGTGGGCCGGGGTGTGCTCTGCGCCTGGGGCCGTGCTTCCGACCGAGCCTGGCCGGGAGGCCGAGAAAGGGAGAGCGGCGACGGTCGCGGCCAGGGGCAGGTCACCGGGCACGCTCCCGACCCGCGCCCAGACCCGCGCCTCGGGGTCCTCGAAGAGTTCGGCCACCCGCTGGAACCCGCCGATGTCCTGGTCCTCCTGACGGAAGGCACACTGAATCTGGTCGCCGCTGAAGAAGACGAGGCCAAGGGAGTCGCGGGCGCTGATCAAGACGCATCCCCGCTGTCCAGGCTTTCCCAAGCTGCGGACGAACGTGTCCGGCACCAGCACCCGGGCCGGCACGTCGCGCACCTCGGTTGGGAGGAAGTAGCTCCCCAGCGCCAGGGCCAGCTCGGGTCGGACCTCGACCACAGAGATGTGGTCGATGGACACCTCAGCCAGGTCGTCCAGGGCGTCGGGCCCTGTCACCCGATGGCCAACCCGGACCGCGATCCCATCGATCGGCTCCCGGTCGAGGAAGATGACCATGGCGGCCAAGGCCGGCGTTTGGGCGGAGAGCACGCCCGTGCGAATCCCGGCTACCAGCCGGGCCAGGCTCCGAACGTTGGGCACCAGCACACGACCGCCGGGCAAGGGGGGGAAGATAGGGAAGCCGTCTGGCCGCTCTTCGTCGGCCAGGGTGGTGTTGGACCAGCCTCCGGATCTCATGGGGTCGGCGTTGGGGTGGACACGATCCCTGTCACCTGCACGATGAAGATCAACGTGGCATTCGCGGGGATGGTGGGCGGCGAGCCTTGGGCGCCGTAGCCCAAGGCAGGGGGGATGATGAGCTTGCGACGTCCACCCACGTGCATGCCTGGGATGCCCTCGACCCAGCCCTGAATCACGCCCGTGCAGTTTCCGTTCGAGGAGGCACCGGGCTGGAGGATGGCACATAACGGCTGGTTGCCGTGCTGGCTGCTAGCGTCGAACTCCGTGCCGTTGCTGAGCCAGCCAGCGTAGAGCACCTCGACCGTCGAGCCGGCCGGGACGATGGGACCGTTGCCGGTCTGCAGGTCGATCATCTGCAGGCCGTCTGGGAACCTGATCGGGGTCTTGCCTTGCCCCTCCGAGAACGAGAACTCGGCTCCTGGGGTTGGGGTGGGCGTGGTCTGGCTCACGGTGGCTGCGGGCGTCTGCTCCGAGCTGACCTCCGGGTACGCGCACGCGCCGACCAGCAGGGCCGCTGCCATGGCTGGGATCAGGTTCGGGATCTTCGTCCGCATCCGCATCGCATTCTCTCAAGATGTCCAGGTCGCCTTTCCTCAGCGGGAGGGCTCGCGCGCGCCGAGCACCAAGACGAGGGCCAGGCAGAGGGCCACGCCCGCACACAGGGACATCGCGGCCGCGATCCCCAGCCGTGCGGCAAGCAGCCCACCGCCGAGCGGGCCCGGGTGACCCCGACCGGCGTCGCGCTTGAGGCCATGCCGAAGACACGCGCCCGGACGTCCCGTGGAGCCTCGGGTCCGATCATACTCGACAGCGCTGGGCCGACGCCTCCGTAGGAGGTGCCGGCCAGGGCCATGCCCGTGATCACCGTTCCGATGCCCGCCCCTGGGCGCCGAGCAGCTCTGCCCCGGCCAGGGGGAGAGCCGCTCCCAGGGCGATCCGACGGTAGCCGGAACGACCGGTGAGGCGCGAGCAGAGGACCGAGGAGGCAGCGCTGGCGAGGCCGGCGACGGCGAAGGTGGCACCGGTGACGAGTTCCACCTCGGAGGGCAGCTGTTGGAGGGGACGTGGGGTCACCAATGGCTGGTAGCCGCTGTAGGCAACCTGGAGCAGCCCCTGGCCGACGAGTAGAGCCGCCATCACCGGCACGGTCGCGGCGGGCAGGAGCGCCCCGCCGGCCCAGAGGATGGTGCACAGGCCGAGCGCTCAGGCGACCCGTGCCCGCGGTGTTCCACCGGCGACCAGGGCGGTGGCGGCGGCGATGGTGCCCTGAGGTCGCTCCCTGGCGGAGGCGCAACCCCATCACGTCCACGGGGCCACGGGCGAGGCCGACCAACCCCAAGGTCACCGTGCCGGCCGCGCCCGCGTGCGGGGCCGGTGACGGAGGACATCGCCAGTAGAATAGGCAACCGGCCGGGCGGCTAGCTCAGTCGGGAGAGCGCCAGCTTGACATGCTGGAGGTCGTAGGTTCGATCCCTGCGCCGCCCACCAACACCAGCTGGGCGGCTAGGCCCGCCAAGCGGGATCGGACCTGGTCGAGCGGTCGCGACCACCTCGGGAGCGTTGGATCTGCTCTAGGATGCCAGACGGGAGCTGGTTGGCCAGCGGCGGGGCCCAGGCTGGTCGGGGTGCCCGGCCTGGCGGTGGGCTCCTGCCTGGGTCGGTCGAGGTGGAAGAGGAGTTGGGTTGCCTGGTCGATGGTGCCAACGGTGGTGGCTTGGCGGCCCGCATGCCCGCTGCGCGCAACCGCATGCCCCAACCCCTGCCGTCTGCGATGCACCTTCACTCCCGGCCACCACGCGGTCAAGCGGACGGGACGGGGAACGGCTGGTCGGGCTGGGGCCGTCAGGCGCAGGCCCTGGCTCGCCATTGGCCGCTGCTGACGTCTCGGCCCGGGCGGTGAGGATCAGCGTGGGGGCCGGAGGCACGAATGGAGCTTGGATTGGCGAGCCCGACCCGGTGGCGGTGCTGGAGCGCCTGGTGGCGGTTCCCTCGGATCGCGGCGAGGAGGCGCTTCAGCGCCTGGTCGCCGACCTCCTGGTAGGGGCCGGCTTCCGGGTTACGCTGCGGCCGATCGCCCCTGGACGGCCCAACCTGTTGGCGGTACGGGGACGGGGGGGACCTGTCTTCTGCACCCATGCCGACACCGTGCCCCCTTTCGAGCACCCCGAGCCCTACCGTCTACGCCGGGTGCGGGGTCGGCTGATTGGCCGTGGCGTGGTCGATGCCAAGGGCCAGCTGGCGGCGGCGGTCGCCGCGGCGCTCGCGAGTAATCAGCCGTTGTCCCTGGCCGTGACCGCCGACGAAGAGGGGGATGGGAGTGGGTCCCGTCGCCTTCGCTTGCCCTCCTCCGCTCGCCGCGATGGCGTCTTGGTACTCGAGCCGACCGGGATGGCGGTCTGCACTGAGCAGGTCGGCTTCGTCGACCTCGAGCTGAGGTCGGAGGGCCCGAGCGGGCACGTAGATGGATCGTCCGCCCCCGACCCGTTGGAGGCCGTCCTGGGGGCGATCGAGCGTCTCCGTGCCCATCCTGTCGCTTGCCGCCCCCATCCTCGCTACGGTCGTCCCTGGCTACGGGTGGGTGTGGTTGAGGCCGGAGACGACGCCTGGAGGGTCCCTGCCCGGGCCCGAGCCGTGGTCCATTTGGCGGTGTTCCCGGGCACCTCGATGCAGGAGGTCCGGCAGGCGGTTCGCGGGTTGGCCGGTCGCCGGGTGCGGGTTCGGCTGGACGACGAGGGCCCACCGATCTCCTCACCACCCAGCCGCATGCAGAGGGCGGTGGTCGCGGCCCTGCGCGCGGTCACGGCTCGGGCCCCGAGCCGGCTCATGCGTTCCTGGACTGACGCTCAGCATTTGGGGACACGCGGTTACCCCTGGGTCGTGCTCGGGGCAGGCGACCTGGGCCCGGCGCACTCGGCCACGGAGTGGGTGGCCGAGCGCGACCTCCGGATGCTCTACGAGGTCCTGCGGCGCTTGATCCAAGACTGGACCTGAGCGGGAAGGGAGCTGTCGTGCTCGCCGGGACCAGAGCCACGGATGCCTGGCCGGGATCACCGGTCAGCCGGCCCGAGGCTGAGAGCGCCTCACGAATGGCTCCGGAGGACGGTTGTCATCCAGCATCTGATCGATCGCGGTCAGCCCGGCCGGGGGCGACAGGAGCCACCATTCGGATCCAGGTCCGTCCTTCCCGCTCGACCACGAAGCCTGCCCGCTCATATATCCGTCGGGCCCGCTGATTGCCGCGCCCGACCCAGAGCCCAATCCGATCACGGCCCCGCTCCTCGGCCAGCTGGAAGGCGGCCTGCAGCAAGGTTCGGCCGATGCCTCGACCTTGCGCCTCGGGCAGGACCACCAGCTCATGGAGCTCGGCGCCGGTACGGCCGTCGGGCCCCACCCACGCACCGTGGCAGGCTGCCCAGGCCACCACCCGGTCTTCCTGGCACACCGTCAGAAAGCCGTTGGGGTCTCCTCGGAAGAGCCACTCAAGGTAGGCCTCGCGTTCCTCAGGGGTGCGATAGGCGTACTTCTCCATCCCCACATAGGCACTGCGATAGACCTCGGCTAACTCCGCCCGTCGAGCGGGGAAGTCGCGTGGGGAGAGCCTTCGCACCTGGATCTCCTGGCTCATGGAGCACAGAGATGAGGCAGCTTCACCCGATCGGGTGGCGCCGAGCTCCGCCTCGGTCAGTCGCCTGCGACCGCCTCTCCGGGTGAGCGGACGTCCTCGATCTCGACCGCCACCTCGGTCGCGACCGCGACCGTTCGGTACAGTGGTCAGTGCTCCTGGTAGCGGCGCACCAGCGCCTGGGCCTGGTCGGGACCTGTCCCCGACAGTCGGAACCGCATACGCACACCGGTGAACGCCGAGGGGTCGTTGGCCTCCCTGGTGGCCTCGATCTCCACCTCGACCCGGTCGAGCGGAATGCTGTCCTCCCGAGCGTAGCCCTCGATCAGCAGGACGCCGCAGGCGGAAATCCCGGCCAGAAAGGCCTCCGCGGGGGTGATCTCCTCGCCCGTCCCTCCTCGGTAGGGCGGCTCGTCGATGACGAAGTGATGGGTCCGTGCCTGGTTGAGGCACCTTCCCGGCGTCCCGCTGCTGTAGGAGCGGACTCGGTTCACGAGCGTCGGCTGAGCCATCACTCGCACCCTACCAGGCTCGCCGGCTGCCGTGGCGTCTACGATGCGTGCAGCTAGGAGGTGTGCCGGTGGATGGGGCGAGCCGGGAGCGGCGTTCAGCGAAGGAGGAAGGGGAGGGGCCCGTGGAGGTCCCTGCCGCCCAGCCGT
The DNA here is from genome assembly GCA_035294145.1 of Candidatus Dormiibacterota bacterium. Classification (GTDB taxonomy): domain Bacteria; phylum Chloroflexota; class Dormibacteria; order Dormibacterales; family Dormibacteraceae; genus CADDZO01. Next base: position 3,182 of record DATGLL010000014.1, on the reverse strand, counting down.
GAGGCCATCGCCCGCCTGCGCCCAGCGCAGGCCCCTGCCCCCTGAGCTCCTTCCGGCGACGCGGCGGCCGGCTGCCCATTCTCACCTCGCACGGCCTCTCTCAAGGGATGGAGACTGTTTAGAGTAAAGCGGGGATGGATGAGATCGGCGCCACGTGCAAGGGTCGCCGACAAGGTTCCACCTCCCTGGCGGCTCACGATCACCCGGGGCCTCACCGGCCGGGCGGAGCGTGAGGGCGGTCCTGGGCCGGTGAGGCATCGGTGGCTGCCCCGCTCGAGAGCGGGTGGCAGGGAGGACTGCCGAGCCGTCTCGGTCCCGCGGGGATGGGTCTCGGCGGGGCGTGGCGGAGAGGAGGGGGGGCGATGGCTGGCCAGGAAGCGGGCTTGAGGCTGGCCACCGTGCAGGCCTTGGTGCTGGACGTGGATGGCACCCTGATCCATGGGGACGCGCCGGCGGAAGGTGGGTACCTGCTGCCGGGCGCTGCGCCGCTCCTACGTTGGCTACGCCAGCGAGAGGTCCCCTACCTCTGCTTTACGAACGGCAGCACCAGGCCGCCGGAGGTCTACGCCGGTGGCCTGCGGGGGCTCGGTCTGGAGGTCGCGGACGATCAGGTGATGACCCCGCCGGTGGTCGCTGCCTCCCTCATCCGTCGGCGCTGGCCGGGGACCACCGTACTCGCCCTGGGCGGGGCGGGCGTGGTCGAGCCCCTGCGTCGGCGGGGAATCGAGGTCACCGCCGACCCTCGTCGATGGAGGGAGGCCGGGGTGGTGCTCGTGGGCTGGGACCGTGAGATCGACTATGAGCGCCTGGAGGCTGCCTGTCGGGCGGTCTCGGCTGGTGCGGCCTTCCTGGTGACCTCGACCGCCCCGAGGTTCTACCTGCGCGACGGTGGGGGGATCGGGCTGTCGGCGGCGATCGCAGCCGCGATCGCCAAGGTGACGGGCCGTCGCGCCCGCTTGGTGGGCAAGCCGTCGCCGCTTGCCCTTCGTGAGGCGGCGCAGGCCCTAGGGGTGGATCCTGGGCACCTGGGGGTGGTGGGCGACGACGTGGACATCGAGGTGCGGATGGGAAGGCATGGCGCTGGCCTCACCATCCTGGTTCGCACCGGCACCTCGGCCGATCGCGACCTGCGACGCAGCCCGGCCCATCTCCAGCCCGATCTTGACCTTCCCGACCTGACCCACTTGTTGGGGCAGCTGGAGGCGTTGTGGGCAGGCCGGAGATGGTCCTGACAAGGGAGGTGACAGGGTGACTGACCGAGATCCACGTCCAACCCCGAGCCGGTTCCCTCCCAACCTGGCCCTGAGCACGAGACGGACCTGAGGCCCCGGATCGCTCGTGTCGGAACGTGGGTGGTGGGCCTCCACTGGCCGGAGATGAGATGGGACCGTGGTGCCGGTGGCCTACTGCGTTCCTTGTCCCCCGTGGGCTGGGTCCAGCTTCGGAGTCTTCCACGAACGGGAGATTGCATCGCGATGCTCGGTACCCATCTGAGCATTTCTGGGGGTTTTGGGCTCCGCTGTCAGTGCAGAGTGCTCAGATGATCGGCCATGGCGATTGACGATAGGACTGAAGGGCGTTCGAAAGCGCATGGCATCGTAACGATGTCGCAGTGAGCCGATCGGGGGCTGGAGACCTTGTTGCCTCGGCCGCTCACGCGTGTGCTGCTGCCTCGGCGGCGCACGTTCCGTTCTCGTCGAAGGTGCATGGCACGGGATCGCGATGGTCTGCACCGTGAGAGGAGCCGGCTCCTCACTTGCCGCGGTATGGGCGTTGCAGTAGCGCTCGAAGCGAGCGCATGTCTAACCCTGAGACGGCCGCCTGCTCACACAGACTCCACCATGGACTCGGAGCGCGTCGTCTTCCTGGACTCGATCGAGGAGGTGATGCATCAGGGCCATCTGAGACATCGTCTCCATCGCGCCGGTGAAGTCTCCAATTGCCGATGAGCGGCCCGGTGTCGGTTGCCTCTTGGTGATGGGGTTGGAGCAGGGCCTCGAGGGCGCGGTGCCGTGCTGGGTTGTGGGGTGCCCTTCTGCCGGCAGCGCTGGTCGTGAGGGGCCGAGCGCCAGGTGAGGATGCGAGCGGCGTCGCGGCACGGCTGGTCGGAGGCCCGCGGAGGTCGATGGCGTGGCAGTGAGCCGGGCGTGCGGGGTGGCGGGAGCGATGCGGCGCCGGCTGATCGGGCGATGACCTCGGTGAAGAGACCGACTCCGGGGAGGGCGTGCGGGAGGTGGGCGCGCCGCCGGTTGGGGGGCGGCCGGTGAGCGCGGATCTCGGCTGAGAGCAGGGGTTCGTTCTGGCCGGCCCCGGATCCCTGGCCTTCGGCACAATGAGAGGCCGTGTCCGCCGTCGACCCGCTCGTCTACACGACTCGCTGGCGGGTGCGCAGCTACGAGATCGACCAGAACGGCCATGTCAACAACGCCGTCTACCTCAGCTACGCCGAGGCGGTTACGGTCGAGCACGCCGAGCTGTCGGGCTACGGACGAGCCTGGGCCGAAGCACGCGGAGGTGGGTGGGTGGTCCGCCGGAGCCAGGTGGAGTACCTCCGCCCGGCGGTCCTGGGTGACGAGCTGGAGCTCACCGTCTGGGTCGAGCTGGTGCATGGGGTCCGGGGTCTTCGCCGGACCCTGATCACCCGCCTCCCGGATCGCGAGCCGGTGGCCGAGGTGCGCACGGAGTGGGTGTGGGTACGCGCCAGCGATGGGCGTCCCGCCCGGGTCCCACAGGAGCTGGTGGAGCTGGCGGCGGAGGTCACCGCCGCCACCCTCCGCGAGCTAGGCCGAGCCGGCCCCCGCGGTCGGCTGTCCTTGGACCCGCGGCGGGAAAGCGGTCGTGGGGGTCGGGTCCCCGATTGACCGTTGCCGATGAGTAAGCGATCGTCTCATGCGGCACCCCTCACGGGGTTGCCCTCGCGGGCTTCACGCTTCCCCGCCGCGTGCCCGGGAGGCCCGGGTCTCACCGGGGCCCCACGAGGCCGGCCTCGTGGGGCCCCCTGACCGCGGCTCTGCGCCTCCCGGAGGCGCCACCTGAGCCGACGGGCGGGGCCCCCACCAAGCCAGCTTGGTGGGGTGCCCCGGGCCGATACCCCGCCAGGTTGAGCGCGGCGTGGTCATCGCGCTGGTGGCGCGCCCCACCGCCGTCACCCCCCTCCAGTGCTCGGCCCCCCCGAGGTCCTG
>DATGLL010000013.1:0-25254 GCA_035294145.1 Candidatus Dormiibacterota bacterium | reverse complement strand
GGCGGTCACGCCGGCCGGGGACCGCGCCGGGGCGTCCACCAAGATCAGGTGACCAACTCGCCGGGCCGGGACGGGGAGCTTGCCCGACTGGAACCAGCGGTAGGCGGTCACGGGGTGGATGCCTTGCTCGCGCGCCCACTGCTTCAAGTTCATGAAAGTGGATTGTAGTGTATAGGCGCGTCAGCTGTTGTCAACCCCCCCGGCAGCTCGGGCGCTGGCCGCGCGGCGCCGGATCCGTCAGGCGAACCGGATCGGGACTGCCTCAGCTCGCTGCTGGCCCTCGAGGGGGCGGCGCGCGGCATCCGCTGGACCCGGGTCCCGGCCGGAGAACGACGCCGCCTGGCCGACGTGGCCCGGAGAGAACCGCAATGAGCGCGCTGTCGGTGCCGGACGTGGACAACGTGCCCTTCGCGGTGGGCCACCTGGCGGAGGCGATCGAGCTCTACCCGGGCCGGCTCGGGCTTCCTCTTGCTTTTCAGGTCCCGGAGGGAGGGATCGCCGGCTTCCGGCTGAGCGAGGCGGGGCCCAGTCTCCTGGTCCGCTCGGGTGCTGTCCAGGAGACGTCGGGATGGCTCCCCGCCTGTGGCTCGAGGTCGCGGACGCCCGGGGGTGGCATTCCAGCACCGCCCGAGCACACGGTGGCCGGGAGGACGAACCCCGGCTCCGGCGACCCCGGGCCGGGGCCGCTCCCGAGGACGACCGCGAGGGAACGGCCGCTCCCCCGCTCCCGGCACGGGGGAGCGGCCGGGGGGCCGCCCCCTCAGGAGACCTCGGCCACCAGATCCCGCAGCTCGGAGTCCGACACCTCCTTGCGGGTGTCGGCCAGGCGCAGGAAGCGGTCCCAGGCGACGGCGAAGCGGTCCTCGGGGAGGTCGAGGCCGAGCCGGGCCAGGCGGTGGCGGAAGGCGTGGCGCCCGGAGCGGGCGGTGAGGACGATGCGGCTCTCGTCCAGGCCCACGTCCTCCGGCCTCATGATCTCGTAGTTGAGGCGGTCCTTCAGCACCCCGTCCTGGTGGATGCCGGAGGCGTGGGCAAAGGCGTTGGCGCCGACCACGGCCTTGTTGGGCTGGACGGGGACGCCGGTCAGCTCGGTCAGGAGCCGCGAGGTGGGCACGATCTGGGTGGTGTCGACCGCCGTCTCCAGGCCCAGGGCCGGCTGCCGGACCCGGAGCAGCATCACCACCTCCTCCAGGGCGGTGTTGCCCGCCCGCTCGCCGATGCCGTTGATCGTGCACTCGACCCGGCGGGCGCCGGCCATGACCCCGGCCATGGTGTTGGCGGTGGCGAGGCCGAGGTCGTCGTGGCAGTGCACCGAGAAGATGGCCCGCTCGGGGTGGCGCACGTGCTCGATCACGTAGCGGATCAGCCCCCCGAACTCCTCGGGCAGGCAGTAGCCGGTGGTGTCGGGGATGTTGATGACCGTGGCGCCGGCGTCGATCATCGCCTCCACCGTCTCCACCAGGTAGTCGCGGTCGGCCCGGCCAGCGTCCTCGGGCGAGTACTCGACCTGGTCGCAGAGGCTGCGGGCGTACTTGACCGCCTCCACCCCGCGCTCGATCACCTGGGAGCGGGTCAGGCCCAGCTTGCGCTGGATGTGGATGTCGGAGACGGAGAGGACGATGTGGATCTGCGGGTCCTCCGCCTCTCGGATGGCGCCCCAGACCGCGTCGATGTCGGCCCGAACCGCCCGGGCCAGGGCGGTGACGGTGCAGCCCCGCACCTCCCGCGCGATCCGCCGGCAGGCCTCGAAGTCGCCCGGGGAGGAGATGGGGAAGCCGGCCTCGATGACGTCGACCCCGAGCCGCTCCAGCTGCCTCGCGAGCCGCACCTTGGACTCCACGTCGAGGCCGAAGCCCGGAGACTGCTCGCCGTCCCGGAGCGTGGTGTCGAAGATGAAGACGCGGTCGCCGGCGCCGTTGGCCCCGACCCTGGTTACCTCACCTACACCATCCTCGCTCATGACGCAGACACCCCCGTGTGTTGCCCGGCCAGCTCGACCACCGCCGCCGGGACCTGCTTGGACATGGCGACCGGACCCGACCGTGCCAGATCGACGATCCCGTAGGGCCGGAGCGCCTCCACGAGGCGCTCGATCCGGTCGAACTCCCCTGAGATCTCGACGATCACCGCCTCGGGCGAGGCGTCGACGACCCGACCGCCGGCGCGGTCGACCTCGGCCACCGCCCGATCCCGGCGCGGGCCGCTGACCGCGAGCTTGACCAGGGCCAGCTCCCGGTTGAGCCGGGGCGCCTCGGTCAGGTCCTCGACCTCGATCACCTCGATCAGGTGGTCCAGCTGCTTCTGCACCTGGTCCACCTCGGCGTGGCCGGCGTCGACGGTGAGCGTCATCCGCGAGCGCCCGGGCTGGTCGGTCGGGCCCACCGAGAGGCCCTGGATGTTGAAGCCGCGACGACGGATCATCCCCGCCACCCGGCTGAGGACCCCGGGGTGGTCCTCGACCACGGCGGTCAGGACGCGCAGACGCGAGATGGGGGTGGGCTGATCAGGCGTACTCATCCGGCAGCTCCCAGAAGTCGTTCAGGCCCTTGCCGAGGGGCACGATCGGGTACACGTTGGCCTCGGGGTCGATGCGGAAGTCGATCAGCACCGGCCCCGGCGTCCGTTCGGCGAAGTCGAAGGCCTCGGCCACCTGCCCCACCTCGTCGACCCGGATCCCGGGCAGGCCGTAGGCGTCGGCCAGCTTCACGAAGTCGGGCATGACGGCCAGGTCCACCTGCGAGCGCACGCCGCCGTAGAAGTCGTCCTGGAACTGTCGGACCATGCCCAAGGAGGCGTTGTCGAGCAGGACGATCTTCACCTCCACCTGGTGCTCGACGGCGACCGACAGCTCCTGGGCGGTCATGACGAAGCCGGCCTCGCCGGCCACGCACCAGACCGCCTTCTCCGGCCGGGCCAGCTTGGCCCCGATGGCGGCGGGGAGGGCGAAGCCCATGGTCCCCGCCCCGCCCGAGTTGATGAAGAGCCCCGGGCGCAGGTAGTTCCACCACAGGGCGGCCCAGATCTGGTTCTGCCCCACGTCGGCCACCACGATGGCCTCGTCGCGGCAGCGACGGTACATCTCGATCAGGACGTCCTGGGGCTGCAGGTGGCCGTTGGAGGTCGTGTAGCGCAGCGGGTGCTCCTCCCGCCAGCGGTCGATCTGGAGCAGCCACGGGTGCCGCTGTCCGGGCTGCGGCGGCCGCACCAGCGGCAGCATCTGGCGCAGGGCCGCCCTGGCGTCGGCGACCACGGCGATGTGGGGCCGCCGGTTCTTGCCGATCTCGGAGGGGTCGATGTCGATGTGGATGAAGGTTTTGGCCTTGGGCGCCCACTCGTCGAGCTTGGCCGTCACCCGGTCGTCGACCCGCATGCCCACGCACATCAAGAGGTCGCACTCCTGGACCGCCCGCAGGTTCCAGCCGGTGCCCATGAACCCGGTCATGTGCAGCGCCAGCGGGTGGCGCACCGGGAAGGCGCCGATGCCGAGCAAGGTGGTGCCGGTGGGGGTCACCGTCTTCTCGGCGATGGCCAGCAGCTCCGCCTCGGCGTGGCTCAGGATCACGCCGTGGCCGGCGAGGATCACCGGCCGCTCGGCGGTGGAGAGCGCCTCCGCCGCCGCCCGCACCGCCTCCGGGTCGGGGTCGGGGGTGGGACGGTAGCCGGGGAGGTGCACCGCCTCCGGCCAGGAGGGCTCGAAGGTGGCCTGCTGGACGTCCTTGCAGACGTCGACCAGGACCGGGCCCGGCCGCCCGGTGGTGGCCACGTAGAAGGCCTCCTTGATGACACGGGGCAGGTCCTCGACCCGGGTGACCATGTAGTTGTGCTTGGTGACCGGCATGGTGCAGCCGACCACGTCCGACTCCTGGAAGGCGTCGCGCCCCACCAGGGTGGTGTTGACCTGGCCGGTGATCGCCACCACCGGCACCGAGTCCATGAAGGCGGTGGCGAGGCCGGTCACCAGGTTGAGCGCCCCCGGGCCGCTGGTGGCGAACACCACGCCCGGCCTGCCGCTGGCCCGGGCGTACCCGTCGGCCATGTGGGCAGCCCCCTGCTCGTGCCGGACCAGCACGTGACGCAGGGAGGGGTACCCAGCCAGGTGCTGGTAGATGGGCAGGTTGGCGCCGCCGGGGTAGCCGAAGATCAGCTCGACCCCCTCCCGCCGCAGCGCCTCCAGGACGATCTCTCCGCCGGTCATCTTCACGTTGGCTGCTCCAAAAACGAAAGCCCCCGCCTTCCGGCGGGGGCTGCCTGCGCTTCTCCCGGTGTCGCTCAGGACGCGCGCGCGGCCCCCGCCCTGCTAAGGCCAAGAAGGAGCGCAAGGTCGAGGGCTACGAGCACACGTCGCGTCATGCTGGGCAGAAGTCTACCCTGAAGGACCGGTGACGTGTAGTCACCATTTGCCAAGCCGGGCGGGGTAGCCTTTGGTGGTCGTCACAGGCCACCGCGCCGACCCCGTACGGTGAGGGAGGTATCCATGCCGAGAACGCTTGCGCAGAAGATTTGGGACGCCCACGTGGTCCGCTCGGCCGAGGGAGAGCCAGACCTCCTCTACGTCGACCTCCACCTCGTGCACGAGGTGACCTCGCCCCAGGCCTTCGAGTCCCTCCGCCTGGCCGGCCGTCGGGTGCGGCGCCCGGACCTGACCGTGGCCACCATGGACCACAACACCCCCACCCGGGGCGGTCGGGAGGCGGCCGACGAGGTCGGCCGGCGGCAGCTCGACGCCCTCGAGGAGAACTGTCGCTGGGCGGGCATCCGGCTCTACCCCATGGGGAGCCGCCACCAGGGCATCGTCCACGTGATCGGGCCGGAGCTGGGGCTGACCCAGCCCGGGATGGTGATCGTCTGCGGCGACTCCCACACCTCGACCCACGGCGCCCTGGGGGCCATGGCCTTCGGCATCGGCACCTCCGAGGTGGAGCACGTGCTGGCCACCCAGTGCCTGCCCCAGCGCCGGCCCCGCGACCTGGCGGTGACGGTGGAGGGCGAGCTGCCGGTGGGGGTGGTGGCGAAGGACGTGGTCCTGGCCCTGATCCACCAGGTCGGGGTCTCGGGGGGCCAGGGCTGCGCGGTCGAGTACCGGGGCGGCACCATCCGCGGCCTCTCCATGGAGGGCCGTCTCACCATCTGCAACATGACCATCGAGTGGGGCGCCCGGGTGGGCATGGTCGCCCCTGACGACACCACCTTCGCCTACCTGGAGGGACGGCCCTACGCCCCTCGGGGCGTCGAGTGGGAGCGCGCCCTCGACCACTGGCGTTCCCTGCCCTCCGACCCCGACGCGGTCTTCGAGCGCGAGATCCGGCTGGACGCCTCCCGGCTCGAGCCCTTCGTGACCTGGGGCACCAACCCCGGCCAGGCGGTGCCGGTCAGCGGGCGGGTGCCGGAGCCCACCACCGAGAACGAGGAGCGCGCCCTCCGCTACATGGCCCTGAAGCCGGGGACGGCGATCCAGGACATCGCCATCGACCGGGTCTTCATCGGCTCCTGCACCAACGCCCGCCTCGAGGACCTGCGGGCGGCGGCGGCGGTGGTGCGAGGGCGGCGGGTGCACCCCCGGGTGCGGGCCATGGTCGTGCCCGGCTCGGCCCAGGTGAAGCTCCAGGCCGAGGCCGAGGGGCTGGACCGGGTCTTCGAGGAGGCCGGGTTCGAGTGGCGCGACGCCGGTTGCTCCATGTGCCTGGGCATGAACCCCGACATCCTGCAGCCCGGTGAGCGCTGCGCCTCGACCTCCAACCGCAACTTCGAGGGCCGCCAGGGCGCGGGCGGCCGCACCCACCTGCTCTCGCCGCCGATGGCGGCCGCGGCGGCGCTGATGGGGCACCTGGTCGACGTCCGCCAGGTGGTCGACCTGGCGGGCGAGCCGTCGAGGAGGAGCTGATGGAACCGTTCCGCCGTCACCGTGGCCGGATGGCCCCCTTGGACCGGGCCAACGTCGACACCGACCAGATCATCCCCAAGCAGTTCTTGAAGCGGATCGAGCGCTCCGGGTTCGGCCCCTTCCTCTTCCACGACTGGCGGCGCGCCGACCCCGACTTCGTCCTCAACCGCCCCGAGTACCAGGGCGCCACCATCCTGGTGGCCGGCCCCAACTTCGGCTGCGGCTCCTCACGCGAGCACGCCGCCTGGTCCATCCAGGACGCCGGCTTCAAGGCCGTGATCGCGCCCAGCTTCGGGGACATCTTCGCCACCAACGCCCTGGAGATCGGGCTGCTGCCCGTCCGCCTCCCCGAGACCTCGGTGCGTCGCCTGCTCGAGCTCGCCCGCGAGGACCCCATGGCCGAGGTCAGCGTCGACCTCGAGGCACAGACGGTCACCGCCGAGGGCTTCGCCGAGGGCTTCGAGATCGACCCCTTCGCCCGCGACTGCCTGCTCAACGGCTGGGACAAGGTGGCGCTGACCCTCCGGCACGAGCCGGACATCGCCGCCTACGAGGGCCGACGGGCGACCTGGCTCCCCCGGGTGACCGCCTCCTGACCCGGCGCGGCGAGGCCACGCCCCTCGGCGTTGGCCCCGCCGCCGGCGCCGGCCGGGGCCGGCGGCGCCCCCACCCCCGCGTCAGGGGCCGACCCGGAGCTGGGCGAAGGTGCCGGCGACCGACTGGCCGATGCCGTTGGTGAGGTCCGTGACCGACACGTCGGTGTAGGTGACCGAGGTCAGGATCATCTGCTCCCCGGGCCGGCAGGTGAAGCTGCCGGGGCCGGGCGCGGGCAGGCTGAGGGCGGCCCTGACGCTGCCGTCGGCCCCGGGGACGAACCACCCCACCTGGGCGACCGAGGCCGACACCACCTCGCTCGCGCTCCCGTCCGTCCGCCCGGTGCCGTCCCGGCAGCCGTAGCCGACGGTGGCGTCGGCCCGGGCCTGGTCGGCGATCGCGCCCCCGGCCAGGAGGCCCATCTCCGCGAAGGAGACCTCCAGGGTGCCGGTCCCGACCCCGACCGTCGCGTTGACGCTCGCGAACCGCGACCCGGCCGCCGCCGCCGGCCGCGCGCCCAAGAGGGGGACGCAGGCGAGCGCCAGCACGACGATGGCGCCACGACGCCGTCGTCGCGCCCTCCCGGCCGGACCTCCCGACGGCTCCGGGCCCAGGCCGGGGACCGCAGGGCCGTCACTCCCCGCTCTCGATCCGCTCACGAGACCCTCTCGCCGGCAACCGGCTCTCGTCCCCACGCTACGGGGCATCGGGAGCCGCGGGCAACTTCACGCTCGGGCCACCGTCAACCGGCGGGTCAGGGAGGCGTCGAGGCGGCGGCCAGGACCCCGGACAGGAGCGCCATCACGTGACGCTTGCGGGTCTCGATGAACTCCCGGCCCAGCTCCTCCCCCAGGTCCCGGATCAGCGGCACATGGGCCAGCGGGAACCAGCACAGGCTGAGCACGCTGAGCAAGAGCTGGTTGACGTCGGCGGTGGAGAGGCCGGCGCCCCTACCGTCGCCGATGGCGGCCTGCACCGCCCGCAGCAGGGAGAGGTGGATGCGCGAGCCGTGCATCACCCCCTCCTGGCGCAGCACCTGCCGCTCGACCAGGACCAGGTAGGCGGGGCGCTCGAAGAGGAAGTCGAGCAGCTCGTCGACGACCATCTCCAGCGCGGCCCGGGCATCGCCGCGCGGGAGCGCGACCGAGCGACGGGTGACGTGGTCCACCAGCTGCTCGGTCCGCTCCACCATGCGCTCGAGGACGGCCCGGTAGAGCGCCTCCTTGGAGCCGAAGAAGTAGCCGGGGGCCCCGCGCGAGAGCCCGGCCGCCCGGCCGATGCGCTCCATGGTGACCGACTCGAAGTCATGCTCGGCGAAGAGCTGCTCGGCCGCGTCCAGGATGGCCCGCCGACTTCGCATGGCGTCCCGGCGCGGTGCCCCTCCATCCCGCATCTTGCTGCTCGACAAGCACGATACCTCATGGATCACGTCGTCGCGAGGTGGCGAGGTGGCGAAGGGGTAGCCGGGGGCCCCGACGGGGGGCGGCGATGCCGCCGGCGAGGAGCAGGCGCACGACCAGGCCGCGGTGGCCGCGGTAGGGCTCGAGCAGCTCCAGCATGCGAGCATCGGAGCCGCGGGGCTCGCCGGCCAGCGCCCAGCTGACCAGGTGGGGCAGGTGGTAGTCCCCGACCGGGACCGCGTCGGCGTCCCCCAGCGCCGCCAGGGCCACCCCGGCTGCGGTCCAGGCCCCGAGGCCGGGCACGGCGAGGAGGCGCCGCCGGGCGGCGTCGAGGGGCATGGTCACCGTCTCCTCGAGCCGGCCCGCGACCCGCGCCGCCCGCCGGGCCGTCTCGGCCCGACGCTCGTCCACGCCCCAGCGCCGGAAGACGAACCCGGGGATGGCGGCCACCACCCGGGGCGCGGGGGGCACCACCAGGCCGGGCAGGGGGCCGGGGGCCGGCTCCCCCACCGACCGCAGCAAGGCCCGCCAGGACCGAGCCGCCTCCGGGCTGGCCACCCGCTGCTCCAGGACCGTGGCCAGGACGGCCTCGAAGACCGCCTCGCTACGCGGGATGCGGAGGCCGGGATGGCGACGTCGAAGCTCGCGCAGGAGGGGATGGGCGGCCAGCCCCTCCTCCGCCATTCGGCCCTCGCCCACCAATGCCGGGGCGTGCTCGACCAGCCAGCTCGCCCCCGGCCCCCAGGCCTGAACCTTGAGTACGCCCGCCTCCACCCACAACCGCTCGGTGCCGGGCCCCTCCGGGGTCCGCGTCGCCCGCCAAACGCCGCCGGCCTCGACGCGAACGGCCGGGTCAGCCCGACCATGGCGGAGGGGGCGAAGGGTATGCCACAGGTCCAGAGCCCGCTCGAGCTTGACCTCCCCTGACCTGGCCACCGCCCTCGCCACGGCCCATCAGGGTAGGGCACCGCCGCTCCCCCCGACCATCGCCGGGCCCTCCCGTCACGAGGGGGCATCCGCCGGCCGGAGGACGGGTCGCTCCCGGCTCAGATCACCCGGACGCGGCCCGCGCGCGGCCCCTTGGGGCTGGGCTCGGTCTCGAAGGAGACCCGCTCCCCACCCCGCAGCTCGTCGAAGTTGGCGATCGCGGAGCGGTGGAAGAAGTACTCCTTGCCGTCCTCCCCAGAGATGAAGCCGAAGCCACGGTCGGCCACGATCTTCTTGATCGTCCCCTCTGCCATCGTCGGGTCCTCAAGCGGTTCCTCGGAAAGCCAACCCACGCGCTCGTTCGAGGAACCACGGAACGACGACGGCGGTGCCGCTGCCGACCAGCGGCTCTCTCAGGATACGAGACCTCCCCCCCTCACGACCAGAGGGATCGCCACCCTCGGTCGGCGCCGCCCCCGGCCGGGCGAGGTCGAAGGAGGCCGAGCATCCCCACCGTCGCCGCCACCCCGCCGGCCGCGGCCTCCCCCATCAGCTCCCCCCACCACCATGGATCGGCGGGGGTACCGGCGACCAGGGGGTACCGGTAGAGGCCAGACGTGGTCGCCGCCCAGAGCTGGTCATGGAAGACGGCCAGCTGCTCGACCTGCGCCCCCGCCCTCCCCATCGGCACCCAGGTTCGGCCTCCATCGGGGCTGGCCCAGACGTCGGCGCCGACGGCGGCATAGAGGCGGCCGGCGTCGGCCACCAGGGAGGCCGCGCCCAGGTGCCCGCCGTGGGGATGGGCGCCCCCGATCCGCCCCAGCTCCCGCCAGGCCTGGCCTGCGCCTCCCCACACCTCCCCGGCGCCGGCGAGCGCGTACGGCCCGCCCGGGCCACCGGCCAGGGCCAGGATCGAGGTCGGCCCGGGGCAACGCCGCCAGCGCCCCGGCCCGTCCTCCCACTCGTAGACGGCGGTCCCGTCGCTGGCGAACAGGCTCCCCCCTGCCCATACGAGCGCCGACACCTGCTCGGGCGCGGCCAGGCCGGCGGCGCGCTCGGTCCAGCTCCGCCCCCCGTCCGGGCTGTACAGCACCCCCGCCGTCGAGGCCGTCCACCACCGCTCGGGGTGGGTCGGGTCCACGGCCAAGGCGGTCACATCCTGCCCCGGGAGGTCGGTGGGGATCAAGGGCCCAGACGGGGCCCTGGCCGCGTACAGGCCTTCGGCGGTCCCGACCTCGATCGCCGCCGGGCCCACCACCAAGGACTGGATCGGGATCGAGATCCCGTGCGCGGACCCATGGCCACCGGGCAGGAACTCGGTCGCCGTCACGGCGTCAGCGGCGAATTGGATCGTCTGCCACCGCTCGCCATCGGCGCTCATGAGCACCTGTTGGCCGGCGGCCACCAGCCGACGTCCGTGAGCGCCCACGGCGAGGCGAGCGAGGGGACGTCGCGGCCCCGCCCGCGACCAGGAGGCCCCGGCCATGGCCCGGGATGGCTCGCTCGCCACCCGCGGCTGGAGGGCCACGGCCAACCCCGGGCACGTCGCCAGGGCCAGCCCCAGCCCCAGCCCGAGGCCGATCCTTCCCGAGCCCAACCCCCTCCTCAGGAAGCGCCCGATCCGCCGGCGATGGTGCCAGAGGTGCCAGCCGGTGGGTGGGAGGAGCCATACCGAGGCCAGGAGGTGGAGGTTGACGGTGTCGACCTGCAGGCTCCCCTCGAGCGGCGCCGCCGCCAGCGCCCCGCTGGCCAGCGCCGCCCCGAGGAGGACGGAGAGGGCGAGCGAGACCAGACGGGGCCAGGGCTCGGTCACCCGGGCGGGCCGCCGACGGACCCCCCACCGCCAGCAGAGCACCTTGCCCAGGACCAGGACCGCCGCCACCACCCCGGCGGCGGCATGCAACCCGTCGACCGTGGGCAGGGGGAGCGGGGCGGGGGCCCCGAGCCGAACCCCCACGTAGAGCAGGCCGCTGGCCCAGGTGAGGCCGACCAGGGCCGTCGCCATCGATCCCAGGCCCTCGACCGCCAGGCGGCCCGGGCCACGGTCCCCCCGCCCGGGGGCCGGGGCGACGGCCTCATCCCCCAAGGGGGCCACGACGCAGCGTCATCACCGCCGCCCCGACCGTGAGGCCAGCAGCGAAGATGAGGCCGTGCTGGATCCAGTGCCAGACGTCGCTGGCATCGGCCAGCGGCTCCATCGGGAACTGCGCCAGCAACGCCAGCGCCACCCCGGCCAGGAGGGCCGGGAGCGCGGCCGCCGGCGAGCTCGGGCCAGGGCTCATGAGCCCGTCGGGCGCACCTCGAGGGTCGCGACCATCCCCTGCTCCCGATGGCCGGGCACATCGCAGAACACGGTGTACGACCCCGGAGGCACCTGGCTCAGGCGCAGCTGGGCGGTGGCGCCGGGCTGGATGAGGTCGGTGCGGGCCAGGATCTGTTGGTCCGAGCCCTGGACGACCAGGTCGTGGGCGATGGTCCCCCGGTTCCGCACCGTCAACGTCTGGCCCTCCCTGGCCACGATGGTGCGAGGCTCGATCTTGAACTCGGTCTCGGTGACGACCACGGTCCCCGCCGAGCCGCCGGCGGCTCGGGCCGCGACCCCACCCACGCCCCCGCACCCAGCCAGGGCCAGGACCATCCCCACCAAAACGGCCCAGGCCACGACCGGCGTTGCCGCTCTCAATCCCCTCCAAGCCGTGGTCAAGTGCAACCTCCTCTGGAACCGCGATCTCGCCATCGCTTAGACGACTCAGACGACGTTGAAGAGCCCCACCCAACCGTGGATCGTGAGCTCGTTCTGATGAGCATGGAAGAGGTACTGACCGGGGAACTCGTAGGTGAACTCGATGATGCCCCGATCGGCGACGCCGAGGTGGACGACATCGGTCACGAAGCTTGGCTGGAGCGAGGTCCCGGCCGGGTAGTAGGCGAACATGTTGGCGTGCAGGTGAAACGAGTTGACCGCATCGAACTCGGTCATGTTGACCACGTAGATGCGGTTCAGCCGGCCCACCTGGAGCTGGATCGGATGCTCGTAGTAGTACCCCGGCATCCCGTTGACGCTGTAGAGCTCGTTGTTGCGGTCGAAGTTGACGTCGTAGCCGTTGAGCAGCATGACCATCTCGGTGGCCGGAGGACGCGGGCTGGGAGGGTCGATGATCATGACCCCGTAGAGGCCGCGCGCCGTGTGCTGGTCGAGCGGGTCGACGTGGCAGTGGTAGGGGAAGACCCCGAACGGCTCGGCCGTGAACTCGTAGGTCCCCTGCCCTCCGGGGGGGACGATCTGGAAGACCCCGTCCTGGTTGGCAGGGTGGATGCCGTGGAGGTGGAGCGAGTGCGGGTGCTCGGTCGTGTTCGTGAGCACGATCCGGACGTGGTCCCCCTGGGTGACCCGAATCACCGGCCCGGGGATGGTCCCGTTGAAGGTCCAGCCCGCCCACCTGACCTCACGGGCGATCTCCAGGACCACATCACGAACGGTGAGGGAGAACTCACGGAGCCTGCCCGGCTGGGCGGGCTGCGGCGGCGGCGGGAAGAGCCGTTCCAGGTGCCCCGGCATGGGGTTGGCGGTGGCGCCGTGGAAGGGGGCGTAGAGCGATCGCCCGCCGTTGATCGCCGCCAGGGCGACCTGGTTGATCCGGGTGGGATCGGGGTCGTCGGAGCCATCGACGACGTTGGTCCCGCCCGCCGCCAGCACCGGGGCCGGGATCGAGGAGGAGGCCGACGAGTCCGGGGCGGCCGCCTTGGCCACCCCCAACGCCGTCACCGCCTGGACGCCGGTCAGGGCCATCGCCGCCCCGCCCCAGCGCAGGAGCTGACGTCGGGAGAGGAGCCCGGTCGTCCGTCCGCCCCCCGGCCGTGCCGGCCACGGGGAGGCCTGCCCTCCTCCCTCCTGCTTGGCGCCGCCCTCCTCGGGCCGCTCCCCCTCGTCCTCCCGATCGCCGCTCGACACCGCCTCAACGAGCTCGCTCTGCCGGCGTTGACGCTCCTCCTCCAGCTCGCGCTCGCTCGGCGCCTGCCCTCGCAGCGTCCGCTGGAGCGCCCAGCGCACCAGGTCCGCCTCCAGCCGCGCCGAGCGACCGCCTGGTCTGCCCTGCCGGCGGCGATCGAGGGCGAGCGGCACGAGCCCTTTCGGGACGTGCCCCTCGCCGGCCGTCCCCCCCTCAGCCGCGGCCGAGCTGGGCCGATCCACAACCTCTCCTGGCATCGCGTCACCCCCACGACGTCATCTTTGACGCGCCTTCCCCCACCCCGGCAACGCTCGCTCGGCCCGCGGGCCGCGCCCCCATCTTCCGACAACCCCGCGGGCGTTCACCCGGTCGAGAACGCCCCCTCCGAGCCCCCGTCAGGGCAGCCCGCCCTCAGCGCACCAGGCGACCGACCAGGGTCGCCACCGCCGAGAGGACGCCGAGCGCGGTCAGGGTGAGCGGCGCCAGGCTCAGGTCGACCACCAGCCAGACCGCCCCGGGCGGGTCGGGCAGGGCGGGGAGGGCGTCCCCCAGGGCCGAGGCGAGGAGCAGGGCGAGGCCGACCAGCAGCAGCAGCCCGACCCCGAGCAGGGGCTGCGCCCCCGGGACCCCCACCCGGAGGGCCAGGGCCACCAGCGCCGCCACCAGCGCCAGGCCGGCGGCCGCGGCCAGGGGCAGCACCTCGAGATGGAAGCGATAGGAGCATGCGCGCAAGAGCAGGGAGACGGCGGCGAGCAGGGCCAGGGCGACAGCGGCGGGCCCGCCGCGGAGCAGCTCGACCACGATCCCGCCCAGGGTGGCCCCGATCACCCCCACGGAGAGCGAGGCCAGGAGCTCCCGGCAGCGACGGACCATGGCCACGATCCCGGCCGGCCCCTCCTCGGCGCGCAGGAGGCCGAGCGCCGAGGCCAGGGAGGTGACCGCGTAAGGCAGCACCCGCAGGGCCACCACCCCGATCGCGACCACCGCCGCCGCTGACACCTGAGGGGGGACGCCGAGCGCCGCCGCCCCGGCGACCAGGGCCAGGGCGCCCGCCATCACCGTGCCCGCCGCGGCCGCGGCGCCGAGGGCGGGCCAGAGCGCGAGCCCGCCCAGGGCCAGCGCGCCTCCCCCCCAGGCCAGGCCGGCGGCGTCCCACGAGGCTCCGGCCACGGCCCACCCTCCCATCCCGACCAGCGCCCAGCCCGGTCCCGCCAGCGGGAGCGCGGCCACGACCCTCCCCCGCCGTCGCCGCCGCAGCCCTGCGGCGGCGAGCAGGGCCACGCCGGCCAGGAGGACCATCGCCCCGCCCCACCCCGCCAGCGCCCGGGTCCAGACGGCGACCGCCATCCCCGCCCCGAGGGTCAGCCCACCGATCCCGGCCAGCAGGCTGGCCGTCTCTCGCCTGGTCCAGGGTCGAGCCCCGTGCTCGACCGTCTCGGCCACCGTCCCGGCCAGGTCGGACACCACCGGTGGCCGCCACTCGGCGACGTCGACCAGGTAGAGGACCTCCCCATCGACCACCCCGGCCTCGGCCAGCGAGCAGGCCAGCGGCAGGGCCGGCCCGCCCGGCCGGGCCAGGGTCCAGGCCGGCGGGCGGCCCTCCTCGGCGGGAGGGGCGGCCCCCGCCAGGCACAGCTCGACCAGCGCCGGCATCAGCTCCGCCAGCGGCGCCCGGGCGGGCAGGGCGAGGTCGACCCGCCGGCCGGCGGCCTCCACCGTCAGATGGCACCGTTCCACCGAGGCCGGCCGGCCCCTCCCCCCGCGGTCATCGCCATCGGCGAGCGCCAGCTCCCCCTCCCCCACCGCCGTCCTCACCAGCTCACCGAGTCCAGGAACAGGGTGCCGGTGACGTGGACGGGGGTGACCAGGAACTGCACCCCCACCTGGTTCACCGCGATGCCCGAGGGCACCGTCAGCGAGAGCTCCGTCCAGGTCCCCTGCCCGAGCCCCACCAACGGGCTCATGTGCCAGGCGAACCTGGTGTCCTGGACGAAGACCTTGCCCTGGATCGAGGGCCCGCCACGGGCCACGAGCACGAAGGCGGTGACCGTCCGGCCGGGCGAGGGGGCCGAGGCGCCGCTGACCTCGACCGAGACGTAGGGGAGGTCGCTCCCGCTGGCCGAGAAGAGGCTCACCTCCAGCGAGCGCGAGCCGTCGTGGGCGACGGTGCCGTTGCCCAGGGCGGTCACATGGCCGTGCCCGCCCCAGCCGTCGGTGCCGCCGTCCTCGAACGAGAAGCGGATCGCCGTCGCGGAGCCTCCCGCCGGCGGCGCCGCGGGGGGAGCGACGGAGGCCGTCGAGGAGGCGAGCGTGGCGGCCGACGGCCTGGCCGGGGCCGGGGCCGTCGCCCCGGCTGGGGTCGCCCCGGACGCCGGCCCCGACGCGGGCCCGAGCGGCGTGGGGGTGGGCCCTGAAGGCCGGTTCGCCTGCTCCTGCGGGGCGGGGGCGACGACCGGCGAGGGCTCCGTCGGCCCCACCGACGCGGTCGGGGCCGGCTGTGCCGCCGGGGCCACCCGGCTCACCCGGCCGGGGCCGAGCGGGGGCCACAGGCCCAGGGCGGCGGCCACCACCAGGCACGCCGCCGCGACCGCCGCCGCGACCGCGAGCCGCGGCCGGCCCGACTCTCTCCGTTGCAGCGTCAGGGTGAGGCGCCGGATGACGTCACCTGGTCCAACTGCATCCCACTCATCCCACCTCATCCGGCGCCCCTGAGCACCTTGATTTTCCGTTGTCTTCACCGCTGGTTAACCACGTAGTCGACCTCCGATCCTGCACCATACCCGAAAGGACTCGATGCCTGAGACGCACGCGGTCGAGCCCTTGGAGGGCATGCCAATCGCACCAATGACGAAGCGGAGGGATGGCGATGAGCGAGGGGAAGGAGGAAGCCATCCGGGTGGTCGTGGTCGACGCCGACGAGGTCAACCGACGCGGCCTGATCTGCCTGCTTGCCGAGCACCCCAGGGTCAGGGTGGTGGCCTCGCTCACCCCTGAGGAGGCGCTGACGCACCCGGGCCCGTGGCCGGAGGCGGAGGTCACGCTGATCGGTGCCGACGACGAGCGAGCGCGCGACGACCGCTTCCCCGGGGTGTCGGTGGTGGAGCGCGCCCGTCGGAGCGCGCGACGGCCGACACGGATCGTGGTCACGACCGGGCACGCCTCCGACCACGCCCTCCGACGCCGCCTGGCCGAGGCCAACGCCGACCTGCTCTACGACCGGGCCGCGCTGGGCGAGGCCGCGGCCCTCTACCGGGCGGTGCTGAGCCCCTCGTCGGGGCGGCGGCTGCCGCCCCCTGACCCCGAGGTGCTCCTGCGCCATGGCGTCACCCCGGCCAGCCGGGTGAACCGGGCGGTCGCCTTCGCCATCGAGCGCGAGCTGCCCTTCACCCTCCAGGAGCCGCGCTCGCGCCGCGCCTGGCTGCGTCTGCGCCGCGAGTTCAACGCCGAGGCCCGGCTCAGCCCCATGAACGCCGACGGCTGCCCGCCGGATCGGGAGCAGCGGCTCCCCTCGCTCCCCCAGATCGTCCGCTTCCTGGCCTGGGCCACGGGGACGGCGGACCCCGACGGGCTGGGGTCGGGGCGGCCGGCCTCCCCCCGACCGCCCCACCGAGCGTCGGATCACCCGCCCCAGAGCTGCTCCAGCTGGCGCTCGGTGACCTGGTAGTTGCCCAGGGCCACCTCGAGCGCGTTGTAGAGGTGCAGGAGGATCATGTTGACCTCGTCGCAGGCCTGGTTCCAGTTGGTCTGCACCTGGTTCCAGCTCAACGCCGCACCTCCCTCCCAGGTGGAGCGCAGCGTGGAGAGGAACTGATCCAGCCCCTCTTTGTCCTGGACGAGGGCGTTGTGGCAGGTGCGGACGTCGTCCGCGGCCTGGAGCATGGCGTTGAAGTTGACCGTGAGCGTGCCGACGTCGTTCACCGGCATGGCTTCCTCCCCCCTAGAGGCTCAGCCCGCGCACCGAGCTGACGATGCCGAGCTGGCTGTCGAGGTCGGCCTGGTTGTAGGCCTTGCGGCTGTTGTCGAGCCCCATGGCGATGTCGTTGAGCGCCTTGGTCAGGTGCTGGTGGGCGCTCACCCACTGCGCCTTGGCCTGGGCGAAGGCGGCCGCCGCCTCGCCGCTCCAGGTGGAGGGGTTGAGCGCCTCCAGCTGGCTCAGCATGGTGTTGACCTGGGTCACCATCAACCCGCCCACGTGCTCCACGTAGGCGCGGGCGCTGTCCATCACCGGCAGCTGGGTCGAGAACCCAGCCCCGGTGGTGAGACCGGAGGTCCCTCCGGCCGGTTGCGGGGTCGTCCTCAAGGCCATCTCACGCTTCCTCCTTCATGCGCTCATGGGAATGCACTCATGGGCCACCCGTCGGCCGAGACCGGCCTCGGGCTGGAGCCTCTTTGGCATGGCCAAGGAGCGGGCTCGAGTGGGGACGGGAGGATGGGGCATCCCCTCACCCCCCATCGACGGTCTGGACGAGGACCGGTGGCATCCCCCGCCGCACCAGGAGCCCACGTCCCGGGGGCTGATGGGTGGCCCGGTGCAGGCCCAGGACCGGCCCCTCGGCGGGATCGCCGGACAGGATCAGGCCGGGCGTGCGCAGCTCCCGCAGCCGGCCCAGCAGGGGATCGAGCCCCGCCCTGGCCATGCCGCCCACCCGGCGCGCCAGCACCAGGTGCAGCCCCAGGTCCCGCCCCTGGGCCAGCAGGTCCACCAAGGGGAGCAGGGGGTTGCCGCTGGAGGAGGCGACCAGGTCGTAGTCGTCGACGACGACGTAGAAGTCCGGCCCGCTCCACCAGGAGCGGGCGGCGATCGCCTCCGGGGCGAGGTCGGGTGGCGGCAATCGCTCCACGATCCCGCTGGCCAGCTCCTGCACCGCCGCCGCCGTCGGTGGCGCCGCCCCGCAGTAGGCCCAGAGCTGGTCGCCGCCGACCACGCCCAGCAGGGTGCGACGGTAGTCGACGACCAAGAACATGGCCTCGGCCGCCCCCTGGCGGCGCTGGAGCCCCCGCATCCAGGAGCGGAGGAAGGTGGTCTTCCCCGACTCGGCGTCGCCGAAGACCAGGAAATGGGCGTCGGCGCCCCTGAGGTCGAGGGTCACCGGGGACATGGCCCGCTCCTCCACCCCGATCACCACCCCCTCGTCACCGGGCGGGGGCAGGTCCTCTGGCCGGACCCGCCCCGGGAGTACGCGGATCGGCGAGGCCACGGGGCCCGGCCAGGCGGCCGCCATCGCCTCCAGCACCTCCTCGAGGGGGGCGCCCAGGTCGGGGAGCGCCACCTGCAGGTGATGGCCGTCGGGGGCGAGCGCCCGCCCTGGCGTCCCCACCGGGATGGCCGCGGCCATCCGACGGTCGATCTCCGACTCGGCCGGTTCGTTGAGCCGCAGCTCCAGCCGGCCGCCGATCAGGTCGCGGAGGTTGGGCCGCACCTCCTGCCAACGGTTCGCGGTCAGCACCAGGTGGCAGGCCACCCGCAGGCCCCGGGCGGCGAGGTCGCGCAGCTCGGCCTCCAGGTCCTCGACCTCGTCGCGCACCGCCCCCCAGCCATCGATCAGGAGGAACACGTCGCAGGCCAGCTCGGGCGGCAGCGAGCCCTCCGCCCGCCGCCGGCGCAGCGTCTCCGGCGAGTCCACCCCCAGCTCGCGTAGGCGGAGGTCACGCTCGTCGACCATGGCCCAGAGCTGGGCGATGGTGCGGCGGACCTTCTCCGGCTCCGTCCTCACGGCCACGTCGCCCACGTGCGGGGCCGAGGCCAGCGCGGACAGCGAGCCGCCCCCGTAGTCGATGGCGTAGATCCGCACCTCGTCGGGGGTGTGCGTGGCCAGGAGCGCGAGCGCGAGGGTGACCAGCAACGTGCTCTTGCCGCTCTGGGGGGCGCCCACCACCACCAGGTGCCCAGCCCACCCGGCCAGGTCGACGAGGAAGGGCCGCTGGGCCTGCTCCAGGGGCAGGTCGAGCAGGCCCAGCGGCACCTGGAGGGGGCCGGGAGCCGGGCGCTCAGCCGCCTGCAGCCCTCGCTCCCCCAGGCGCCGGGGTGTCGGTAGCAGCCGATGGAGCGGGACCCGCCCGGCCAGGGGCGGCAGCCAGACCTGGTGGGCGCGGGGGGCGCCGGTGGCGACCACCCGCGCCACCGCCACCGACATCTCGGAGGGGGACTCGGGGTCGGTCCTGACCACGTCGGCCCCCGGCAGGGGGGCGGCCAGGGCGAGCCCCCACGCCTCCAGCGCCCCAGCCGGGGCGGGGCGAGGGCCACGATCCACCGCCGGCCCCGAGACGAAGGCCGCCCGGAAACGGTCGAGCCGCTCGCTGTGGACCTTGAGATAGGCCGAGCCCGGGATCGGGGGCAGGGTGTAGGCGTCGTTGGTGCCCAGCACGGCATGGCTCTCGGCGGGGCTGAAGGTGCGCAGGCAGATCCGGAAGGAGAGGTGGCTCTCGAGCCCGCGCAGGCGTCCCTCCTCCAGTCGCTGGCTGGCCAGCAGCAGGTGCATGCCCAGGCTCCGGCCCACCCGGCCGATGGCGACGAAGAGGTCGATGAAGTCGGGCCGGCTGGCGAGCAGCTCGCCGAACTCGTCGACCACAATCAGGAGGTAGGGAAGGGGCTCCCAGCCCTCCAGCTGGCCGCTCGCCTGGCGTCGTTGGTACTCACGGACGCTGTCGAGGTTGCCGGCCCGGCGGAGCAGGCCCTGCCGCCGCTGCATCTCCCCGAACAGGGCCGCCTGCATGCGATCGACCATGGTCAGGTCGTCGGCCAGGTTGGTGATCATGCCCGCCACGTGCGGGAGGGGGGCGAGGTCGGCGAAGGCGGCCCCGCCCTTGAAGTCGACCAGCACCATGGCCAGGGTTTGGGGGGGATGGGTGACCGCCAGGGCCGTGATCAGGGTGCGCAGCAGCTCGCTCTTCCCGGAGCCGGTGGCACCGATCACCAGCCCGTGCGGTCCCATCCCCCCTTGGGCGGCCTCCCTCAGGTCCAGGACCTCCGGGCCCCCGTCGGCCCCCACCCCGATCGGCACCCGGAGCAGGTCCTCGGGAGGACGGGAGCGCCAGCGCCCCTCCACGTCCAGCTCCTGGGCCGCGCCGGCGCCCAGGAGCTGGAACAGGCTTCGGGTCTCGGTGAGCGCGCTGGCCGCCTCCCGCTCCCCCAGCCGGAGTGGCGCGAGCCGCCTCGCCAGGGCCTCCTCGAGCCCGGGCTCGCCGGGCTCGACCACCCCGGCCCGACGGTCGGCTCGGCCCACCTCGGCGACGAAGGCGCCGCTCGCCTCGACCCGGATCCGGGCGTCCACCCGAGGCGGCTCGTCACGCTGCGTCTCGACCAGGAAGAGGAGGCTGGCGTCGAAGTCCGGGGCCCGCTCCACCAGCTCCCGCAGGCCCTCCCGCCGGGAGAGGGACGAGCCCGCCGAGTAGCCGTCGACGACCACCAGCAGGTGGGGCTGGGGCTCGACCTCGCCCGCCCGGCCGGCGCCGAGGCGGCGACGGGCCCGCTCCCGACGGCGGGCGATCTCGCCCTCGAGCCCTTCCAGCACCCGCTCCCCCGGGCCGAAGCGCAGCCCACCCTCCGGGTCGAGGGCGTGGGGCAGCCACCGCGCTGGCGCCCAGTCGCCCTCGACGGCGGGGTCGGTGCCCACCGCCACCATCAGGTCGTCAGGGGCGCAGCAGGTGGCCAGCTCGAGCAGGGCGGCCCTGGCCACGGTCCGTCCCACCTCCCGCGGCCCCACGACGCTGACCACCGGGTGCTGCCGCAGGTCGAGCAGCACCGGTTGGTCGGGCACGAACCGGTAGGCCGCAACCAGCCGCTCCGCGGCCCGGAGCAGGTCGGGGCGTCGATGCCCGAGCGGGTCGCCGGCCTCCAGCCGGAGCGGCGTGGCCAGCGGCACCGGGCCTCGGCCGATCCGCACCGTGGCGAAGTCGGGATCGGTCGGGCGCCGCTCCCAGACTCGGGCCCGGTCGCAGGCCATGGCCCACAGCTCGACCAGGCGGGGGTGGACGAAGCGACTGGCCTCCTCCTGACGTCGAGCCACCGCTCTCGCCTCCTCGCCCAGCTGCTCCAGGTAGGCCAGGTACCGATCGCGGTCCTCGCGTGCCCGCCGCCGGGCCAGGGTGAGCTGCTGGAGCACGATCGCCATGCTGATGGCGACCGAGGCCAGGGCCATGGTGACGCTGATGGCGATGAAGGTGGGGTTGGGGTTGAAGGCGATGAAGTAGGCGCTCCCCAGGACCGTCACCACAGGGAAGAGGAGCTGCGGCCACCAGGCCAGCCCTGGGCCCGATGGCTCACCAGGGGGCGCGCTGACCACCACCTCTTGGTCGGGCACCGGCGGGGGCAGGAGGCGGGCTGGCCGGTGGAGGACGACCGTGCTCACGGCCTCTGCCCGACGTCTGGGCGTCGCTGCCGACGCTGGAGGCGAGGCCGCATCGGCACCGACCACAGCCGCAGGGCACGAATGGGAAGCGGCGTGATCCGGAGCCGAGCGTGGGGCCCGGTCGTCCTTGCCCCTCCCGAGCCCGGTGGCGACGTCGGCAGCCGGGTCGGGCCACCAGGGGGTGGTCCGAGCCTCCGTCGAGCACGGCCCATCTCGTCCCGGGCCGCCGAGGTCTCAGCCGTGAGGGTCGCCAACAGCCACTCGGCCGTCCTCCGGGCCTCGAGGGCAGGCTCCAGGACGGCCTGGCCCAGCCTCGCCTTCCTGGCCGTCCGGATCAGTCGATCGAGGTCCGCCCAGCGTCGCCCCAGCTGCTCCAGCTGGCGGTCGGCCTCCGCGATCGCCTGCTCCAGCCGGTCCAGGGCCTGGGCCAGGCGCGCCTGCGCCGGAGCCGAGCTCGAGGGGGTGCCACGGCGGCCCGCCATCTCCTCACGCGCCGTCTGGACCTCGGCCCGGCCCTGGCTCAACCCCCTCGCCACCTCGGCCAGCGGTGCCGGCCCGGAAGGGGAGCGGATCAGCTCCTCGAAGCGCCGGACCGCCTCGGCGACCTCCTCGGCGAGCCGGAGGTCTTGCCAGCGCCGCCCGAGCAGCCTCAGCTCGAGGTCGGCGAGGTCGACCCCGGCCTCGGCCCGGCCAGCGCCCGGCAGGAGCGACCGGGCCCGATCCGCGGCCTCCCGGGCCGCGTCGATGGCGGCGCCGAGCTGGTCCGAGCCGACCCCATCCTGGTAGGCGAGCCGCCAGGCCTCCATGAGGCGCTGATCGCGCTCGCTCAAGGCGGCCGACGCCTGTGACGCCGGCGTCGAGGCTGGGGTCGGGGTCGAGGCCGGAGGCCGCGTGCGATCCGTGGCCCAGCGCAGGAGCGGCACCATCCACCGTGGCAGCCTCCCGGCCCGTCGGGGCAGGAAGAGATCCAGCTCCAGCTTGGAGCCCTGGGTCACCACCGAGGCCCACTCCACGGGACCGACGGTCCCCCCGCCCAGCACCCCCCCGGGGCCGGTGAACCACCCTTGGTGGAGGTCGAGGTTCAAGTCCATCGCCGGGCCCATCTCCACCTCCGCCTCCATGCCGCCCCCGCCGCGCTCGCGCAGGTTGAGCCTGGCCGACCACATGAGGTGGAGGTAGTCGTTGAGGAAGCTCAGCCGGGGGTAGATCACGAGCGAGGTCTGGTCGCCCACGCGGACCTGCTCCCGCGTCCGCCGGCCGGGGAAGAAGGCCCGCTCCACGCTCTGGCCGCCGCCGGCCCAGCTGACCTTGGCGATCACCTCCAGCGCGCCCTCGTAGCGCTCGGTGCGCTTCTCCCCCGCGGACCGCTGCAGGTACACCTGGAGCTCGGCCGCGGCCAGCGTGAGCGCCTCGTTGCCCAGGAAGGGAAGCTCCAGCTCCGCCCCGATCGGCTGGACGAGATCGTGCGACTCCACGCTCTCCTCCAGGTTGAAGAGCTCGTACACCGTCGCCTCGACCACGGGCGACCCTGGCTGGCCGACCAGTCGGCGCCGGCGCACCTGGGCGGAGAGGCTGACGCTCCGCGACCCCACCAGCGACTGGGACACGTCCAGCCGCGGCACACGCTTGCTCCCGAGGACCACCCGCAGAGGCAGGACCTGCTCCTCCACCACCCAGGTCAGGTTGGGGTCGTAGAGGAGGCGAAGACGGTCCACCACCTGGGGGTCCGGGGGAAGGGAGCCGAGGACGGAGAGGAGCGAGGAGAGAAGGGAGCCTGGGGCGGGGAGGATCCCCGCTCCAGGCTCTGGCAGGGTCGGTGGCGCCGGCGCCGCTCCTCCCTGTCGGCGCAGGCGCAGCGCCTCGGCCACCTGGAGGGCCAGCTCGGCCGGGCTCGGCTCCCCGGCCCCGGCCGGGCTCGGGGGCGCCCCCTGGTCCAGGGTCGGGCCCTGCCGCAAGGCCTCAAGCTTCAACGCCTTGCGCAGCTCCTCCTCCCGCGCCGCCAGCGCCCCGGGGAGGGCGTGAGGGTCGGCCAGGGTGCGGAGCGCCTCCCTCAGCCGCTCCTCCAGGGGATCGGTGGCCTCACCCTTGGCGGAGCGGGTGGCGAGCAGCGTGGCGGCCGGGTTGGGCGGCTCCGGGCGGGGGGCCAGGGCGGTGAGGGCATCGACCAGCGTCCGGTGGCGCTCCAGCGCCTCCTGCATCCGCTGGATCAGGCCCCTCAGCCGGTCGTCGGCCAGCGCCTCCGCCTGCTCGATCGCCGCCCCGAGCTCCCCCAGCGAGGCCTCGGCGTCGGCCCGCCGCCCGGCCAGCTGCTCCGGCGACGTCCCTCGCTCCAGGTGCTCCTGGTAGACCTGCACCGCCTCCTCCACCCCTGCCAGTCGCTCCTGGAGCCGGTCGAGGACGGGGGCCAGATCCGGGCCGGTGCCCGCGGGCGCGGGGGGCGTGGCCGGGGTGGGTGAGGGCAGCGCCACGTCCAGCCAGGCCTGGGTTCCCGCCACCGCCGCCCGCATGGCCTCGACGGTGTCGCGGAGCCGATCGTCGCCCAGCCTCCCCGCCTGCTCGGCCTCCTCCCGGAGCGCGCTCAGGGCGGCCTCGACCTCGGCCCGCAGCTCCCCCAGCCGACCCGGCGAGGCGCCGCTCTGCTCGCGCTCGAGCCGGTCCACCGCCATGCGGAGGTCGTCCATCCGCTCCCCCAGGGCGCGCAGGCGCGCCGCGACCACCGCCACCTCCAAGGGCGAGCCAGCGGCCCCTGAGGCACCGGGCGTCGCCTCCGGGTCCGGCTCCGGCGAGGGGGCCGACCGTGCCTCCGGGGCCTCGGCCCAGAGCGCCGACCCCGACGGGCCCCCTTCCCCGGCCTCATCCTGTCCGGCGGGGCCCCCCTCCAGGTCGGCCGACCCCGGTGACGGTCCCGGGCTCACGTCGGGGTGGGACGACCTCAGGGCGTGCAGCCGCCGGGCGGTGGCAAGGCGCTGGTGGTCGGCGGCGTCGAGGAGCCGCCCCAGCTCCTCGGCCAGCGGGCTCGCCAGCAGCGCCTCCACCTCGGCCCCGAGGGCAGGATCCGCCACGGCCGCCGAGGGCGTCGCGGCCCCGAGCTCCTGCAGCACCTCGGCCGCCAGCGATCGGGCCTCCCGCATCATGTCCACCTGCCATCTGAGGTCCCCCACGGCCTGGCTGAGCGCATCCACGGCCCTCTCGGCGGCCTCGACCAGGGCGGCCAGCTCCGCCTCGCCTCGGCCGAGCCCTTGCTCCACGGCCTCCATCGCCGCGGCCAGCCCCGCCTGGGCGTCGGCCAGCTGCTCCCGCGCCGAGGCCGTCCGCTCGGTCAGCAACCTCCACATCGATCCCGTCCAGGCCAGGGTGAGGGAGGGCACCGCCTGCGCCGCGCGAGCCGTCGCCTGGCGCGCCCTCACCACCAGCCCGTCGTCGGGGTCGGTGGGGTTGCGCTCCATCCAGGCACGCGCGTCCTGCGCGTACGCCCCGATCGAGTTGCGGAGCGCTCGGATCTCGGACGCCCGCTGCGGGAGCGGCTGGTCGAGGAGCTGCTCGAGCCTGACCGCGGCGGTGAGCAGGGTCGCCCGACGGTTGGAGAGGGGATCGTATGGCTCCCCGATCAGACCCACGGCCTGGGCCTCCGGAGGCACCGGCAGCGCCTCGCCCAGGCGCCGTCCGAGGGTCTCCAACAGCCGATGGTTCAGCCCCCGGTAGGGCCAATCCCCCATCAGCGAGCCATCGGCGAAGGTCCTCCGCTCCGGGACCCGAGGGTCCGCGTACTCGTCGTCCAGGCCCAGGAGGTGGCCGACCTCGTGGGCGAAGGGCACCAGGGGGGCGGCGTGCGCCTGCTGGTACGCCCAGGGCGCCCTCGCCCCCCAGGACATGACCGTGGTCGGGAAGTCGCCGGCATGGACCCGGACCGGCTCGTGGCGGGGGAGGTCGCCACGGCCCAGCGCCAGCTCGACGCGCAGCACCGAGCCGTCGGGGAGGCGATGGCGGGGGGCGTTGAAGTAGTGCTCGACCCCCATCCGGGCCAGCTCCTCGACCCAGGCCAACTCCAGCTCGGTCACGCCGGGGGCAGGGCGGAGGGCGATCGGCACCTTCACCCGGCTCGTCGCCGGGCGGGTCGCCCCTGCCGGGTAGCGCACGACCTCGAAGCGCCGGGG
>DATGLL010000012.1:0-9738 GCA_035294145.1 Candidatus Dormiibacterota bacterium | reverse complement strand
CCACCGCCGAGGGCGTGATCGAGCGGGTGCCCAACCCGGCCCCGCTGGCCCGGAACCTGACCGTGCTGCGTCGGCGCTCCCGGTCCCTCTCCCGGAGCCAGTGCGGCTCGAATCGCTGCCGGCGCAAGGAACGGCGTCGAGTGCGGCTCCAGGCCCATCTCGCCGCCCTCCGGCGCCACGAGATCCCTCGGCTCACCACACCCCACGGCCGGATCGTGGGGGAAGGGCTGGACGCCGCCGGCAGGCTGCGCCAGAAGGGGCTGCCGGGGGCGCGGGCGCGGCGCCGGGGACCGGCCGAGGCGGCCCTGGCCAAGCTCCGCCGTCAGCTGCACTACAAGGTCGGCTGGTACGGCTCGGAGGTGGTGGAGGCCGAGCGGTGCTTTGCCAGCTCGAGGACCTGCCATGGCTGCGGCTCGGTCCAGGACCTCGGGAGGACGAGCACTGGAGGGGTGACGGCGGTGGGGCGCGCCATCGGCGCGATGACCACGCCGCGCTCAACCTGGCGAGGTATCGGCCCGGGGCACCCCACCAAGCTGGCCTGGTGGGGGCCCCGCCCGTGGGCTCGGTTGGAGCCTCCGGGAGGCGCAGAGCCGCGGTCAGGGGGCTCCACGAGGCCGGCCTCGTGGGGTCCCCGGTGAGATCCGGGCCTCCCGGGCGCGTGGCGAGGAGGCGCGAAGCCCGCGAGGGCAACCCCGTGAGGGGTGCCGCATGAGACGATCGCTTACTCAGCGGCAACGGCCTAAAGCTCTGGCCGGCGGGTGCCGGAGCAGGGCTCAGCGCCAGAGGTCTCGCCAGCGGTCGTAGCGGCACGTCTCCACCCCACCGCGGCGCAGCACCTCGAGGCCCGCCGGGTCGCGGTACGGCGTGCGGTAGTAGACGCGCTGGATGTTGGAGTTGATGATCATCTTGGCGCACATGGCGCAGGGTGACATGGTCACGAACATGAGCTTGCCCGGCGTCTGGGCGCCGGCCTTGATCAGGGCGTTGGCCTCGCTGTGGATGCAGCCGCACCTTCCCGGCTCGGTGCCGTCGCACTGGTTGGGCAGACCGCGGGCGTTGCCGTTGTAACCGATGCCCAGGACCTGGGTGAGGTCACCGGTGGTGATCACGCTGCCTACCTGGCTGCGAGCGCAGGTCGAGCGCTTGGCCAGCTCCTCGGCCATGCGCATGTAGACCTCCTCCAGCGGGATACGGTCGGGCACGCACTCGCCCACGACGGGCACATGTTAGGGCAGGTGATGGCTTCGCCGGCTGCGGGCGGCCGGGCTATCCTATAGGGAACATTTGTTCCCTCGACCTCAGCTCCCGAACTCGACCGAGGCCAGTTGTGCAAGGCCAATGCACAGCTCTTCCACAGGCTTTGCACATGTGAGGTTCTAGATATTGGGTTCATGTACTTGAAAAAGGTGCATATGTTGTAGTTCAAGCTTGACCGGGCCCTCTTGCCGTCGTAAACTGCCCCCTGTCCTTGAGGCTCCGGGGGGCGCCAGCCCATTGTCGGGGCCTCTCCCCCCACAGCTCGCGGACCACCGCTGCGGGCATGTCGAAACCCAAAGAGGAGGCGTTCGAAGACATGGCCAAGAACGTAGTGGACGTCGCCCCCGTGCCTGGCCGGAAGACGCCCAACGGCGCCGACGGGCCACGTGGCCTGCGCTTCGGGCGGTACTTCACGCCTCCTGGGAGCCGGGCCTACGACCTCGTCGAGTGGGAGCGCCGCACGGCGTCCATCACGAATGAGAAGGGGGCCGTGATCTTCGAGCAGAAGGACGTCGAGGTCCCCCGCGCCTGGTCGCAGCTGGCCACCAACGTCGTCGCCCAGAAGTACTTCCGGGGCCCCTTGGGAAGCCCGAACCGGGAGTCCAGCGTCAGGCAGCTCGTCGATCGGGTCGTCCAGTCGCTTGGACGGTGGGGCCGGGAGGGCGGCTACTTCGCGACCGAGGAGGACGCCGTGAATTGGGAGGAGGAGCTGCGCTGGCTGCTGATCACCCAGCATGCCTCCTTCAACAGCCCGGTGTGGTTCAACATCGGCGTCCCCGGTCGCGCTCAGCAGGCATCGGCCTGCTTCATCAACTCGGTTGAGGACACCATGGAGTCAATCCTCGAGTTGGCCAAGACCGAGGGGATGCTGTTCAAGTTCGGCTCGGGCACGGGCACCAACCTCTCGGTCCTCCGCTCCTCCAAGGAGTCGCTCTCAGGGGGCGGCACCGCCTCGGGCCCGGTCTCCTTCATGCGCGGCTACGACTCCTTCGCCGGATCCATCAAGTCGGGTGGGACCACGCGGCGGGCGGCCAAGATGGTGATCCTCAACATCGACCATCCGGACGTCCTGGAGTTCATCACCTGCAAGGCCGAGGAGGAGAAGAAGGCCTGGGCCCTCATCGAGGCGGGTTACGACCCGGGCTTCAACGTCCCCGGCGGAGCCTACGACTCGGTGCAGTTCCAGAACGCCAACCACTCGGTCCGTGTCACCGACGAGTTCATGCGCGCCGTGGAGCGGGACGAGCCGTGGACGACGAGGGCCGTCACCGACGGTCGGCCGGTGGACACCTACCGAGCGCGCGACCTCTGGCAGGCGATCGCTGAGTCGGCCTGGACCTGCGGTGATCCCGGCCTCCAGTTCGACACCACCATCCAGGACTGGAACTGCGTGCCCAACTCCGGCCGCATCAACGCCACCAACCCCTGCTCCGAGTTCGTGTTCCTCGACGACACGGCCTGCAACCTCCTCTCCCTCAACCTGCTGAGGTTCCAAGACGCCTCCGGACGTTTCGACGTCGAGCGCTTCCAGCGGGCGATCGACGTCTGTTTCACCGCCCAGGAGATCCTGGTGTCAAACGCTGCCTACCCAACCCCGGCCATCGCCAAGAACTCCGAGCGCTTGCGACCGCTCGGCCTGGGCTACGCCAACCTCGGGGCGCTTCTCATGTCGATGGGGCTGGCGTACGACTCCGAGGAGGGGCGCCGATACGCCGCTGCCATCACCGCCATCATGACCGGCCGGGCCTACGCGCAGTCGGCTCGGATGGCACAGGTCAAGGGCCCCTTCGCCGAGTTCGAGAAGAACCGCGAGCCGATGCTGGGGGTCATAAACAAGCACCGCTCGGCGGCGTATGCCCTGCCGCTGGGCGGGGAGCCGGACGAGGTGGTGCGGGCGGCTCGGTCAGCCTGGGATGAGGCCCTCGCCCTGGGCGAGCGACACGGGTACCGGAACGCGCAGGCCACCGTCCTCGCCCCCACGGGCACGATCGGCTTAATGATGGACTGCGACACCACCGGCATCGAGCCCGACCTCGCGCTGGTCAAGTACAAGAAGCTCGTCGGGGGCGGGGTGCTCAAGATCGTGAACGGCACCGTCCCTCAAGCGCTGCGCAAGCTCGGCTATGACGAGGTCCAGGTCAAGGACATCGTCGAGTACATCGACGAGCACGAGACGATCGAGGGAGCTCCCCACCTGCTCGACCAGCACCTGAGGGTGTTCGACTGCGCCTTCCGACCAGCCCACGGTATCCGGTCCATCGACCCCATGGGGCACGTGCGCATGATGGCGGCCGTACAGCCGTTCATCTCCGGCTCGATGTCGAAAACTGTCAACCTTCCCCACGACGCCACCGTGGAGGACATCGCCCGGATCTATATGGAGTCCTGGAAGATGGGCCTCAAGTGCATCGCCATCTACCGGGACGGCTGCAAGCGCTCCCAGCCCCTCTCGACCTCCCTGAAGGATGGACGGGCTCAGAAGGCGAGCCAGCCGGCCACCGTCCCCGAGCGCCAGCCGGTGCGGCGCAAGCTACCGGATGAGCGGCGCTCGATCACGCACAAGTTCGACGTGCAGGGCCACGAGGGGTACATCACCGTGGGGCTCTACGAGGACGGAACGCCGGGCGAGATCTTCCTCACCATGAACAAGGAGGGGTCCACCCTTTCCGGCTTGATGGACTCCTTCGCCACCCAGACCTCGCTGGCACTGCAGTACGGTGTCCCGCTTCGGGTCATGGTCAACAAGTTCAGCCACGTTCGCTTCGAGCCCAGCGGCTTCACCAAGAACCCGGAGATCCCGATCGCAAAGTCGATCATCGACTACATCTTCCGTTGGCTGGCCAGCCGCTTCCTCGAGCCGGAGGAGCAGGAGGCGGTCGGGGTCCTGCGTCGTCAGGATCGCCCAACGCTCGACGTCGCTCCGACCTCAAGGGCCGTCGCCGGAGGGTCCCGGCCCACCTTCGCTTTCGCCGGCGATGCCGACGCCCCTCCATGCCCGGATTGCGGTGCCATCACGGTGCGGAACGGGACCTGCTACAAGTGCCTGAACTGCGGCGCCACCACGGGTTGCAGCTGACCTGACAGGGACCGCTGCCAGGACTCGGCTGACCAGTCGGCGACCACGGCCGCGACCGCCGTGGCCGTGGTCGCCGACAAGACCACAAGGACGTGCCCGCGGCCGTGGCGCTCGACCCCGTCTTCCGCAGGCGGGGCGCGTCGTCATCGACCGCATCTCCGGTCGCCCAGTGGCTTGGGGAGCACCCCAGGTACGGCTCACCCTCGGCTCTCGTTCCTGCTCCCATCACGCCGGTGGAGGCCAGGGCCGGTCGGGCGCGTCAGGTCCGTGCTCTCTTTCGGGGGCCTAGCGACGGGCCGCTCCAGTCGCCTCGTGCTCTCCTGGGTGCGCACCCTACCGATCCGGGGCAGGGCGACGTGGCAACGGTCGGGCTCGACTGGGATCGCCCCGGTGGTGAAGGTGCGGCGGTCCGCATCCTGGCCCTTTTTCTTGAACCGAGGGAACCCCAGGTGGGGATTGAAACAAGAAGAGGTCTCTCTATGGGAAGAAACGATGGGGCAATCCCGGTTGGTGGCCTATACGTCGTGCAAGACAAAGACGGCTCTTGGCGCGTCATGAAAGTCCTCGCGGCCGATGAATTTGCCGTGCATCTCTGCCTTTATGCCAACAGTTTCCCGGAACAGCCAAAGGATGTCGACCCCGCTCAGCTCACCCTTGGTGGCATCAATGATTCAG
This sequence comes from Candidatus Dormiibacterota bacterium, assembly GCA_035294145.1. Classification (GTDB taxonomy): domain Bacteria; phylum Chloroflexota; class Dormibacteria; order Dormibacterales; family Dormibacteraceae; genus CADDZO01. The sequence continues at coordinate 4,730 of DATGLL010000012.1, read as the reverse complement.
GCGGGTTTGGCATCGGGCACTTTCCATTGGCGAAGGAGGCTTTCCTCCAGGACAACCCGGTCCTCGTCAAGGTTGTGCCGGTTCAGGAAGAAGAGCTCGAAGGGCACAAGCTCTGTCTGGAGGCGATGAGGGGCAGCGGCCAATGAACGACAGCGCCGAGCCCATTGTTGATCGGCCGGGGCTGACCTTCGAGTTTCGCGCGGCATGGCCTCAGTCCTGGAAATTGCCGACGTAGCTGACAGGGGAGGCCCAAAGCAATGTGGCAGCTCGGTGGTCCGGAGCGCCGTGGGGTGGCTCCATGGCGGCACTGTTGGCTCCCGCCGTCGCATCCGACTGCTCCCACCCGCGGGCGGGCCCTGACCTCGCAAGTGATTGCAGCCTGGTGGTTCCCAGATGGACCGAACCGACCGACGGTAAGCGTCTTCTCTCGGGCCCCGCGCTGGCTGGCCCGGAACCTGGCCCTCAGCGCTCTCGTCGTGGGGCCGTCCGCGCACGGGTTGGACCTCGCGAGCACCGACGACCGGGACGATACATGACGGGCTGGAATAACCTCGAAAAGTGAATCTATCGGAGCGCTGAAGAGCGAGAACGGTGCAATTCGCAGGCCGACCAGCGGAGGCCACGGCCGGGCGCCGGCTTCGAGCCTTCACGATCACGGGCGGTGATCGAACGCTCATCCCGCCCCCAAGCCAGCCGGCCACAAGAGAGCGGGAGGTGGGAGCGCGATGCGAGGATGGGCAACGGCAGGAGCCAGGTCACTCCCGCTCCGCATCGATGGCCACGGCCGCTCCCACGCCTTCCAGGAGGCCCTGCGAGAGCTCAGCTCCGTCACCTGCCCGCCCATCGCGAGGGCGACATGGTGGGGTACGACGCAAGCCAGACTTGGCTCGACATGGCAGTTCTGCGTCCTTGGCTGGTGATCGAGCAGGCGGAAGCCACCAGCGCGTCTCAGATGCAGGGAATGATCCAGGAGAGGGGATGGAGGCAGGATCAGCCGTCCCGCCCTGTCCGGTCCAGCTCGATCACCGGCGCCGGGCCCATCAGCTCCTCCGGGGCGGCCGGGAGGTAGGCGAAGTTCCGTGCCCGTGCTCCGCCGTCGACGACGAGGTCGGTGCCGGTGATGAGGCGGGCGTAGTCAGAGCACAGCCAGGCCACACAGTGGCCGAGGTCGGTCGGGCTGCCGGTCTGGCCCATGGGGACCAGGGGCGGGCGCTCGCCACGCCAGCGAGCTGGGCGTCGCCAAGGCTCATCGCCGCCCTCGCTCCCCAGCCCTCCGGGCCGACCCGGGCCGGGCCCGGCGATGCCAGCCGTCCGTCGTGCCGCGATCAGCTCGGGGTTGTCCGGCGTCACCATCGTGGGGGTGACGCTGTTGACGCGGATCCCGTACGGCGCCAGGTCCATCGCCGCAGCCCTGACGAAGTTGTTCACGCCGCCCTTGTGGAAGGCATAGGCGATGATCCCCGCCGAGCCCGACCAACCGTTGGAGGAGGAGATGCAGACGATCGAGCCACGAATGCCTCGCTCGCACATCGAGCGGGCGACGTGCTTGGTGTTGAGGAAGTTGCCCAGCGCGGTCACCAAGACCGCGCGCGTGAAGTCCTCCGTGCGCTCGTCGAGGACGCCGCGCCCGCCGAGGACGGCGGCATTGTTGACCAGGATGTCGATCCGGCCCCACCGGGCCAGGACCTCCTGGACGTAGCCGGCGACGACGGTCTCGTCGGTCACGTCCCCTGGGATGCTCATGGCCGTGCCTCCGTTGCGCTCGATGCGTCGTACGCAGGCCTCCGCGGTGGCGGCGTCGAGGTCGTTGCAGGCGACCTTGGCGCCATAGCGAGCCAGGGCCAGGGCGATGCCGCTGCCAATGTTCGGCCCGGCACCGGTGACGAGCGCGACCTTGCCCTCCAGTGAAACGTCCATAGTCCTGCGCTTCCCCTCCAGGTGATCGAACGATGATCAAACGTTCCCATCGCCATTCTGCCCCGGGTCAGCCGAGGAGAGGTGAGCTGGGGCTCACCTTCCCGCCCTCTCCTGGTTGATCCGCTCCCCTCCTCGACGCCTGCCTTCCGCCAGCCTATGATCGGGGACGGTGAGGGCTGCGGGGGGCGAGGGCAAGCGAGTTCTCGAGAAGCGTTGGGAGGTCTGGATGAGCGGAGCCTACGAGGTGCTGAGCCCATGGGCGGAGGTGGACCCGGTGCCCTTGGCGGGGATCTCGCCCCGTCTCCCCGAGCTGCGCGGCAAGCGCATCGGGCTGTGCCACAACGACAAGATTGCTGCTCGCCCGATCCTGGACGCGGTCGAGGCCGAGCTGCGTCGCCGGTTCGACGACGTCAGCATCCAGCGCTTCGGACGCCAAGTGAGCGACGAGATCGCCGCCACCCCCGACCGGGCGCGCTACGAGCAGTGGGCCAGGGAGGTCGACGCTGTCATCCTCGCCGTGGGCGATTGAGGGTCCTGCACCAAGTACAGTTTGTACGACGCCGTCTTTACTGAGCAGCTGGGCACCCCAGCGGTTGTCCTCGTCAACGAGGGCTTCGCCTTCGACGCCCGGTCGGCCGCCTCAGGGAAAGGGATGCCCGGGGTCCGGATCGTCCCGGAGAAGGTGCCCTGCGAGTGCACCGTCACTGAGGCGATCGAGGACGGGGTGCGAGCGGTGATGGACGACATCGTCTCCGCCCTGACCGCGCCGCTGACGCCGGAGGAGCGCTCGCCCTCACCGAGGCCCACCGACGTCTCCACCGGGATCGCCTTCAAGGGCGACCTACACGAGGTGCAGCAGTTCTTCTACCGGCGGGGATGGGGCGACGGGCTACCGATCATCCCTCCCACCCGCTCCGCGGTGGACGAGATGCTGACCGGCACCGACCTCCCCCCCGACCACCTGGTCGGCAAGATGATACCGCGCCAGGGTAAGGTCACGGTGGAGAAGATCGCCATCAACGCCGTGATGGCTGGGGCGCTCCCGACCGCCATGCCCGTGCTCATCGCGGCTGTCGAGGCCCTGCTCGACCCTCGGGCTCGCTTCGGGACCTTCGAGGTCAGCACCGGCTCCTGGGCCCCCTTCTGGATCGTCAACGGCCCGATCCGGGACCAGCTGCGCGTCAACGCTGGTACCGGAGCCCTCAGCCCCGGCGACATCGCCAACGCCACCATCGGTCGGGCGATGGGCCTGATCGTGAAGAACCTGGGCGGGGCCCGCAAGGGGATCGAGGACATGGGCGTTCTCGGTAACCCGGGCAAGTACTCCATGGTCGCGGCGGAGAACGAGGAGGCGGTGCCTGAGTGGGAGCCGCTCCACGTCCAGCAGGGTTTCGCTCGGGAGGAGAGCTGCGTCACTGTCTCCTTCCCGAACTCCTACCTGCAGGTCTGGCCGTACGGCTCAGACGCCAAGGGCATTGTGCGAGCTGTTCTCGCCAACATGGTCCCACGCTGGCGGCAGATGACCTTGCTGCTGCCACCCGGGCATGCCCGCACCCTGGCCGAGGACGGCTGGACCAAGGCCGAGCTTGCCTCCTACCTCTACGAGTACGGCAGGACGCCGGCCTATCGCACGCCCGAGTTCTGGGGCACGCCCGGGCTCCAGCAGCGGGGGCGACCTCCGCTCAACGCCGAGGATCCCGTGCCCCTGCTCCGAAGTCCAGAGTCGCTGAAGGTGGTGGTCGTCGGCGGCCCTGGCGCCTTCATGGGCATGGCCTACGGCGCGAGCACCTGGGTGACCAAGGCAGTCCACCTGCCAGCCGGCTGGGATCGGTTGGTCCAGCGGTACCGCAGCTACGTCCCCAATTACCTCAGGTACTGAGAGGTACTGAGTCGGAGGCGCAGAATCGGCGGAGCGTGAGGTCGAGGGGGCTTGCTCCCCACGGTACGAAGCAGGAGATGCTTGCCCCGAGACCTCGCCTCCCCGCCTCCGACCTCGCCAGCCGAAGTTCCTCCCTTGATCCGTCGCCTCAACCGGTTGACCCTGGTCGACTCAGCGCCGGTCCGAGCGTTGCAGCCATGTACCCGTGTCCTCCGCTGATCAGCGTGCGGGTCTGGAGCGGCCGGTGGCGCGGGAGGCTGCCAGTGAAAGGCTGCTGGTCGGGCTCGTGGTGACCGGGGTTGGTTCGTCCTGAACGGAAAGCGCCGTGAGCCTCTGGTGGGGGCCCGTCCGGGGTCGACGAGGTCGGGTGCGGGAGGTGAAGGAGCTCTCGACCTCGCTGCGCGCCCGACGATACGGTCGGCGTGCCACCGCAAATCGGGCCATCGAGGCGGTCATCGGAAAGAGGCCGTGAGGAGAGCTCCGGGATGCCGGCTCGCCCTGGGCCCATCCTGGCCCAGGGACGGTTGCTGCGCTCGCACGTCGGCGCGGCTCGGCCCCGGGACTCGAGAGGCCGATGCCGGGCCTCGTCCCGGCTCGGTGAGCTCCTCGAGGCCGCAAGGACCATCACCGGCACCGCGTCCGCAACCCCGACCGGGCTCCCCTCTCACCGACCACCTCGCCGGCCACCAAGGGTTAACAACAGCTGACGCTCCTATACACTACAATCCACTTCCATGAACTTGAAGCAGTGGGCGCGCGAGCAAGGCATCCACCCCGTGACCGCCTACCGCTGGTTCCAGTCGGGCAAGCTCCCCGTCCCGGCCCGGCGAGTTGGTCACCTGATCCTGGTGGACGCCCCGGCGCGGTCCCCGGCCGGCGTGACCGCCCGCTCGCGTGTCCTCTGCGGATCAGCGTCCCGATCTGGATCGGCAGG
>DATGLL010000011.1:0-12942 GCA_035294145.1 Candidatus Dormiibacterota bacterium | reverse complement strand
CACAAGGCGGTCTGGGACTTCGAGGGCATCTACGCCACCTCGCGCCACGTGCCTCGGGTGCGGTTCGCCGGCATCATCCACACCGGCCAGATCGGGGTCGCCCCTTCCACGGCCCTGTTGGCGAAGTGGAACCGGCGGGAGAAAGAGCTCTACGACACCGATCCCAACCGCGTCCCCCCGCTGGTCGCCCCGCCCTACCCCGAGAACGCGGTCCTGGGCCCGCTCCGAGGCGCCGAGTTCGACCGAGTCGCGCGCGAGGCCGCACGCACCGTTCCCGCCCGCGAGAACAACGGCAACACCGACATCAAGAACATGACCCGTGGCTCGCGGCTTTTCCTGCCCGTCTTCGTCTCTGGAGCCAACCTCTCCGTGGGGGACATCCACTTCTCCCAGGGCGACGGTGAGATCAGCTTCTGTGGCGCCATCGAGATGGCAGGCTACGTCGACTTCCACGTTGACGTGATCAAGGACGGCGCCAACACCTACGGGGTCACCAGCCCTATCCTCCAGACCAGCCCGCTTGAGCCTCGCTACACCGAGTACCTGGCCTTTGAGGGCATCTCCATCGACGACACCGGCAAGCAGCTCTACATGGACGCCACCATGGCCTACAAGCGCGCTTGCATGAACGCGATCGAGTACCTGAAGAAGTTCGGCTACAGTGGGGAGCAGGCCTGCGTGATCCTGGGCACGGCGCCGGTGGAAGGGCGGATCAGCGGCATCGTCGACTTCCCCAACGCCTGCTGCACGGTGTTCATCCCCACCGAGATCTTCGACTTCGACATCCGGCCGTCGGCCGGGGGGCCACATCGGATGGTGGAGGGCAACGAGCTGGCCCGGACCTCCTCTTGAACCCTCCAACCAGGACGGGGCGCGCCGGCCAACCACCGGCCGGCCCGCCCCCTCACCCCGGCGGTCAGGTGCCAGCACGAGGTCGCACGCCGGCTGCCTGCGTCTTCTCAGGCCCTGGCCGGGGGCGCTGAGCGCAGCAGGCCTCGGTCTCCAGTGGCCTCGGCACGTGTTCTAGGCCGCCGTGGCCCGTGCTCGGCCGCCCGGGCGGGGCGTAAGCCCACCCTCGACGGGTCCGCTGGGAGCGCCCCTCTCGCCGCTCACCAAGGCCGCCAGAACGGGATGGGCATGTGACAGCGCCGAATCCCGCAGGCGGCGGGGAGGTGATGGCCGTCGATCGGCCGATATCGTCGTACCCTCGTCCATGATTACAAGAGGGCCGGTTCCAGCGCCATGGACACGCCGGTCGCTGCCGTCGGGACACGATCCAGCCCGTCGAGGCGGTGGAGGGCGTGGCCGGGCGGGATCTCGGAGACCGTGAAGCGGGAAGGCCAGTAAGGCCGCGGTGCGGCCCCACCCTGCGCTCAGCCGGGGCCCTCCAACGATCGGGGCGCGCAACGCATCCGTCTCGGAGGGCTCCTCCCGTCGGCTAGGCCCATGGGAACGGCATCCAGCCGGTGGCCGCAGCGCAGTGCCGAGCCAGCAGGGCGATTGCAGGGAAGATGTCGGCGTGATCGGCGATCTCGTCGTCGCGGTGGGCGCCTTCGTGCTCGGCATCCTCGTCGTCGCCTGGTCAACCGAACGGTTACTCTCGGGCATGATCGGCCTGGCTGCGCTCTTCCGTCTGGCCCCGTTCGCCATCGCGGGCATCTTCTCGGGTCTGGAGGCGGAGAACGTGGCCGTGGGCCTGGTTGCCGCCCACAGTGGCGTACCCGACCTTGCCCTGGGTACCGTCTTCGGCGGCGGCGTATTCATCATCTGCGTCGCTCTCGGTCTGGGAGCGATTCTCGTTCCCCTGCGGGTACAGCCTCCCACAGGCATCCTGGCCAGCCTTGCAGCCGCTCCCCTCCTGACCGGTCTGGCCCTGGTCGGCGACGCCACCCCGCGCTGGGCCGGGATCGTGCTCCTGGCCGCGTTCGCGCTCGTCCTCGGCCACATGGTCACCGCTTCCCGCACCCACCGTTTCCTGGAAACCGACCAGGTCCTGGAGGTCGCACGGCGGGCGCGACGCTGGTGGATACCCCCGCTCCTGACCCTGGTCGGCATCGCCACCATCACCATCGGCGCTGAACTGATCACGTACGGGGCGGAGCGGATGATCAGCCGCTTCTCTCTCTCCGTCGGTCTGATTGGGATGGTGGTCACCCCGGCCGCCATCGAACTGGAGGAGGTGATGCGGCAGGCGATCCCGGCGTTCCACGGACGCCCCGACGTGAGCGTCGGCAACGTGGTTGGGAGCGTTTTCTACTTCGTGCTGTTCAACCTCGGGCTGATCGTCCTGGTCTCACCCGTCCCCGTCACCTCCCTGACGCGGGCCCTCGACTGGCCCTTCCTGGTGGCCAGCACCTGGCTCGCCACGCTCTTCCTGTGGCGAGGCGGGGTGAGCCGTGGGCAGGGAGCGGTCCTGCTCGCGCTCTACGCCAGCTACGTAGGCGCCCATCTGCTCGTGCGGTCGTGACCGTCGGCAGGCACGCGAACGGCACGGTGCCTGGCGCTCTGTGCGCTCGCCCGCCCGCAGGTCGGGCCGCCATCGCATCCGGACGGTAAGGCGGTCGCCACCCGGGCGGCCCGGGCGATGGCAGCCCTCCAGGGCGATGACCCGTAGGGGTGCCCCACGAGGCCAGCCTCGTGGGGAGCCCCGTAGGGATGCGGCCCCGGACGGCTGGACGCTGCCGGCGTTCCAGCTCGCCTTGGACCCCACCCCGGAGCGGCGGCAGGGGGGCGGGCGGCGCTCCGCCTCCAACTGGGCGGTCCGCACCCTCGAGCCGATCTCGACGCCGACCGGGAGAGGGGGGCCCCATGAAGCCGGCTTCGTGGGGACCCCGTCGGCTTCCCGAGGCTCGAGCGCAAGGGCCGAGACCCGGACCGCTGCCCCTTCAGCACCGGGACCCTCCGGGTCGAGCCCGATCGCCGCCACGTCACCCTGCCCAAGATCGGCACCGTGCGCACCTGCGAGCGCACGCGCCGGTTGGAGCGGCTGATTCGTCTGGGCCGGGGGCGGATCCTCGCCGCCACCCTGAGGCGGGTCGGGGAGAGCTGGTGGGTCTTGCGGGTCGAGCTCCAGCGGCCGCAGGGGCGCCCCACGAGGGGTTCCCATCGGAGCACGCTCCGATGGGGTGCCCCGAGACGAGTCCTGATGGGGTCCCCAGGCCGGCCTCGTGGGGAGCCCGGTAAGGCCCGGGCCTCTCGGGCGCGTGGCGAGGAGGCGCGAAGCCCGTGAGGGCAGCCCCGTGAGGGGTGCCGCATGAGTGCTATCGCTTACTCAGCGGCAACGGAAGAGAAGACGGGTCCCTGGCCCCGAGCGACCTCGAGCACGAGGAGGGCCTCGCCTCGCGGATGCCACCTCCGCGTCGCGGGCCGACCATTCCAATGCCTGCCTTGCTCGAGCGGCGCCTTCCTGGCTCTGCCTCGATGGACCGGGTAGGGACCGTCGCGCTGGATCTGGACCGGCGGCCGGTCGGGGAGCGAGAGAGCTGCCACTGAAGAGATGGAGAGGGGGGCCGGCGGCTGTCCGAGCGGGGCGTTGGAGTGGCTCCGGCTGTACAGGAAACTTGACGTCACCGTCGGGAGGTCCAAAACTTGTCCTGTAGGTCAACCGAGTAGGCTTCTCGCGAGTTCGAGTGGGCAACCGGCTGCGGAAAAGGTTCTGGGGACGAGGTGCCCGAGGTCGGGTATCCGTGTGGAGGCGCCACTGGCTGGCTGTGGGTTTGCCATGATGCTGCCGCACGTTCGGGATGACTGCCTAACCCCCGATCCCATCGAGGGCCCCTTCGCGCTCGCCCCGGGGCTCAGCCCGCCGGGGATGCCGGTCGAGGTCAGGGCCGTGGTCGTTGAGGAGGGCGACATCAGGCCCTGGCGCATCCTCCCCCACGACGCGGAGCGAGACCGGGTCGGGCACCGGTTCCGGGGCCGGAGCAGCAACCGGGTCGTGGGGCGGGTCGACGGCCAAACCCAGGCGGTCAAGCCGCGAGCTGACGGCGATGGGGAGGATCGCTTCTGCGCCGCCATCGTCGACCTGCTCATCGGCGGGCCGGATCGTTCCGCACCCTCTCGGGCGCTCATTCGCAACAGCAGGGAGCCGACCCAGCAGCGGAGGTGACGCCATGGCGACGACAGCGGAGCTGTCCAGGGTGGTAAACGAGCTGGGGCTGAACAAACAGAACAAGGCGACGCTCGGTCGACTGGTGACGCATGGCAACCTCGGACAAGCAAAGGAGGGACCCGACGGCCGCATGCATGCCGAGGTCCGGATTCCGCCTGATGAGCTGACCTGGGATCCGTCGATCATCGTCATGCCCCATGGGGGCGATCTCGACCTGGTGCTCGTCAATGACGACGACAACACCCACTGCGCGATTCTGCCCAGCAACGGCGACCTCAAGTTCATCTGGCTGCCGAATCACTCACGAGGAACCGCCACGCTCAACCTCGATGGGCCGGGCTACTACTGGTTCAGTTCTGGAATCGGCAACGACGAAGGCAGAGGCCTCGTCGGGGTAATCGCCGTGATGGGGGAGGTCCCTCCCGAGGCTCGCCTCGACCGCCCGCCCCAGCCGCGACCGTAGCCGCCAGCGAACACAGGCAGACAGGCGAATACGGTGGAATTGAGGAGGAACGTCGATGCCACAAGTGGATGCGGGGCAGGCCATCGACCTGGGATCGTTGAGCTCTCTGATCGGCAGTGCGCCGCCGGTGGTCCAGGGCGTCACCTACGAACGCATTCTGAGGGCCCGCTCGGAGCCGCAGAACTGGCTCACCTACTACGGCGCCTACGACGGGCAACGTTATAGCCCGCTCGACCAGATCAACACTCAGAACGTCAGGCGCCTGGTTCCAGCGTGGGTCTTCCAGTGCGGGACGACGGGCATCGTCGCGGGCCCATCCACGTATGCTTTCGAGGCTACCCCGATCGTCGTGGACGGGGTCATGTACGTCACCGGATGGGACAGCTGGGTCTGGGCCCTCGATGCCAGGACGGGCCAGCAGCTCTGGCGATACAAGCAAGCGGTTCCCTTTGACACCTCGCTCTGCTGCGGCAACGTCAACCGCGGAGTGGCTGTAGCCAGAGGGAAGGTCTTCTTCGTCACCCTGAACGCGCACGTGGTGGCACTCGACGCCGTCACCGGCAAGCGCGTTTGGGACAAGCCGTATGGGGATGTCCGAGCCGGTGAAAGCGCCACGCTCGCCCCCCTCGTCGTCAAGGACATGGTCGTTGTGGGGAGTTCGGGCGGGGAATTCGGGGTTCGCGGGCACATCGATGCCTTCGACCTCGAGACCGGACGGCACATCTGGCGAACGTACACCGTACCCAAGCCTGGGGAGCCCGGGTCCGAGACCTGGCCGGACGGTCCAGCCTGGACCCGGGGCGGCGCCAACACCTGGATCACGGGAACTTACGACCCCGAGCTCAATCTCATGTACTGGGGGACCGGCAACCCCTCGCCGGACTTCGACGGGGACGTCCGTCCCGGCAACAACCTCTACACCGACTCCGTCGTCGCCATCGACGCCGACACCGGTCGGATTCGGTGGCACTACCAGTACACCCCACACGACGTCTGGGACTACGACAGCGTGATGGAGAACATCCTGTTCGACCTGGACGGCCGCAAGCTGTTGGGGCACTTCGACAAGAACGGCTACTTCTTCGTCCTAGATCGAACCAACGGGCAGCTGGTCCGGGTGGCGCCCTTCGTCGATCGCATCACCTGGGGGGAAATCGATCCCAGCGGCAAGATCACCCGCAAGGTGGAGCCCCGACAGGAAGGGGAGCCTGTCCACTTCTGGCCAGGCCCGGCCGGGGCCAAGGAGTGGACGCATGCCGCGTACAGCCCAAGGACAGAGCTCTTCTACGTCCCGGTCCAGGATCTGGGTGCGACGGTCACGCTGCAGCGGCGCGAGTTCAAGGAGAGCATCCCATACTGGGGGGCGAGCGTCGTCGTTGACAGTCAGGACACGCAGGGCTTCGTAAGGGCCGTTGATCCTCGTACCGGCCAGGTGGTATGGAGCTGGCGCAACGAGACGCCGATGTGCGCCTCGGTGCTGGCCACAGGCGGAGACCTCGTGTTCGCTGGCGAACCCACAGGAGAGTTCAACGCCTTCAATGCCCGGACTGGCGAGTTGCTGTGGCAGTTCCAGACCGGTTGTGGGCATCACGGCAGCCCCATGACGTACAGCGTCATGGGCAAGCAATACATCGCCGTGCCCACCGGGTGGGGCGGTTGGACCGAGGGCTTCGCACCCGAGATGTTCGGGGCACCGCGCGGAGCCGCCCTCTTCGTGTTCGCGCTCCCGGACTGAGGAGGGTGGTGGCGCCGCTCATCCATCAGCACCCAAGGAGGTGATCGAGATGACCGAGTGGGAGACCCCTGAATACGAGGAGATCAGGACCCAGGCCGAGGTGACAGCCTACGCCGGACGCAGGTGATGAGGAGGCGGGCGCCGGACGAACCGTCCGGCGCCCCCGACCCCGACCTCGGGGCGGGACGATGGGGATGGAGGACCGACGATGTGGGTGCGTGTGCTGGGAGCGGCGGCTGGGGGTGGCTTCCCACAGTGGAACTGCCGTTGCCCCCAATGCCGGGCCGTCCGTGACGGGTCACGACCTTGCCGCCCGCGCACCCAGTCATCACTGGCGGTGAGTGCCGACTACCGGCGATGGTTCCTCTTCAACGCCTCGCCCGACCTCCGCACCCAGATTGAGTCCTTCCCCGCCATGCGCCCGTCCGGGCTCAGGGACTCTCCGCTCCAGGCGGTGCTGCTCACCGACGCCGAGCTGGACCACACCCTGGGGCTCTTGCTGCTACGGGAGGCCGACCGGATCGAGGTCCACGCTACCGAGGCGGTTCACGAGGTCCTCTGCACGGGCACGGGGCTGCTTCGGACGCTGAGTGCATACGCTCAGGTCGAGTGGCGGCCGGTGGTCACGGGCACGGAGATCTCGCTGGTGGATGGGTTGTCGTACCGTGCCTTCGAGGCTCCCACCAACAAGCTGGCGGGGTTCGGAATCGAGCAACGAGAGAGCGTGGTCGGATATCGAATCACCGATCAACGTACCAGACGAAGCCTCGTCTACCTGCCTAGCGCCCAACAGCTGACGGCGGCGATGCATGCACAGCTAGAGGGCTGCGCCTGCCTGTTCTTCGATGGGACCTGCTGGCAGAACGATGAACTGATCCGGCTTGGCATCGCCGGCAAGAGCTCGTATGAGATGGGGCACCTTCCGATTAGCGGCGCCGATGGCAGCCTGGCACGGTTGGCTTCCCTCCCTATCCCCCGCAAGATCTATGTTCACATCAACAACACCAACCCCATCTTGCTCGACGACTCGCCGGAGCGGCACGCCGTCGAGGAGCATGGCTTCGAAGTTGCCGAGGATGGGCTGGAACTGGAGATCTGAGTCTGGTGGCATCCGACACCAACGCTTTCATTCGCTCCCTGCGCGCTCAATCTCGACGTTATCACAGCCGGCATCCTTTCCATGTCAGGATGAACCGAGGAGATCTGAGCCGGCGGCAGATCCAAGGCTGGGTGCTCAACCGCTTCTACTACCAGAAGAACATCCCCATCAAAGATGCCGCCATCCTCTCCAACTGCCCAGACCGCGAGGTGCGCCGGCGCTGGATTCGGCGCATCATCGACCATGATGGGACGAGGGATGGAGAGGGGGGTATCGCAGCCTGGTTGCGCCTGGGGGAGGCGGTTGGGCTGACTCAGCAACAGCTGTGGGATGAACGGCATGTCGTTCCCGGCGTACGGTTTGCCGTTGACGCCTACGTCACCTTCGCCCGAACCCGTCCGTGGATCGAGGCGGTGGCTGCCTCGCTGACCGAGCTCTTTGCGCCGGACCTGATGGCCGAACGCCTGGCCGCCTTCGAGCATCTCTATCCCTGGATCGACCCTGACGGGCTGACCTACTTCCGGGCCCGCCTCACTCAGGCCCCGCGCGACGCCGAGTACGCTCTCGAGCTGGTGACCGAGCACTGTCGAACAGCGGATGAGCAAGCGAGGGCGGTGGCAGCCCTCTCTTTCAAGTGCGATGTTCTGTGGAGCATGTTGGATGCCATCGACCGAGCCTACCAAGACGGCACTTGACGTGGGTCATCGATCGTTCTCGGGTCAGAGAATGATATGAGCGGTGGGGTGCCGTCTGAGAACCGCCCCCAACTGCGACGAGGGGCGCGTCTAGGCTGGGACCACGTACGTGAACGGCACGTTCTGCTCGCTCCGGAGGGAGTGCTGCTCCTGAATGGGACGGGTGCAGCCATTGTCGGTCTCTGCGATGGGAAACAGACGATCACCGAGATCGTGGAGCGGCTGCGCGGAACGTACACCCACGTCCGCATCGACGAGGTGGAAGGGTTCCTCACCCAACTGATTGCCAGGGGCTGGTTGGAGGTTGGCGATGAGTAGACCCCTAGGCATGCTGGCCGAGCTGACCTATGCCTGCCCTCTCCACTGCCCTTACTGCTCCAACCCCCTCAACCTGGCCGACTCCTGGGAGGAGTTGGGCACCGCGGATTGGCAACGGGTGCTGGGGGAGGCACGGGCGCTTGGGGTCCTCCAGCTTCACCTCTCGGGCGGTGAGCCACTCCAGCGCCGCGACCTTGTCGATATCGTCATCCGCGCTCACGAGCTCGGGTTGTACACCAACCTCATCACGAGCGCCATCGATCTGTCGCCGCAGCGGGCGCGACAGCTGAAGGGCGCCGGCCTGGACCACGTGCAGATCAGTCTCCAGGCCGACGATCCGGCTCTGGCCGACCGCATCGCCGGCGCCCGCGCCCATGGACGCAAAATCGCCGCCGCTCGTCTGGTCAAGGAGCTAGGGTGGCCACTGACCTTGAACGTCGTCCTCCACCGTCACAACATCGACAGGATCGATCTCATCCTCGACCTGGCCGAGAGGCTGGAGGCAGATCGGGTCGAGCTTGCCAACACCCAGTACTACGGCTGGGCCTGGCGCAACCGCGACGCCCTGTTGCCGACCAGGGCTCAGCTCGACCGCGCCGAGGAGGTGGTACGCAGGACACGCCAGCGCCTGAGGGGAAAGATGGAGATCATCTATGTCATCCCCGATTACTACAGCCATTACCCCAAGCCCTGCATGGGTGGCTGGGGTCGGCAGCAGCTGACGGTCACGCCCAATGGGGACGTCCTTCCCTGCCCAGTGGCGCACCTTCTCGGTCTTCCGCGAGCCAACGTACGCGAGCACTCACTGGCATGGATCTGGGAGGATTCACCCATCTTCCGGCGCTTCCGGGGGACGACGTGGATGCCAGAGCCCTGCCGGAGCTGCCCTCGTCGCGAGATCGATTTTGGAGGTTGTCGATGCCAGGCTTTCCTGCTCACCGGTGATGCCGGACGAACCGATCCGGTGTGCCACCTCTCTCCTGACCATTGGCGTGTGACCAGGGTGATAGAGGCCACCAATCGGCAACCAGGTCCGATTGCGCCAGTCGATCTGGTGCCCCGGGTCGGCACAGGTCGTCGACCGCCGGGTCGACCGGTGCACCCGGCGGAGCATGAGTCAGCCGGTTCTCGCACCTAGGAGAGATGGGATGCATGGCTTTCTATCGCTTCTCATCATCGGTGCGGGCTTGAGCCAGGACAATTTCCGGAGCTCGATCGCGCTCGGACCCTTCCACCGCGACTGGCGCCGCCGACTTCGCACGGCAGCGGCGTTTGGGTTCTGGGATGGTGTCGCACCTCTGATTGGCATACTGATCGGCTCCTCCGGGCGAGAGCTCGGTTCGGCAGCGGACTATGCCGGATCGGTCGTGCTGTTCGGGTACGGTCTGTACCTTGTGGTCAGAAGCCTGAGAGCCCGGGCCGTGGCCGAGCCGGACGATCCCATGGTGCTCTTTGGCATGCCGGTATCCCTGAGCCTGGACAATCTGATCGGAGGGGTCGGCCTGGGGCTGCTCGGCTTCTCGCCCATATTGCCAGCGCTGCTCTTCGCCACCATCACTTTCGTGATGTCATTGATCGGCCTGGGACTCGGCGGAGCCGCCTCCCGCCTCGCGCCGATCCGCCCCGATCTGCTCACCGGCATCTTCCTCCTGGCGATGGGACTCGTGCTGGCGCTGGGAGTGCAGGGGATGCTCGTCGGGGTGCCAAACGCCGAGACCGGGATGGGCTAGATCGACCGGGAACGTTCGGCGACGCATCGGAGCTCCGCGGCAAGGATTCGGTGTCTCGATGCACGAATCGCGGCACGAGGTCGAGCGCTGCCAGCTCGGGTCTTCCTGGGGGTCCCCGATTGACGCCACCTCGCCCGGGCACCCGTTCCTGGACCGGCACCGTGAGCTGCCCGAGGGCCGGTGACCCGGCGCGTCGGGCCAAGGCCAGAGTCCCGGATCAAGGCGCGACCGACCGGCCGACTCCTGGCAGCGGCTCGCCGTCGCCCAAGGCGAGAAGGGGCCACGGCGCTCCGAGCGGGGACGAGCCCGGGTCATCGAGCCGTGCGGCCGGCTCCCCGGTCCCGAGGTCTGGCCCCTCGGGTCCCCATCGGAACGGGTCCCGATGGGGTGCCCTCCTCGCCCGCCGCTCGCTCGGCGACCCCGACGACCTCGCCTCCTCCCCGGCCCTGGCCCCCACCGAGCTCTCGTCCCAGGGCCTGGCGACGGTGGCCGCGACCCGGTGGGTCGCAGAGCCGTGTCTCGAGGAGGCGAAGGGGGAGACCGGGCTGGACCAGGACGGGGTCCGGCGCTGGCCGGGCCGGCACCGGCACCTCACCTCATCGATGCCGGCCGGTGCCTGGCCAGCTTGATGGTGCTCGAGGGGGGCCGGCCGCGGGCGGTGGCGCAGCCGCTGCCCGTGAGCTCGCCGGAGCTCGGCTCGGTGTGGTCGTGATGGAGACGAGCCAAGCCTCGGCATGCCCGGTGCGGCCACGATGCCTCAGGGTCACAACTACGGTAGTAATATCAAAACTTGGGCTCCAAAGTAGGTGCACATCGCCGGGACGCGACCGTCTGGGAGGTGCCCGACGATGGCTTGGAATCTCCCGAGCACCTAATACTGCTACCGTACTTGTCACAGGCCTGCCGCTCCGGCAGGATGGGTACCCCTTCGACGGGATGGTGGACGGTGACCACACTCGATGACCTGGAGCGCTGGGGCGAGGCGTTCTCTGCCTTCCACGCGCGCTTCGCCGACCTGTTCGCCCGGCGGGAATCCCGCGAGCAGATGGCCAAGTACCTGCGGGGCCTGCTCGCCCCGGTCGAGCGCAAGAACAGCTGGCAGGTGGCCGAGGCGGTGGGGGATGCCACCCCGGACCGCATGCAGCGGCTGCTCTATCGGGTCGACTGGGATGTCGATGCCGCCCGGGACCGTCTCCAGGCCTTCGTCCGAGAGACCTTCGGTGACCCGGAGGGGATTGGTGTCCTGGACGAGACCGGCTTCCTGAAGAAAGGCACGGCCTCGGTGGGGGTGCAGCGGCAGCGCTGGGGCACGGCCGGCAAGGTCGAGAACTGCCAGATCGGCGTCTTCCTGAGCTACGCCACGCCGCGCGGGCACGTGCTCCTGGACCGTCGCCTGTACCTGCCCGAGGCCTGGTGCGAGGACCCGGCGCGCCGGGCCAGGGCCAAGGTCCCGGAGGAGGTCGGCTTCCAGACCAAGCCGGAGCTGGCCATCGCCATGCTGGAGCACGCCTGGGCGCAAGGGGTGCCGATGCGCTGGGTGACCGGGGACGAGGTCTATGGCGACGCACCTCGCCTGCGGGAGACCATCGAGCGCCACGGTCGTGGGTACGTGCTCACGGTCTCGTCGACCACGCCGGTCTGGACCGAGCGCCCGCCCGTGGGGTCCCCATCGGAACGAGCTCCGATGGGGTCCCCGGTGGTGGGGCCCTCCCGTGAGCCCGGGGACCGGCCCCGGACCAGGGCGCGGCGGGCGTCGGGCGCCCCGCCGGCCACGACGGTTGGGGCCGTGGTCGCCGGCTGGCCGGCCGAGGCCTGGCAGCGGCTCGCCGTCGCCGAGGGCGAGCAGGGGCTACGGGTCTCCGACTGGGGACGAGCCCGGGTCATCGAGCAGCGCGACCGGCTTCCCGGTCCCGAGGTCTGGCTCCTCGCCCGCCGCTCGCTCAGCGACCCCGACGACCTCGCGTACTACCTGGCCCTGGCCCCGACCGAGGTCTCGCTCCAGGAGCTGGCGACGGTGGCCGCGACCCGGTCCACCGCAGAGCAGTGCCTCGAGGAGGCGAAGAGGAAGACCGGGCTGGACCAGTACGAGGTCCGGCACTGGCCGAGCTGGTACCGGCACATCACCCTGTCGATGCTGGCCCACGCCTGGCTGGCCGCGATCCGCAGCCAGGCCGAGGTGCGACAAGGGGGTGTCCTTCCAGCCTAGCCGGCTTGACGGTGCCCGAGGAGCGCCAGCGGCTGGTGGTGGCACCGCCGTTGCCCGCGAGCGCACCGGAGCCTCGTCCGATGTGGTCATGGTGGGGACGTGCCAAGCGCCAGCACGCCCGATGCAGCCACGACCGTCGTCGCGCGCTCCAAGGCGGGCACGATCGCTCATGAGCCACAACTGCGGCAGTAGCACTAAGAACCACTCTCCGCTTGGGGGTCCCTGTGCACCGTCACGGGCTTTTGTGAGCCTGGCCACCCACCACCGGTGTCAGGTGGTTCCCCATCGCGTCGCATCCGCCAGGTCCAACGAGCAGGTCAAATGAGGAGGACATGAGCGGCCTGATGAGGTCTTGCTCGCGGGCTCGCCCGCACAGATGCTCGGTGACGACTCCGCCCGCCGAGGCAGGCGGCCTCTCAGGCGACGGCAGGACCACCATCCCCGGTTGGCGACAGATGGCTCCGCGCCCAAGGACGCTCTCGGCGGCGCTCACGTCGGCGTGGTCGCGGTGGCCGCAGACGACGCCGGCGAGCTCGGCCTGCGACGGCCGGGATCGATGGTCGACCGCCCCACAGGCGTGGCCGG
>DATGLL010000010.1:0-11932 GCA_035294145.1 Candidatus Dormiibacterota bacterium | reverse complement strand
CGGTGGGGCGCGCCACCAGCGCGATGAGAACGCCGCGATCAACCTGGCGAGGTACTCGCCCGGGGCACCCCACCAAGCTGGCTTGGTGGGGACCCCGCCCGTAGGCTCAGTTGGAGCCTTCGTGAAGCGCAGAGCCGCGGTAAGACCCAGGCTTCTCGGGCACGCGGCGAGGAAGCGCGAAGCCCGCAAGGGCAACCCCGTGAGGGGTGCCGCGTGAGTGCTACTGCGTACTCGGCGGCAACGGGCTCGGACCGCCCGTCCCCGCTCCGGCCCACCGATTCGCCGGCCCGGCCGGTGGCCGGATCCTCCCCGGGGCGGGCCCCGCCGAGCGGGGGATCGGTCTCCCCGCGCCTCGGCGTGCCGCCCCCGGCCTCTGCCCGGGCCCCCGAGGGCCGGGGGGCTCAGGACGGGCCGGCCTCCATCAGTGAGGACGCGACGACCAGCGGGCGACGGCTCGTCAGGCGCCGGACGCGAGCTCGTGGCTTGCTGGGAGGACGGCGGCGAGGGCTTGACGGGCGGACGGCGCTGTGATAGCCTGGAAAAAGCGGAACGGTCGTTCTATATTGTGGAACATCCCATTGGCTCCTTCGGAACCCCGTGCCCGATCGTGATCGTGCTCGAACGCAGGTGACGGAGCCGCCGGGGCTCGGACCGGCGAGCTGGGAGGGCGATGTCGTCGCGGTCGGTCGGCACGGCCTCAAGGTGACGCGGATCTGCCTCGGGACGGCGACCTTCGGGGATCGGACGCCCGAGCACGCCGCCAACGAGATCCTCGACCTCGCCTACGACGCCGGGGTCCGGTTCGTCGACACGAGCAACAGCTATCCCCCCAAGCCGGGCCTGCTCGGGGAGGCGGAGCGGATCCTCGGACGGTGGATGGCGTCCCGGCGGCGCCGCGACGACCTGACGATCGCGACCAAGGTCAACTACCCGGTCGGCCCCGGGCCCAACGGGCGGGGCCTGAGTCGAAAGCACCTTTTCGACGCCGTCGACGCGAGCCTGCGACGCTTGGGCGTGGAGTACATCGACCTGTATCAGGCCCATCAGTTCGACGACACTTGCCCGGTCGAGGAGACGCTCGACGCGTTCGACCGCTTGGTCCAGAACGGCAAGGTTCGCTATGTGGGGGTGTGCAACTGGCCGGCCTGGAGGGTGGTGGAGGCCCTGTGGACCGCTGAGCGCCGGCGGTTCGTGGCCCCGATCTCGGTGCAGGTACGGTACAACCTGCTCCGGCGGGATGCCGAGGTGGAGACGCTCCCCATGGCGGCGCGGCTCGGGGTGGGGGTGCTCGCCTACAACCCGTTGGCGGCGGGGCTCTTGACCGGAAGGTACCGGCTGGGTGAGCAGGCACCCCCTGGCAGTCGCTTCGGGGACACGGGGCTGAGCTCCAGGGGCGTCTCCATGGGCGAGAGCTACCGCCGCCGGTATTGGACGGCCGGCCACTTCGATGCCGTTGAGCGATATCGTCGCTTCTGCTCAGAGCGGGGGTACGACATGGCGACCACGGCGGTCGCTTGGGTCATGCATCAGCCAAACGTCACCTCCGTCTTGATCGGCGCCAGCGAGCCGGCTCAGCTGCCACCTCTATTGAGAGCCGCGCAGGTCAGGTTGTCGAAAGACGACCTGGCCGTCTTGGACGACCTCTGGTGGCAGCTCCCACGGCACCGGGAGGAATGAGCCGGCGATGCCTCCGGAGCGCGATGGGGACCCGACGAGGAGGGAGGAGGAGTGAGCCGTGGTGGGGCTAGCACGACAACGGGACACGGTACGGCAGGGGGTTGCGCTGGTCGTCCTCTCGGCGTTCCTGGCCTGGATGTTCGACTCGATGGCGCTCAACGTCTTCACCCTGCTGCTCGCCCCGAGCGTCGGCGACCTGTTGCGGACGACGGCCCGGGGCGAGGTGGCCTCCATCGGTGGCCTGATCGTGGCCGCCAAGTTGTTCGCATGGGGCATCGGTGGCACGGTCTTCGGCATGCTGACCGACCGGTTCGGCAGGGCCAGGGTCATGATGCTCACGATCGTCATCTACGCCCTCTTCACCGGGTTGAGCGCGGTCGCGCAGACCTGGTGGGAGCTGGCGATCTTCCAGGGCATCGCTGGCTTCGGGATCGGTGGGGAGTGGGCGGCCGGCGCCGCCCTGCTCGCCGAGAGCCTGCCCGAGGAGCGACGGCCGGCGCTCATGATCGTCATGCAGCTGGCCTTCGCCGTCGGGTTCTTCCTCGCCTCCGGGATCAACCTGGTGCTGGGGCCATATGGGTGGCGATGGGTCTTCGTGGGGTGCGCGCTGCCGGCGATCATCGCCATCGTCGTCCGGCTCTTCGTCAAGGAGCCCAACCGTTGGCTGCAGGTGCGCAGGAGCCGAGCCCAGCGGCTCGGGAGCATCAGCTGGTTGCTGGGAGACCGGCTCCGGCGCTCGACGGCGGGCGGCTTCCTCAGCGCGGCGGCGATGATGGTGGGAGCGTTCGCGGCGACCACGTTCATCCCCTCGTGGATCGCCCAGCTCGCGGTGGGACGGAGCCCGGTCGAGGTCGTGCACCTCAGCAGCTACTTCGGCCTCCTGCTCAACGCGGGAGCGGCCCTCGGGTACTTGGTGCTGATCTGGCTGACCCAGACCCCCATCGGCAGGCGGGGCTCCTACTTCGTCTTCTGCCTGGGCTCTCTCCTCATCGCCGTCGTTGTCTTCACCACGGTGCACGACGTCACGAGGCTCCTGATCCTCACGCCGGTGGCCGGGTTCTTCATCCTCGGTGGCTTCGGTGTGTTCGCCGTCTTCCTGCCCGAGCTGTTCCCCACCGAGGTTCGTGCCACCGGTCAGGGGATCTGCTTCAACTTCGCCCGGATCGTGACCGGGATCGGCACCTTGATCACCGGTCTCCTCGTGGGCCAGCTGGGATCCTACCCACGGGCTGGGTTGGCAGTCTCCCTGGTCTTCGTGATCGGTCTCTTCGCGATCTGGATCGCACCAGAGACGCGGGGGAGGACGCTCCAGGAAGTGGATGAGCACATATGATTCGCGCGTGGATCGCCACGGGTCGCCGGTCGGGACCGTCGTCGGTGACGATCGATCCGCCGGTGCCTTGGGGAGGGGGTAGGCGGGCATGAAGCCACCGCCCTTCGACTACTGGGCCCCACGCTCGCTCCCCGAGGCGCTGGAGCTCATGGCTCGCTACGGCGAGGAGGCGAAGGCGCTGGCGGGGGGCCAGAGCCTGGTGCCGTTGATGAACTTCCGGCTCGCCGCCCCAAGGCAGCTGGTGGACCTCAACCCCATCCCGGAGCTGGCCTCGTGCGCCGTGGAGGACGGCGTGCTCCGGCTCGGGGCGATGGTCCGGCACCGCTTCCTCGAGCGCTCCCCGGTCGTGAGGGAGCACGCGCCCCTGCTCAGCATGGTCGCGCCGTTCATCGGCTACCCCCAGATCCGGGCCCGAGGCACGATCGGTGGGAGCCTCGCGCATGCCGATCCCGCGGCCGAGCTGCCGGCCGCGGTGATGGCGCTCGACGGACGGGTCCAGCTGCGGAGCCGGACGGGGACGCGGATGGTGGCGGCGGAGCGCTTCTTCCGCTCCTTCTTCACGACCGTGGCCGAGCCCGACGAGCTGGTCGTCGGCGTGGAGATCCCCCTCCCGCCTCCGGGGACCGCGGTCGGGTTCCAGGAGGTCGCCATGCGTCGGGGCGACTTCGCGCTGGCCGGCGTCGCGGTCGCGGTCACGCGAGGGGAGGACGGGACCATCACCAGGGCGCGGATCGCGTGCCTCTCCGCCGCGAGCACCCCCTTGCGAGTGCCCGAGGCGGAGAGGGTGCTGGTGGGCG
The DNA here is from genome assembly GCA_035294145.1 of Candidatus Dormiibacterota bacterium. Classification (GTDB taxonomy): domain Bacteria; phylum Chloroflexota; class Dormibacteria; order Dormibacterales; family Dormibacteraceae; genus CADDZO01. The sequence continues at coordinate 8,125 of DATGLL010000010.1, read as the reverse complement.
AGCCTCCCTCGGACCGCCTCTTCCGCGAGGTCGAGGCCCGGGTGAGCGAGCTGGTCGACCCACCGGACGATGTGCACGCCAGCGCCGGGTACCGGCGGCGCACGCTCGGGGTCCTGTGCCGGCGGGCGCTGACGGCAGCTGTGAGCGGCAAGGAGGCGACGAGACGGTGAGCGACCATGTCGTCGCGCTACGGGTCAACGGCAGGGAGCACGAGGTCCGGGTCGAGCCACGCCGTACCCTGGCGGATCTCCTCCGCGAGGACCTGCGGCTCACCGGCACCCACCTGGGCTGTGAGCACGGCGTGTGCGGCGCCTGCACGGTCCTCCTGGACGGCGAGCCGGTGCGCTCGTGCCTCATGTTCGCGGTGCAGGCCCACGGGCATTCGGTGGAGACGGTCGAGTCCCTCGCCGGCGCGGACGGCACCTTGACCAGGTTGCAGCAGGCCTTCCACGAGCATCATGCGCTCCAGTGCGGCTTCTGCACCCCCGGGATCCTCATGACGTTGAGCGCGGCGCTGCGTCAGGGGCCGCTGCGGAGCGAGGACGAGGTCCGCGAGGCCCTGAGCGGCAACCTCTGCCGCTGCACCGGCTACCAGCAGATCGTCGATGCGGTGCTGTCGTTGGGAGAGGCTGCGACATGATCGGGCAACCGGTGAGGCGACGTGAGGACCACCGCCTGTTGACCGGGGCGGGGAGGTTCCTCGACGATCTCGACCTGGAGCAGCCGCTGCACGTCGTCTTCGTGAGGAGCCCCCATCCGCACGCGCGCATCCTCCGCATCGATCGGGAGGAGGCGCTGCGGAGCGAGGGGGTGGTGGCCGTCTTCACGGCCGCCGACCTGGAGGAGATCAACCGCCCCTGGCCGGCGTACGTCCCCCACCCGAGCCTGAGGCCGATCGCCATGACCGTCCTGCCCGTGGACAAGGTCCGGTACGTCGGGCAGCCGATCGCGGTGGTGGTGGCGACCGATCGGTATCGGGGCGAGGACGCGCGGGACCGCGTCGTGGTCGAGTACGAGGTCCTGCCCGGGGTGGGATCGTGCGCCGCGGCGTTGGCGGCGGAGGGCGAGCCGGTGCACGCGGAGGCTCCCGACAACGTGGCCGCGCACGTGGTCCAGCGGACGGGCCAGCCCGATGAGGTGCTGGCGACCGCGCCGCACCGTCTCCGGGAGACGTTCCGCATCACCCGGGGGGGAGGGCACTCGATGGAGGGCCGGGGGGTGGCCGCGCGCTACGACCCCGCCATGGGGACCTTCACCGTCTGGGACGCCACCCAGGTGCCCTATCGGGTGCGGTCGACGCTCGCCCACTGCTTCGGCCTCCCCGAGGACGCCTTTCGGGTGATCGCGCCGCCCGACGTGGGCGGCGGCTTCGGGCCCAAGGCAGGGCCGTACCCCGAGGACATCATCGTGCCCTGGGTGGCACGCCAGGTCCGCCGGCCGGTGAAGTGGGTCGAGGACCGCTACGAGCACTTCGTGGCCAGCCACCAGGAGCGAGAGCAGGTGCACACCGTCGACGTGGGGTTCGACGACGATGGTCGCCTCCTCGCCCTGAAGGACGTCTTCCTCCACGACAGCGGGGCGTTCGCCTCCAACCTGATCGTCCCCATCATCGCGGGGACGACCGTGCCCGGCCCCTACAAGATCCCCCACCTCCACATCGAGTTCAAGGCGCTCTACACCAACATGGTGCCGACGGGGGCGGTTCGTGGCGCGGGCAGGCCGACGGGCGTGGCGGTGATGGAGCGGGTCATCGACGGCATCGCGAGGAGGCTGGGCCTGGATCCCGCGGAGGTCAGGTTCCGGAACTTCATCCAGCCGGACGAGTTCCCCTACGACGTCGGCCTGATCTTCCGCGACGGGTCGCCGCTGAAGTACGACAGCGGGAACTACCCCCTGCTGATGCAGAGGGTGCTGGAGACGGTGGATTACGCGCGGCATCGGCAGGAGCAGGCCCGGTTGCGGGCCGAGGGGCGCTATCGCGGCATCGGGATGTCGTTCGCCGTCGAGGGCGTGGGCTTCGGCCCCTTCGAGGGGGCCACGGTCCGTCTCAACGCGGGGGGGAAGGTCACCGTCATCGTCGGGGCGCCGCCGCAGGGGCAGGGGCACGAGACGGTCTTCGCGCAGGTGTGCGCGGAGGCGATGGGCGTCCGCCTGGAGGACGTCGAGGTGGTCACCGGGGACACGGGGAGGATCCCGTTCGGCGTGGGGACGTTCGCGAGCCGGGTGATGGCGACGGCGGCCCCGGCGTTGATGCGGGCCGGGACGGACCTGCGGCAGAAGATCCTGCGGGTCGCCTCCGTGCTGTTGGAGGCGGCCACGGAGGACCTGGAGATCGCGGACGGCAGGGTCGTGGTTCGCGGCTCGAATCGTGGGCTCTCGCTGGCCGAGGTCGCCCGGGTGGCGAACTCCGGCCCCCCGGGGGTGAACCTGCCCGCCGGGGTGGAGGCCGGGCTGGAGGCGACCTCGTACTTCCCGCCGCTTCGGGCTGGCTACTCCTGCAGCGCCCAGGTCTGCGTGGTCGACGTGGATCCGGAGACCGGGGAGGTGACGATCGTCGACTACGTGGTCGGGCACGACTGCGGCAAGGTGATCAATCCCCTCCTGGTCGAGGGGCAGATCTATGGTGGGGTCGCCCACGGGCTGGGCAACGCGATCTACGAGCACCTCGTCTTCGCGGGCGACGGGCAGCCACTGACCACGAGCTACCTGGACTACACGCTGCCGTCGGCGCGTGAGGTGCCACGGATGCGGACGGTCCACGTGGAGACCCCGTCGCCGCTCAACCCCCTGGGGGTGAAGGGGGCGGGCGAGGCGGGCACGCTGGGCGTGCCGGCCGCGGTGGCCGGCGCCGTCGAGGACGCGTTGGCCCCGTTGGGGATCAGGATCACCGAGCTCCCCCTGGCGCCCGCGCGGATCGCGGACATGGTCCACGAGGCGACCCGTCGCTGAGCCGGGCCCCCCGACCGAGCCGGCCCCCGCTGCCCGCCCACCGGGGGCGGGGACGGTCCGAGGGCGCCGTCGAGGGTCGAGGGCCCGCTGCCGACATCCTCCGAGCGCTGGTGCTCGCCTCCCGCTGGCTTACCCTTTGAGGTGAGATCTCGGACCCCATGCACATGGCACTCGGCTTGACCTTGGCCCCGAGGCCGAGACGATCGTGGGAAGGCGGGAGCCTTCCGGGAAGAGGTCGAGTCCCTGCCTCGGGGGATGGTGCGCCCCTCCGGCCTCGGACCCGGACCCCGGGAGCGCCGGCGGCACGGTCCCGGCGGGGGCTGGGAGGTCCCGAAGGTGGGGAGGTGATGGGAAGCCGGGGACGTCCAGGGGGCCCATCGCTCTCCGGCGATGCCCTCGGACGAGGCTTCAAGCGCACCTCGAGACTCGGATCGCTGTGGCGGCATGGCCCTGGCGGTGATCGGCTGGCCACCGTCGTGGCCACCCTGCCGGAGACCTCGTCGACCGGGATGCACGGTTGCTCAGGGGAGGGGGGCCCGAGGACGGCAGGACCCCCTCGCCCCCCCGCGTCGCTCGTGCGTCCGCGGTCGTCGTCCTCTTCCCCCGCCCAAGGAACGTCACCGGTGGAGGCGGTGTAGCGTGGCGAAGGTGCACAGGAACGGGACGGTTGCCAGGCAGCGTGATCCGCTGACGAGAGGCCTGCAGATCCTCGCTGCCATGGTCGACAGCGAGGAAGGGTCGTGTGGGGTGCGTGAGCTGGCGGCCAGGTCCGGGTTGCCGGCGAGCAGCGTTCACCGGCTCCTGGGGGTGCTGCAGGAGATCGGGATGGTGCACCAGAACGAGGAGGACCGGTACGAGATCGGTCTCGAGTTCTACCGCATGGCCTGGCGCTGCAGCGATCACCGGTCGTTGAAGACGATCGCCCAGCCGGTCTTGGCCGGCTTGATGGAGCGGACCGGGGAGTCAGCCTTGCTGGGCATCCTCGACGAGGATCGCTTGGAGATGCTGTTCGCGATCTGCGTCGAGTCGCCGCATCCGGTCCGGTACATCGTGGAGCTCAACAAATGGATCCCCATCCACGCCGGGGCGAGCGGGCTCGCCATCCTCGCCTACCTGACCCCGGATCAACGGGCCGCCGTGGTGAGGTCGACCAACCTCGCCCCGCTGACCAAGCGCACGATCACCGACCCGGAGCAGCTGGAGGCGGAGTTGGCCCGTATCCGTGAGCGGGGCTACGCCGTCTCCCAGGGGCAACGGATCGATGGTGCCTGCGCCGTCTGCGCCCCGATTCGCAATCGGTTCGGCCGGGTGGTAGGTGACGTCTGCATCAGCCTGCCCGAGCAGCGGTTCGACCCGGAGGCGGTACCGCACCTGGGCGAGCTCGTCATGGAGGCCGCGGCTGAGATCACGCGCAAGATCGGTGGCTGACCCGATCGTGACGGCGCCCCGGTGGGCGGGCCGAGGTTCCGCGCCTGACCGCGATGGCTAGGCCGGCTTCGGCGCGGTGATGATCGAGCCGAGGGTCCCCTCCCATTTCTCGACCACCTTCTCGCGGACGTCGTCGGGGAGGTCGCTGACCTTGAACATCTCCTCCCAGTGCTCACGCCATCGGTAGGGCTTGCAGGCGTCGATGATCATGGTGCCGACGGTGTAGTCCTCGAGCAGCCTCTTCTCCGGGGTCAGGCCGGCCGGGTTGACCGCGCTGCACCACCGCTCCCGCTGGATGTGGACCTGGCTGGCCGGATCGACCCGGGTGGCGATGGCCCATTCGACGAGGCCGCGGTTCCATGGGTCGATGTCCTCGTCGACCAGCACCAGGTACCGTGGCGGCCGGTCGCCGAGCCCGGCCATGGCGTAGTCGGCGATCCTGAGGGCGTGCCCCGCGTACTGCTGTCGGATCGAGATGACCAAGAAGGGACCGACCTGGCCGACGCCTTTGATCCCGCCAAGGCCGGACCTCTCGAGCAGGTGCCACTTCCTGGCCAGGGAGGAGAAACGGCCCGCCCGGCCTCGGTTCCTGAAGCGGAGCGTCGGCTCGCCCAGGATGATCGGATCCCGCCGGCGATAGACGGCCCTCACGCGCAGCGGCGGCTGTGGGTAGCCGGCGGCATAGTAGCCGAGGCCCTCACCCCACGGCCCCTCGACGCGTCTCTCCTCCCGGTCGGGGTGGAGGATGTGGCCCTCGAGCACCGCCTCGGCCGTGGCCGGGAAGGGCAGCCCGGTGATGGGGCCACGGATCACCTCGTAGGGGGCCCCCCGTAGGAAGCCCCCGTATTCCAGCTCGTTGTCGTGGAGCCCGAGGGACTCCGCTCCGGCCAGCGTGAGCGACGGGTCGTGGCCGAGGCTGACGACGATCGGGCAGTCCTCGCCGCGCTGGAAGTACTTGTCCCGGATGACCTGGCCGTCGTGCCCCCCGGCGAGGTGATGACCGAGGGTGTTGCGATCGTACAGCATGCCCCGGTAGCAGCCGATGTTGAGCGCGCCCGTCTCCGGGTCTCGGAGGACCGAGACCCCGCCCGTGGCCAGGTAGGGGGCGGCGTCGTCGCGGTGCCACAGGGGGGCGGGGAACTGGAGCAGGTCGACCTCGTCACCGGTCTCCACGCACTCCATCACCGGTCCCGTCTCGACCTCTCGCGCCGGCACGGGAGCGTAGGCGTCGAGCCGTCCCTTCCACCAGCGGACGAGGTCGACCTCGCCCAGCTGGTCCGGGAAGCCGTACAGCAGCTGCATCCGCCGGTAGGAGTCGAAGGCGTGGACGGCGATGCGCCAGCCGGACGGGAACCCCACGATGTCGTCGAACACGATCATCGGATGCTCCGGCGACCACGCGGTGATCTCCGTGATCGGGCCGATGTCGGTGGTGGGATCGGCCCCGGAGACGACCTTGAGCTCGCCTATCTCGGCCACCTTGTCGATGAAATCGCGGAGGTCGTGGAAGTGCATGGGTGAGTCACCTCTCCCTGTTCCATTGTCCCCGACGACGGGCGACGGTGAGCAGCGAGGGAAGGCCCGACCGGCTCGTCCTCCTCACGCCTGCCCGACCGACGTTGCTGCTGCTCGCTGCCCTAGTCGTCGAACCCCACCGTTGAGGAGGAGATGGAGGACGATGATGAGGAACGTTCCGGTCAGGAGCGGTTGAGAGATCACGGTCTGAACCAACGTCGGATAGGTCTTGAGGGTCTGTGGGGAGACGAAGAGACCACCCATCGAGACGAGGAAGGAGAAGCCAAAGACGAGGGAGTTGATCGTGTCCCACCTCACCTGACGAAGCATCTCGATCCCGGATGCCAGGATGATCCCGAACATCACGGTCGCCGCCGCCGCGATGACGTTGGAGGGGATGATGATGAAGAGCGTGTCGAACTTGAGCACGAATCCGAGCAGGAGGAGGATCAAGCCGGCCAGCGACGTCACGAACACGCTGCCGATCCTCGTCGACTTCAGGATGCCGATGTTGTCTGGGTACGCGTTCGTGCTCAAGCCGCCGAGGACGGCGGCGATGGCCGCGCCCACGGAGGAGCTGAAGATGCCCGCCGACATCCTGGTGTTGCTGGGGTCGTCGTTCCCCCATCGGCTGACCAGATGGTAGAGGGAGAGCGTGGAGGAGGCGCTGGCGGTGAGCATGAGGAAGAAGAAGAAGACGAGGAGGGGCTGGACGGAGAAGCCAAATTGGAACGGATGGGGAACGTAGAACCACTCGCTGGCGGCGAGACGAGAGAGTGGGATCGGCTTGAAGATGGCATAGGCCAGGGTCCCACCGATGATGCCGAGGACGACGGCGCCCCTCCGCAGCAAGCCACGGCCGAAGAGCAGGGCGAGGAAGATGATGACGATGCATACCGCGCCGCCGACCCAGTTGGCCGCTCCGAACCCCACCTGCGCCGGGGTGCCGACCCAGTTGGAGAGGCTGATGGTGGACAGATAGGCCATGGCGATGACGATGAGGCCGCCGAAGACGATGGGATCACGGAAGACGCGCGCCAGCCATCCGGCGAGCGCCCCCCCGGCGACGGGGAGTGAGAGAAGCACCCAGATGAGGGCGGCGACGAAGAACGAACCGTAGGCTGCGCCGAGACCGAAGGCATGGCCGCCGGCGACGATGACGACGTAGGTCGCTGCCCAAGGCCCCATGACGATCGGGAGCCTGAGCAGGAACGTGCCTTGCAGGAAGGTCACGAGCCCGCACGTGACGAAGGTGGCGCCATACAGGCCGGCGATCACCGCGGGGGCGAGGTGAAACGACGCCCCGATGAGGCCTGGGAAGAGGAACATCCCTGTCATGGCGGGGATGTTCTGGATGGCGAGGATGAGGGATTCCCACCACGGGGGCCGCTCGGTGAACCCGATGTCGAACACCGTCGTCTCGGCAAGGGTGGACTCTTCGACCATGATCACATCTCCCGGACCAGGTACGAACGATAAGAGGTCATTCCTTAATGCGGAACGGCTGTTCCTATATTCTTGAGCATCACTGTAACCACGCCAGTACCCCTCGTCAAGGCAGGTGGATCGCCTCGGGTCGATGCCCTGCTTGTCGCCTGCCAGAAACCAGGGACCACCTGGTAGGGCGGCACCCCAACTTTGCGATGCGGGGATGCTGCCGTTGTAGCGGGAGGTTGCCACGGTTCCCCGAAGGATCGCCGAGCTGGTGCAGGAGGGCCGCAAGACGGTCCGCCGCCATGTGGAGGCGGCCGAGGGCGCTGGCTCCGACCGGGAAAGGGCGAGAGGGGGACCGTCGCCCTGACCAGGAGGCCGCCGCTCGGGCGGCGGGGCCGAGGTCCTGAGGTCGACCGTCATCGGGGCGCCCGGGCTGGGCGGTCAGGGATCGCCGAGGGGGAATGATGGGCAGAGGAGCAGCCTTCAGTTTCGCTCCGGCATTTTTGTTATATTGATGCAGTCATTAGATGTGATTGGACTGGGCAAGGAGGGGGGTCAACCTCCGACCCGCCCTTACAGGGCCGGCTCAAATTCGCCGAGCCGCCATCTGTGCCTCGATCGACAGGAAATCATCCATTACTGTTGGTGGATTTCAATCCAATTGACCATCAATTTAGATGGATAGAGCATCGTTTTTGATATCAAATTAAATGAGTGGATCACGCCGACGAGGTGGTCAACCTCGAAATGGCCTCTGGAGAGGGGGGGTTGACCACCCCCCTCCGAATTCGAGCCCGAC
>DATGLL010000009.1:0-17965 GCA_035294145.1 Candidatus Dormiibacterota bacterium | reverse complement strand
CGGTGGGGCGCGCCACCAGCGCGATGAGAACGCCGCGATCAACCTGGCGAGGTACTCGCCCGGGGCACCCCACCAAGCTGGCTTGGTGGGGACCCCGCCCGTAGGCTCAGTTGGAGCCTTCGTGAAGCGCAGAGCCGCGGTCAGGGGGCCCCACGAGGCCGGCCTCGTGGGGTCCCCGGTAAGACCCGGGCCTCCCGGGCACGCGGCAAGGAAGCGCGAAGCCCGCAAGGGCAACCCCGTGAGGGGTGCGCGTGAGTGCTATTGCGTACTCGGCGGCAACGGTTCTCTTCGCGGGGCGCCCCACGAAGCTGGCTTCGTGGGGGACCCCTCTCCCGATAGGCGTCGAGATGGCCTGCCACTGCTCCGACGTGGGCTCCAGGGCGAACCAGAACGCCGGCAGCGTCCGGCCGCCGGGGATGGAGTACCTACGTGTCCTCGCCCTCCTGGAGGGCCGCCATCGCCCGGGCCACACGATGGGCCGCCGACCGTCGCCCGTAGAGCCGAGCACAAAGGCGGGTCAGGATCTCGGTCACGTCCTGCACCAGATCGTCATCGACCTCGGAGGGGTCGACCACCACCAGCCGCCGACCTTGGGCCGCCAGCGCGGCCTCCACGTATTCGGCCCCGAACCTGGCGAAGCGGTCCCGATGCTCGACCACGATGGTGGTCACGGACGGGTCACGCAGCAGGGCCAGGAACTTCTGACGTCTCCCGTTCAGCGCCGAGCCGACCTCGGTCTCGATCCGCCCGATGGAGAGCCCATGCTCGGCCGCCCACGCCGCGACTCGCGCCACCTGCCGATCCAGGTCGGGGCGCTGATCCGCAGAGGACACACGAGCGTACACGGCGGTCACGCCGGCCGGGGGGCGCGCCGGGGCGTCCACCAGGATCAGGTGACCGACTCGCCGCGCCGGGACGGGAAGCTTGCCCGACCGGAACCAGCGGTAGGCGGTCACGGGATGGATCCCTTGCTCTCGAGCCCACTGTTTCAAGTTCATGAAAGCCAACTATAGCGATCAGTTCGGGCAACAGTTAGTCGCCCCCGGCCAGCCGCCGAAGCGCCTGAAGCGGCTGAGCCGCCTCCCAGGGGTTCTGCGCGTATCCCTCGGGCAACCGGGGGATCGGACGACGAGGCGCACCGTAACCGCCACCCCTCGCGGTGCTCCCGGGAGAGGGCCTGCACCTGACCCACCTACCCGGCCCTGACCTCCACCGAGGGTGGGGAGGAGGTGGGCGCTGGTTGGCGCCGGGGGCTGGGCCCGCATCCGGGTCGCCCTTGGCCCCCAGGCGGAGCCAGCGGGCCGCCTCCCGGACCCGCCGAGGCGCGGGCCGGACCGACCTCGGGGGGAGCCGCCGCCAGAGCCGGGCCACGGCGGGACGCCCCCTCGGCGTTGAGGCGCAGGATCCCACGCCGGACGGTGGAGGGGTCGGAGCCGGGGAGCGGGGCGACGGTGGCGGCCGGGTAGCCATGGAGGGGCAGGAGGCGGGTGGGATCGTCGATCGATGGGCGGGGCGAGAACGCGCGCTGGGGCAAACGAGTGGGGGGCCTCGTGGCCGGGTGGGTGGAGATCGCCACGTGGCTACCCTGCTTTCGTGGTCCCCCTCCACCCCGGCCGGTGGGTCGGTCCACCACGCGCGCGGCTTCTGGCACCCCGTGGCGTCCCGCCTAGGGGCGGGCATCGGAGGTGAGCAGGGGGGAGGCGGGCAGCGGCCGGATGCGCGTGACCGTGACCGCCAGCCCAGGACGCGGCCAGCGCTGCAGCCCAGGGTGGTTGGGATCGAGCACCAGCCAGCCCTGGGCGTCAGCAGCCACGACGACCACGCTGTGGCCGCCGGTGGCGTAGGTCGAGGGCCGCATGGGATGCCATCCCCAGGTCCCGTACACCCCCGGCCGCTCCTGTCCCCAGGCCAGGTTCGCCACCAACACCTCCTCAGCACCCGGCCGCAGCCGCCGCCAAGGCATCCACGGCGAGGTTCGGGAGCGAACCCGGAGGCCGTGCTCAGCTGCCAGGCGCTCGACGCGACGATCGAGCGGCGTCGGCCGCCCGGGAAGAGCGACGTAGTCGAGGAGAGCCGGAGCCCCGTACGGGACGCTCGCCCCCAGGCGTCGACAGGCCTCCCCGAGTTCGGGAAGGCCACGGGCGCCCAGCGCTCGCAGGCCTGCCAGGATGGAGGCGGTCGTGCAGGCGGCCCCCCGGTTGGGGACCCAGCATGCCGCTAACGCCTGTGGGGTGAGCATGGCTATGGTTATTGTCGAATCGCTCTCGTGGCACAGCCAGCGACCGCACCCGAGCATTTGGAGCGCACCGTCATCGCTCGCGCCCGGAGGTACGAGCGTGAGGCGGTGGCAGAGCTCTGCGACCGCAACCTCGACCGGCTCTACCGGATGTGCGAGGTCCTGACGGGCACCTCGCAGGCGGCCGAGGAGGTCGTCGAAGCGGCCTTCATGAAAGCGCTCGACGGGCTCCCCGACTTCGAAGGCGAAGGTCAGGCCTTCGATGTCTGGCTGCTGCGGCTTGGAGCCTCGGTCGCGGCCCGGCGACGCGCCCCCGGCGTGGGGCTGCGGGCACGCCTGGGCCGCCTCAGCAACTTCGACTACGAGCTGGTGGCGTTGCGCGTCCTGGGCGAGGTCGACAGCGACCGGCTCTCCCCTGCGCTCAACGCACCTCCGGCCAACCTACGGGCCTGGCTGGTCTCCAGCCTGCGCGAGCTGGACGGCAGGGCCGGTAGCGGATGGGGCTACGACCTGCGGGCCTTTGACGCCGCGATCGGGGAGGTGGTGGCCGGGGCTGACCCCGACCGTACCGCCACCACCTTGACCGCGCCTCCCGACGCTCAGTCCCTGCTTGGGGTGGTGGCGCAGTTGCGGGGGCTGCTGGGCGGCCCGATCCCCGCCGAGGTGGCGACCCGACTCCGCACCCGGGTGCTGGCCGAGGTGGCGGAGCGACGGGTGCAATGGGTCCACCGCCACCACGTGGTGGCGACCGTCCCCGGGGTGGGCCAGCGGCGGTATCCGACGCGCCGGGGGACGGTCATTGCGCTCGCCCTGGCCACCATCCTGGCCATGGTGGTGGGGGCGAGCTTTGCGCTGCTCAGCTCCTTCGCCGAGCCGAACTCGCTCCTCTACCCGCTCAAGCTGACCGGGGAGGGCATCCTGGTGGCGATGGACATCAGCCCGGTCAGCCGTGCCGACCTTGAGACCAAGTTGGCCCGAACTCGGGAGCGCGAGGCGGAGGACATGGCCGTGCACGGCCAGGGGTGGTTGGCGGTGGAGGCCTTGCGGGCGCGCTACCAGCTGCTGCTGGCCGCGGGACGGGACCTGCTCTCGGTGCCGGAGCCGGATCGGGATCAGAGGTGGAGGTCGACCAGGGATGCCTTCTTCGCCGAGGAGGACAAGTCCGAAACCCTGATCGAGCGCGACCTCGAGGCCAGCGGCCAGCGGCAGGCCGAGAGCCAGGCCCAGGCGGTGGTCGCCAGCTACGAGCGCAATCGAAGGGCCCTGGACGCCGCCCTTGGGCGCCGGCCGACGCGGGCGCCGACACCGGGAGGCTCATCGATCGGGGCCGTCTCGAGCTGAGCGGCGACTCCCAGCCCTGCCTGCAGCCGTGTTCCGGGCTGGCGTAGATTGCGAGGTTCATGGCCAGGCGGGACCAGCGTGAGCCAAAACGTGTTCGTCCCCATCGCACTCAGGATGATCAGGATGATGCCCAACCCAAACACTGGTTCGCTCAAGGGGCCGGACCGCTCACCACGGCGCCCGGTCCCTCACCCATCCCAGGGGGCCCAAGCCGGAGGCCCCACGCCCGCGTCTGAGCAGGGCTGGCCCCTGAGGGCTGACCCGGCCCGATGGGAATGCGCCGACGCCGCCGGAGGCGGGTGATGGAGCGAACCCCGATCTCCAGCCTCCATGGCCCCACGGATGGGCCGAGCCTTGCCCACGACGGCGACGTGGCCAGGCCCGACCCGGGCGCCGTGGCTTGCCACGTCATCGTCCACACCCACTGGGACCGGGAGTGGTACTTGCCCTTCTCGGTCTACCGGCGGCGGCTCGTCACCCTGATCGACTCGCTGTTGCTCACGCTCGAGCGGGAGCCCAACCTGTGCTTCCACCTGGACGGTCAGATGGCGCTGGTGGATGACTACCTCGACCTCCGGCCGGAGCGGAAAGCCGCCCTCGCCCGGGCGGCGGCCCAGGGTCGGATCTCGCTCGGCCCCTGGTACACCCTCCCCGACGAGCACCTGGTGAGCGGGGAAGCGCTGATCCGGAACCTGGAGCTGGGCCAGGCCCGAGCGCGATGCTTCGGAGAACCGATGCGCGTTGGCTACCTCCCCGACCAGTTCGGCCACACCGCCCAGATGCCCCAGATCCTGCGCCTGGCCGGGATCGAGTCGGCGGTGCTCTGGCGCGGGGTCCCGACCTCGATGACCTCCGACATCTTCACCTGGGAGGCGCTGGACGGCACCTCGGTGACGGCGGTCCATCTTCGCGGCGGCTACAACGCGGCCCGAGATCTCCCTCTCGAGCCCAACGCCCTTGGCGCCAAGATCGACGAGCTGGTGGCGCAGCACCGGAGCGGGAATCCCCATGGCCCCTGGCTGCTCATGGCCGGTGACGACCACATGCCGGTCCCCAGGGGGCTCACGACCGCCCTGGAGCAGGCGGTCGCCGAGCACCGCGCGGTCTCCAGCACCCTGGAGGCCTACCTCGCCCGTCGCCCGCCCGCCGGAGCCCGATGGCGAGGCGAGCTGCATTCGGCCGGCTCGGCCAACGTGCTCAAGGGCACGCTATCGGCACGCTTCCCGCTCAAGTTGCGACATGCGGCCCTTGAGCGCCGTCTGGAGCGCTACCTGGAGCCGGTGTACGCCCTCAGCGACCTGCCCTGGCCGGAGCGCGAGCTCGGCTACTGCTGGCGCCAGGTGATCCTGAACAGCGCCCACGACAGCATCTGCGGCTGCTCGATCGATCGCGTCCACGAGGAGGCCGACGAGCGCCTGCGGCGAGCCGAGGCGATGGCGCAGGCCCTGTGGGACCGGCTGGGGACCGGTGAGGGATTCTTCAACCCCAGCCTGTTCGAGCGTGAGGGGGTGCCCCCCCTGGGGGTGGCGCGTGTGGAACGCGCCCCCGAGGAGCCAGCGGAGGCGCTCGACCTGGCCCTCGAGGACTGCCCCGACCACGGCGACGAGTACACCTTCGAGCCCCCGGAGGGGGCGGTCCCGACGCGGCAGCCGCTGGTCGGAGCCACCTTCCGTCGGCGGGCGGGCGAGCCCTTCACCCGGGTCACCATCGAGGTGGACAACCGCCGGCCGAACCACCGCTTGCGGCTGATCGTGCCCACCGCGACCGAGACGGGGGCGTGGGCGGGCGTCGCCTTCGGCGCCGTCCACCGACCCTTCCGACGCGCCGGCAGCGAGCCGGGAGTGGAGTTCGACCTGCCCACCGACCCTGCTCGTCTGTGGGTCGACGCCGGCGGGACCGCGGTCTTCCTGCCCGGTCCGTTCGAGTACGAGCTGCTGGAGGATGGGATCGCGATCACCCTCCTGCGCTGCGTAGGCTGGCTCTCCCGGGACGCCCTGCGCCACCGGCCGGTCCCGGCCGGCCCCCAGGTGTCCACGCCCGAGGCCCAGATGCTGGGACGGCATCGTTTCGAGCTGGCCATCTATCGGCACGGAGGCGATTGGCAGGAGGCCATGGTGCCACGCTGGGCGGAGGTGTTCGCCCACCCCCTGGTCCCGGCGCCGGCGGTGCCGCTGCAGCCCGGTCCGCGGGAGGACGACCCCACAGTCCTGCTGAGCGCCCTGCGAAAGGTGGACGGGAGGCCGCAGCTGCGCACCTACCGGTGCGCCGAGCCCTGGCGGATCGAAACCCGTTGGCTGTAGCCTCCACGGCCCCAGGCGTACCTTTGATGCCAAGCAGCCCCGCAGCGGGGCATCGGTGGGCGCCTGCGCCCTGGCCGGCGCTCAGGAGCCAACGTTGATCCAGGGGAGAACCAGGACATGCCACCAGCCACTGGGCTGACGGAGCAGGAGGCTCAGCTCTTGCGAGAGCTGGGGCAGCAGCTGCGCGTGGACTCCATTCGTTGCAGCACCGCCGCGGGCTCCGGCCATCCGACCTCGGCCATGTCGGCCGCCGACATCGCAGCCGTGCTCTTGGCCCGGCACCTCGAGTACGACTGGGAACACCCCGAGGAGCCCAACAACGACCACCTGATCTTCTCCAAGGGGCACGCCTCACCGCTCTACTACGCCATGTTCAAGGCGGCAGGGGTCATCACCGACGAGGAGCTGATGACGTTCCGGCGCTTCGGGTCGAGGCTGCAGGGTCATCCGACCCCGGCCATCCCCTGGGTCGACGTCGCCACCGGCTCGCTCGGCCAGGGGATGCCGATCGCCGTCGGCATCGCGCTCGCCGGCCGCTACCTCGACCGGCTCGACTACCACGTGTGGGCCCTGTGCGGGGACTCCGAGATGGCAGAGGGCTCGATCTGGGAGGCCATCGACAAGGCCAGTCACTACCGGCTCTCCAACTTCACCGCCATCGTCGACGTCAACCGTCTCGGCCAGCGCGGGCCGACCGAGCTGGGCTGGGACCTGGAGGCCTATCAACGACGGGTCGAGGCCTTCGGTGCCAGGGCCATCCTGATCGACGGGCACGACCTCGCCCAGATCGACCGCGCCCTCGCAGAGGCCCGCGACGCCGGCGGTCGCCCCACCGTCGTCCTGGCCAGGACGAGAAAGGGCAAGGGGTTCTCCGAGATCGAGGACAAAGAGGGGTGGCACGGACGCGCGTTGCCGCCGGACATGGCCGAGCGCGCCATCGCCGAGCTGGGGGGCGTCCGCAACCTGACCGTACCCACCCGCAAGCCGGAGCCGGGACGGCTGCCGAGACGCGTCGACGGGAAGGTAGAGCTGCCGAGGTATGAGCTCGGGCAGCCGGTGGCGACCCGCAAGGCCTACGGCGACGCCCTCAAGGCGCTTGGAGCCCGGGCCGACGTGGTGGCCATGGACGGCGAGGTCTCCAACTCGACCTATGCCGAGGAGTTCGCTCAGGCCTATCCGGACCGCTACTTCGAGATGTTCATCGCCGAGCAGATGCTGGTCTCGGCCGCCGTGGGCGTGAGCGTGCGCGGCTACACCCCCTTCGCCTCCACCTTCGGGGCCTTTTTCTCCCGTGCCTACGACTTCATCCGCATGGCGGGGATCTCCGGGGTGAGCATCCACCTGGTGGGCTCGCACGCCGGGGTTGAGATCGGGCCCGACGGTCCCTCCCAGATGGCCCTCGAGGACCTGGCGGCCATGCGCGCGGTGCACGGCTCCACCGTGCTCTACCCAAGCGACGCCACCTCCGCGGCCGCGCTGACGGCGCTCATGGCCGACACCCCGGGGGTCACCTTCCTGCGCACCACCCGGGGAGCCTATCCGGTTCTCTACCCACCCGACGAGGAGTTCTCGGTCGGCGGCTCCAAGGTGCTGCGCGCCTCTGACCGGGACCAGGTGGCGCTGATCGGGGCCGGGGTCACCGTCCATCACTGCCTCGCCGCTGCCGACCTGCTGGCCGACGAGGGCATCACCGCCCGGGTCATCGACCTCTACAGCGTGAAGCCAGTGGACGTGACGACGCTCAGGGAGGCCAGCCGGGTCACCTCCGGACGCCTGGTCGTGGCCGAGGACCACTACCCTCAGGGCGGCATCGGGGCCGCGGTCATGGAGGCTCTGGCTGAGGAGCCTCGGCCACCCCGCGTCGCCCACTGCGCCGTGCGGGACCTGCCGACCTCTGGCAGCCCCGCCGAGCTGATGGAGGCAGCGGGCATCACTCCCAGGCACATCGCTGTGGCCGCGCGGCGCCTGCTGCAAGGAGAGGAGGTGGGATAGCCATGACCAGCCCGATCCAGCAGCTCCGCTCGCTCGGTCAGAGCCTTTGGTTGGACAACCTCCAGCGTGGGCTCATCACCTCGGGCGAGCTGGCCAGGCTCCGGGACGAGGGGGTGACCGGGATCACCTCCAACCCGACCATCTTCGAGAAGGCGATCGGTGGCTCGACCGACTACGACGAGGCCCTCGTCCAGCTGGCGAGCGAGGGACGTGCGCCCGAGGACCTGCTCTGGGAGCTGATGCTGGAGGACATCCGGGCCGCCGCCGACGTCCTCCGCCCCGTCTACGACGCCACCGGTGGGGCCGACGGCTACGTGAGCCTCGAGGTCTCACCCCGGCTGGCCATGGACACCCGGGGGACGGCGGAGATGGCTCGGGACCTCTTCCGGCGTGCCGGGCGTCCCAACGTCATGATCAAGATCCCAGCCACCGAGCCCGGCCTGCCCGCCATCCGGCAGATGCTGAGCGAGGGCGTCAACATCAACGTCACCTTGATCTTCGCCGTGGAGCGCTACCGGCAGGTGGTCGAGGCGTTCCTGTCCGGCCTGGAGGACCTGAAGGCCCGAGGCGGCGAGCTGACCAAGGTGGCGAGCGTGGCTAGCTTCTTCGTCAGCCGGGTCGACACCAAGGTGGACCGGATCCTGGACGCCAAGATCGCGGAGGCTCGGGATCCGAGCGAGCGAGCCCGGCTGCAAGCGTTGTTGGGCAAGGCCGGCATCGCCAACTCGAAGCGTGCCTACCAGGAGTGGCGACGGCTCCACTCCGGGCCCCGCTGGGAGGCGTTGCGGGCGGCAGGAGCACGGCCGCAACGGTGCCTGTGGGCGAGCACCTCAACCAAGGACCCGCGCTACCCGGACACCATGTACGTGGAGGAGCTGATCGGGCCCGAGACCGTCGACACCGTCCCTGACCATACCCTGGCCGCCTTCCGAGCCCACGGTGAGGTCCGGCGGAGCCTGGACGAGGGCGTCGAGCTGGCCGAGCAGCAGCTGCAGGAGCTGGCCGAGCTGGGGATCGACCTGGGCCAGGTGACCCGGGAGCTGGAGGTCGAGGGGGTAGCGGCCTTCGAGCGCTCGTACGAGAGCTTGCTCGCCACCCTGGAGCGGGCGTCTGCGGAGATCCGCGAGGGGCGCGGCCCGCGCCAGTGGCGGGCCCTGGGATCCCTTCAGCCGGCGGTGGACGAGGCGATGCAGCAGCTCCAGGAGCAGGACGCCCCCCGCCGCCTCTGGGCCAAGGAGGCGTCCTTCTGGGTGCCGAAGGCGCAGCCCGAGCGTTGGATGGGCTGGCTCAGCTTGCCCGAGCAGATGCTGGAGTCCCTGGAGGTCCTGCTCGCGCGGGCCGAGGAGGCTCGGGAGTACGTCGACGTGGTCCTGCTCGGCATGGGAGGCTCCAGCCTGTGCCCGGACGTCCTTCGCCGCCTCTTCGGACCGGTCCAGGGACGGCCTCGGCTCCACGTCCTCGACACCACCGACCCGGGGACGATCCTGGCCCTGCGCCGCGAGCTCGACCTGGAACGGACGCTCTTCATCGCGGCCAGCAAGTCCGGGACTACCACCGAGACCCTCTCTCACCTCGCCTACTTCTGGCAGGAGACCCTGAGGGCCGGGGTGCGATCTCCGGGCCATCACTTCGCGGCCATCACCGACGCCGGCACCGAGCTGGAGCGGACCGCTGGCGAGCGCGGGTTTCGCTGGACCTTCCTGAACCCGCCCGACGTTGGAGGGAGGTACTCCGCTCTCTCCTACTTCGGGCTGGTGCCCGGGGCCATGATGGGGGTGGACGTCCACCAGCTGCTCGAGCGGGCGAGGGAGATGTCCACGATGTGTGGGCCGAGCGTCCCGGTGACCAGGAACCCAGGGCTCTGGCTGGGGGCAACGCTGGGACGTCTGGCCGAGCTGGGCCGAGACAAGCTCACCCTGGTGATGTCACCACAGGTCGCCAGCTTCAGCTCCTGGCTGGAGCAGCTGCTGGCGGAGAGCACCGGCAAGGAAGGACGGGGCATCGTGCCGGTGGCCGACGAGCCCCTAGGGCCGCCGAAGGGGTACGGCGAGGACCGACTGTTCGTCCACGTCCGCCTCGGCCCGAGGGACGACGTCACCGCGGTGGAGGAGCTGGAGCGAGCCGGGCAGCCGGTGGTGACATTGGTCATGCGCGACCTCCTGGACCTGGGGGGTGAGTTCCTGCGCTGGGAGATCGCCACCGCGGTGGCGGGAGCGATGCTCGGCATCGATCCATTCGACCAGCCCAACGTGCAGGAGAGCAAGGACAACACCCGGCAGCTTCTCGCCGAGTACGCGTCCTCGGGCCGCCTGCCCACGGCGGAGGCGGTGCCGGCGGCCGAGGCCGGGCCTGCCTTGGTCGACCTGCTGGGTCAAGCCCGTCGGGGCGCCTACCTGGCGATCATGTCCTACACGGCCCGCACCGAGACCTCGGAGGCGGCGATCGCGCGCATCCGGCGTTGTGTGCGGGACGCCACACGGATGGCGACCACAGCCGGCTACGGCCCCCGGTTCCTGCACTCGACCGGTCAGCTGCACAAAGGTGGGCCGCCGGTCGGGCTCTTCCTCCAGGTGGTCCAGGAGGACGGGGAGGACGTGCCGATCCCGGGTGAGCCCTACGGCTTCTCCATCTTGAAGCAGGCTCAGGCCCTCGGCGACCTGCGGTCGCTGCGCGCCCGCGGCTACCCGACCCTCCGGGTTCAGCTCGGCCGCTCCCCCGAGGAGGGCTGGCGGGCGCTGGCTGAGGCCGTCGAGCACTCGGTGGAGCGATGACCGCCTCGCCGAGCCTCCACGTCTTCGACGACCCCGAGGAGGTGGCTCGACGGGCGGCGGACCTAGTGGCGGAGGCGGTACGGGAGGGGGCGCGAACGGTGGTGTTGGCCGGGGGCTCGACCCCACGCCGCACCTACCAGCTGCTGGCCACCAAGCCGTTGCCCTGGGGGCGGGTCACGGTGCTGTTCGGGGACGAGCGCTGCGTCCCCCCCGACCACCCAGAGAGCAACTACCTGATGGCGAAGCATGAGCTTCTCGACCACGTCCACCCGGGGAGCCTCCACCGGATCCCCGGTGAGCTGGGGGCCGGGCCAGCTGCGGCCCGGTACGACGCGATCGTCCGCGATCTCAGCCCGCTGGACCTGGTCCTCCTGGGCATGGGGCCGGACGGCCACACCGCCTCGCTCTTCCCGGAGCACGCGGCCCTCCTCGCCTCCGGCTACGCGGTCGCGGTCCACAACGCGCCCAAGCCACCAGCAGAGCGGGTGAGCCTTACCCTGGGCGCCCTGCGTGAAGCCCGCCAGGTCGTGTTCTTGGTCACCGGCGAGGACAAGGCGGAGGCGCTGGCTCGGGCACGACGTGGGGAGGTGCCGGCCGGAATGATCCCCGGGGCGCGCTACCTGGTAGACCGGTCGACGGTCGGCCGACCAGACCGGTGAGCCGCGTCCACGTCGTCGCCTCCATCCTGGCGGCCGACCTCACCCGGCTCGGCGAGCAGGTACGAGAAGCGGTGGCAGCGGGGGTCGACCGCATCCAGGTCGACGTCATGGACGGGCATTTCGTCCCCAACCTGACCTTTGGCCCCGACGTGGTGGCGGCGGTGCGGCGGGCCGCACCAAGCCTGCCCATCGAGGCCCATCTCATGGTCGAGCGCCCGGAGGCCCTGGTGCCGGCGATCGCCGCCGCCGGAGCCACCCACATCCTGATCCAGGTCGAGTCCACACCCTCGCTCTATCGCGCCGTGGTCGCGGTCAGAGAGGCGGGGGCCGAGCCCGGCTTGGCCCTGAACCCGGGCACGCCGGTCGAGACACTCCGTGAGCTGGCTCCTCATGTCAGCATGGTCAACGTCATGACCGTGGAGCCAGGGTTCGGGGGGCAACGCTTCATCCCCACCAGCATTGAGAAGCTCCGGCGAGTTCGCCACCTCGCGCCCGAGCTCGCGATCGAGGTCGATGGCGGTATCGACGCCCGCACCGCTCCCCTGGTGGTGGAGGCGGGTGCCTCCCTGCTGGTGGCGGGAACCGCCATCTACCAGCATCCCGAGGGGGTGGAGGGCGGCGTGCGCGCCCTGCGTCGCGCCGTCTCGCTCACCACGCCGTGAACATCCACGACGAGCAGAAGCGGGCTGCAGCCCGACGGGCGCTCGAGCTGGTGGAGCCGGGGATGCTGCTCGGCATCGGCAGCGGCAGCACCGCCCGGTTCTTCATCGAAGCGCTTGGCGAGCGCGTCGCCAAGGGACTGCGCATCTCGGCCATCGCCACCTCAAGGCAGAGCGAGGAGCTGGCCCGGCGCCTTGGCATCACCCTGGTCGACGATCCCGTCCAACCCATCGACCTGGCCGTGGACGGAGCCGACGAGATCGACCCCCAGCTACGGCTGATCAAGGGCCACGGCGGGGCCCTCTTCCGCGAGAAGCTGGTCGCCTCCTCCGCCCGGCGCTTCATCGTGATCGCCGATGCCTCGAAGCTGGTGCGACGGCTCGGGCAGACCTTCGTGCCGGTGGAGATCCTGCCCTTCCTTTGGCGTCAGACCGCGCAGCGACTGGCTGTCCTGGGCGCCGACTCCCGGCTGCGCACCGGCGAGGGGACGCCATACCTCACTGACAACGGCAACCTCATCCTGGACCTGACCTTCGCCGAAGGGATCGAGGACCCGGAGGGAACCGCAGCGGCGATCAAGGCCACGACCGGCGTGCTCGAGCACGGCCTGTTTCTCGGCCTGGCCACAGGGGCGATCGTGGCCGAGCCCGAGGGGCTACGCATTCTCGGCTCCCTCTCCTGAGCCTGAGCGGCCGAGGCGACCAGGGCGACCTCTGCTGCTCGGCGCGCGCCTAGGCCCCGACCCGCTCGACGGTGAAGACGCAGGCGAAGGAGCCAGTGACGCATCCGCACTCCGTCTCCTCCACCGCCCAATCGTTGGCCAACCCTCCCCACCGGAGGGCCGACTCGAAGGCCGCCACCCAGAAGTGGCAGGATTTGGCCGGCTTGATCCTGCCGACCGCGAACAGGTTCCCGTAGTGAACCACCCAGAACTGCCGCTTGTCGATCTGTTTCCAGGCGTGGAGCGGCTCACCCCGAACCCGGTCCATGCTGTGGTTGAAGACGTAGAGGGCGTCCGCCACCTTGCTCTCCGGGCGCCCCATCATCCGGAAGGGCTTGGGCTGAGTGCTGCGCAGCCAGTCGTCCGTCACTCGCCGCCCCAGCGCCCGCAGCTGCGCCGGGGCATCGGGGCCGAACACGATCTCGAAGCCTTCCGCCAGGCGGCTGCAGGCCTCCACGGTCGAGGTCCGCTCGCCGTTGTCGGGTGGCTCCTGCGTCAGGTAGGCCTGCAGGCCTGCTGCCTCCAGCACCTGCGGCCAGCGACGCTCGCTCACGTCCTTGGCGTGCCGCATCACGCACGCGAAGTACGAGTTCAGGATGGGCAGGTCATGGAACTCAAGGTTGGGGACGCCCATCTTGTGGAGCATGGAGACGGCGGAGTCCGAGGCGACGGGCGCCGGCGGCCTGATCACCACCAACGGCTCATCCGCGGCAGGAGCTGGCTCAGCAGGCTCTGGCGAAGAGACGGCCGGCTCGACCTCCGGCGACGGCTGGGTCACCGCCTCCGCTGTCGGCGTCTCCTCCACCAGCTCGACCGGGGGTGGGGCAGGCTCGGGCGGAGGGGGGATCGCCTCGACCTGGGAAGGCATGGCCAGCTGCTGGTCGATGTCCGGGACGTTGATCAGCTCCTCCAGGAGCTCCCACACCGTCTGATGGCGCTCGGCTGGATCCTTGGCCAGGGCCCGGCCCAAGACCCGGTCGATTCCTGGCGGCAGCCGACGGTTGCGGGCATGGGCAGACGGGACCTGACCGTTCAGGGTGGCGGTCAATACCTCACCAACGTTCCTTCCGCTGAAGAGCGGCGTCTCGGTCAGGATCTCGAAGATGAGCACCCCCATGGCGTAGACGTCCGCCCGCCGGCTAGGCTCCTTGCCTTCCACCTGCTCCGGGGCCAGGTACTGCGGGGCGCGAAGGTTGTAGCCGGGGCTGGTGAGCGCCATCGGCCCGGTGCGACGGCTGGCGATGCCGAACTCGGCCAGGTAGGCGTGCCCTGAGGCGTCGACCAGGATGTTGTTGGGCTTCAGCACCCGACAGACCAGGCCCAGGTCGTGGGCGCGCTCGAGCGCATCGGCGATCTGACTGACCACGTTCCAGAGGAGGTCGGCGTCGACCTGACCCTGCGCCATCAGCTCCTCCAGGGTCGGCGCCTCGAGGAAGGGAGCGGTAGCGAAGGTGACCTGCTCGTCACGCCCCACGTCGTACATGGGCAGGATCGCCGGGTGGTCCACGCGGGAGCAAAGACTCGCCTCGCGCCGCAAACGCTCCACCAAGGTCGACTCCGGCTCCAGCTGACGGTCGATGACCTTCAGCGCCCACTGCGAGCCGAGGCTGCCCGTCGCCCGGTACACAGCGGTATGGGTGCCGTGGCCGAGACATGCGATCAGCTGGTAGCCGCCGATGCTGGAGCCTTCGAGTTCCTGGATGTCTACCACGCTCTCACCGCAGAGGCATTATGAACGGTTTGCCCCCCCATGCCGTGACCAATGCAGAGCAACCGCCCATGAACCCCGTCCGGCAGCGTCTGCCGCCCCTGGCTGAGCGGGATCTCCTGTAGGGATCGGTCACCCCTGCGCCAGTTGCCGGCGCACCTACCCGGATCGTCGGTCCGAACACTGCCCGCCACATATACCCGATCCATCGTCCCGGTGCAATCCTGTCAGCGGAGATCGGCGTGCAAGCACCGTAGCACGCCTCCCGGACCAGGCCGGGCGCTCGCTCCGTGCGGAACCCCTCCTCGGGATTTGCGTAGACTCGCCTCGTGACCAGAGCCGCCCTGGGAGTGTTCGGCCTCGGCGTCATGGGCCAGAACCTGGCCCGCAACGTCGCGTCACGCGGCATCCCCGTCGCCGTGTACAACCGGACCCGCTCGCGCACCGAGCGCTTGATGGCCGAGCATGGCTCCGAAGGCGACCTGCGCCCGACCTACGACCTCGCCTCCTTCGTCGCCGCGCTCGAGCGACCCCGTCGGATCCTGATCATGGTCCAGGCCGGCGATCCGGTCGACCAGGCGATCGCCGCGCTGCGGCCGCACCTCGAGGCTGGGGACATCCTCGTCGACGGAGGCAACTCGAACTTCCAAGACACCAGGCGTCGAGCCGCAGAGCTGGAGGCGGTCGGGCTGGGTTTCATGGGAACCGGCATCTCCGGCGGGGAGGAGGGGGCTCTCCGCGGCCCCAGCCTGATGCCGGGGGGCAGCCCGGAGGCATACCGACACCTGGAGCCGATCCTCACCGCCATCGCCGCCCGCGTCGACGGCGACCCCTGCTGTGCCTACATCGGGAGCGACGGCGCCGGGCACTACGTCAAGATGGTCCACAACGGGATCGAGTACGCCGACATCCAACTCATCGCCGAAGCCTACGACGTCCTGCGGCAGATCGTGGGCCTAGAGCCCGAGGAGCAGGCGGCCATCTTCCGGGAGTGGAACCAGGGCGATCTCGATTCCTACCTCATCCAGATCACCGCCGAGGTCCTGGCGAAGCGGGACGAGGACACTGGTCTCCCCCTGGTGGACGTGATCCTGGACGAGGCCGAGCAGAAGGGCACGGGCAAGTGGTCCTCCCAGGACGCGCTTGACCTGGGGACGCCCGCGACCACGATCGCCGAGGCCGTGTTCGCGCGCTTCCTCTCTGCCCAGCGGAGCCGGCGCCAGGCAGCGGCCCGCACGCTCGGCGGTCCCCGGCCCGCCGTCGGCGGCCAGGCCAGCCTGGTCGACGCCGTCCGGGATGCCCTCTATGCCTCAAAGGTGGTGGCCTACGCCCAGGGGTTCGAGCAGATGGCGGCGGCCTCGGCTCACTACGGATGGAGGCTGAAGCTCGGGACCATCGCCGCCATCTGGCGTGGCGGCTGCATCATCAGGGCCCGCCTCCTAGGTCGGATCGCTCACGCCTTCGAGCAGCAGCCCGACCTCCCAAGCTTGCTCCTGGCGCCCCCGTTCCGGGATGCGGTCGCGCGGGCGCAGGACGCCTGGCGGCGCGTGATCTGCACCGCGGTCGAGCGAGGCGTGCCAGTCCCGGCCCTCTCCTCGGCGCTCGCCTACTACGACGGCTCCCGTCGAGAGCGGAGCCCAGCCTGCCTGGTGCAGGGACTTCGCGACTACTTCGGGGCCCACACTTTCCACCGTGTGGATCGCCCAGGCACGTTTCACGTGCGCTGGGCCGAGGACGGTGAGCAGGTCGAGGTCTGAGCCGGTCCGGGTTGACAACTCCATGGCGGCGGCCGGGCGGCGAGCGGATTTAGGATCGGAGGTTGACGGTCATGGATCTTCCCGTGGGCACGTTCTCGATCGGGCCGGCGCAGGGCAGCCTGCGGATCTCGACCCGTCGTGAGGGGGCAGGGGCTCGCCTCGGGCACGACCTCCTCATCGAGGCCACACGGTGGGAAGGCAAGGTCGAGATCTCCGAGGGTCCCAGCGGTCGGGTCGAGGTGACGGTCGACGGCCGGAGCCTGGAGGTACGCGAGGGGCACGGCGGGGCCCGATCCCTGTCGGACGGCGACCGTCAGGAGATCCACTCCAACATCGAGCGCAAGGTGCTGCACACCGACCGTTATCCCACCATCCGCTTCCAGTCGCGCGAGGTCCAGGGCCTGAGCTCCGACCAGGGTCGGGTGCAGGCCATGTTGGTGGGGAACCTGGAGATGGCTGGTCGCTCGGCGCCGGCCACGGTCGAGGTGACGGTGGAGCCGGGCCAGGGCGGGATCCGGGCTCACGCTCGAGCCCGCATCCGACAAACCGACTGGGGCATCAAACCCTTCTCGG
Organism: Candidatus Dormiibacterota bacterium; assembly: GCA_035294145.1. GTDB lineage: Bacteria > Chloroflexota > Dormibacteria > Dormibacterales > Dormibacteraceae > CADDZO01. The sequence continues at coordinate 1,247 of DATGLL010000009.1, read as the reverse complement.
CCTTCTTGGGAGCACTCAAGGTGGCCGATGAGGTGGGGGTCGAAGCCGACCTGACCATTCCCACCCAGGGGTGACCTGGGCTGGGGCGCTCTGCCACCGGAGTACACTGCTATCCGTCTGCCGGACGAGCGGAGAGGTCGCCTAGTCCGGTCGAGGGCGCGGCACTGGAAATGCCGTACACGGGTAACCGTGTCGTGGGTTCGAATCCCACCCTCTCCGCCACCCAGCGTCGCCCCGAGATGGCGTCGCCTGAGGGCCAGGTCCATAGGGTCGCTCGGGGGGAGGTGGCCGACGACGTCGACCTCGCCACGCCGGGGGCAGCGGCCGGTGTCATGCCGGCGTTCACTCGGTGAACGGTCCACCGAAGGAGCCGGCGCCTTGAGACGAGAGGAGGAAGCAGGTGCTGTTCGAGCTCAGGCAATACCGAGCACGACCGGGATGCCGAGACGATCTGGTGCGGTTGATGGAGGAGGTCGTCATCCCCTTCCAGGTCTCCAAGGGAATGGTCGTGGTGGGAAGCTTCGTGGCCGTCGAGGACCCCGATCTCTACGTCTGGATCCGCCGTTTCGAGGACGAGGCGGAACGGCAACGGCTCTACGCGGCGGTCTACGAGAGCGAACAGTGGAAGGCGGAGATCGCTCCCCGGATCGGCCCCTTGCTCGACCGAGAGCAGATGGTCGTCACCCCACTGCGCCCAACCCCGAAGTCGGTCGTCAGGTGACCCGCCCCGAGGCCAGTCGTTCGGCCGAGCCCTGCAGCACCAGCGGCGGTGCCATCCTCCGACATCGAGGCCCTTCCCGGTTGCCCTCGAGGCCAGCGTGAGCGGCATCGTGCCGGCACCATCGACAGCTCGGCGAGGTCCCGACCACCGTCTCTCGCAGCTCGATCAGGCCCACGTCGCCGGCCGGCTCCCCGAGTGGTCGCGGCTGGGGTCGCCGTGGAGGGCGGCAAGGCGCCCCCACGCCGGTCCTCCGTCGCCCGGGGCGACGCCCTGGCCCTGACGCTCGCAACGAGCATTCCAGGGCACCGTCCGGGTCCCCTCCGCTCCGCCCCGGCCGCCGTGCACGCGCCCGTGGCGTGGCCGAGCAGGGGGCGCGGGGGCCGGCCTCGACCCCGAGGGGAGATCGGTCGGTCGGGCCGCGGTCGATGCCTGCTGGCGCGGGGGGCGGTCCCGGGCGGGCAAACCGGTTGGCCGTCGGGTTGACCTCCTGGGGCTCAGGAGGGGAGGTTGGGATCAGGGGCGCCGT
>DATGLL010000008.1:0-10990 GCA_035294145.1 Candidatus Dormiibacterota bacterium | reverse complement strand
GCCATCGGTGCGGCTCGATCCAGGACCTCGGTTGGGCCGAGCACTGGACGTGCGACGGCTGTGGGGCGCGCCACCAGCGCGATGAGAACGCCGCGATCAACCTGGCGAGGTACTCGCCCGTAGGCTCAGTTGGAGCCTTCGCGAAGCGCAGAGCCGCGGTAAGACCCGGGCTTCTCGGGCACGCGGCGAGGAAGCGCGAAGCCCGCAAGGGCAACCCCGTGAGGGGTGCCGCGTGAGTGCTATTGCGTACTCGGCGGCAACGGAAGACGTAGGGCGTCTTCGGCTCGGAGGAGCGCTCCCGGGCCGCCTCCACCTCCTCCAGGGAGGGGAGCTCCAGCGTCCAGTCCACCAGGCCCAGCTCCCGGGCCTGTCCGACCAGAGCCCGCAGCGTGGCCAGTCGGCGGGCCACGGTGGCCGGGGCCAGGGAGCGGGAGCGGAGGTGGAGGGCGTAGTCCAAGGCCAGGCGGGAGGCGGCGGCGGGATCGGAGAGGAGGGTGGCGAGGGCCCGGGAGAGCGGGGTCTCCAGGAAGCGGGCCAGGTCCTGGAGATCGGTGGCATAGGCCCGGGCGGTGGCCGGGCTGTGGCGCTCCAGGAAGCGGCGGAGCAGGTCCTCGGTGGCCGGCCCGGTGGTGTCGAGGGGCGGAGCGGCGTGGTCATCCCCCATGCGTCGAGTATGCCCCGGGCGACGCTTCACGGAAGCCCGGGGTGAAGGGGGGCCCCTCTCGGGCGTCTCCGCCCGACCCGTTCACCACAGGTTCACCCGGAGGGAACGTTCGGTCCCGGCCGTCTGGCGCCAGCGCCGCCGCATCTGCTCCGCGTCCCGGTCTCCAACCAGCGCGCCGACGAGCACGGCGGGGGCCTGGAGGGCCGGCTGCGCTTCCCCCTCCGGGTGCTGGGCGCGGTCCGGGCCGAGTGGCCGACCTCTTCCGGGTCTTGGCAGGCCAGACCGTGCCCGAGTTCCGGCCCGGCTACGACCGCCTCTACGGCGCCGCCCGCAGCGACCTGGTCCGCAGCGGCAGGGCCGCCGGCCAGAGCCGAGCGACGGGTCGGTGACGTCTGTCTCGGCCCGGCACGGGGACGTCTCAGGCCGAGCCGGGACCCCTGCCTCTATCCGGCGCGACACGCCCGAGCTTCCCCTCCCCTTCCTTCGACCGGAGAGCGCTCCCCCGGCTCAGGGAGAGGCTGGCCAGGAGGCCGAGGATCAAGAAGGCGGCGGCGCAAAAGGCGGTCCAGCGCGTGGCCTCCGAGAAGGCATCTCGGGCATATTCGGCGACCAGCGCCGTGTGGGGGTTGTGGGCCAGCCCGGCGATGACGGCGCCGGCGCTCTGCTGCACCGCCTCGACGATCGCCTCGCGCTGCCCGGCCGGCAGCGGCAGGTGCTGTGCCAAGGTCCCGGACAACTGGCGGGTGAGCACGCCGAAGAGCACGCTCCCCAGCACCGCGACCCCGAACGCCGAGCCCACCTGCCGGGTCGTGCTCTGGATCCCGGACCCCTGACCGCTGCTCTCGACGGGGACGTCCACCAGGGCCACGCCGGTGAGCTGCGCGGTGGCCAACCCGACGCCCATCCCGTAGACGAAGAGCGGGGGCGTCGTCTCCCACCACGGCGTGGTGGGCCCGATCACGATGCCGATCCCGATCACCGCCAGGGCTTCCAGCGCGATCCCCAACCGGACGACGAACGCGGCCCCGCGACGTGCGCCGAGCTGAACGGCCAGCCCGCTGGAGACCACGCTCCCGATCGCCAGAGGGAGCAGGGCGAGACCGGTCTGGAAGGCGGTGTAGCCGCGGACGTTCTCGAACCAGAGGGGGAGCGAGAAGAGGAGGCCGAACTCGCCCAGGCTCACGATCGCGGCGGCGAGGTTCCCGTTGCGGAAGGAGGGGATGCGGAAGAGCCGGAGGTCGAGGAGGACGACCTTGCCCTGGCGGCTGCGACGCAGCTCGGCGACGACGAAGAGCGCCAGCGCCACGACGCCGACCGCGAAGGCGACGGGGATCGGGGAGACCTGCTGCGGCCAGGAGACGCCGCTGATGGAGAGAGGACGGGCGAGCCGGAGCCAGCCGTACTGGCGGCCCTCGATGAGCCCGAAGACGATGCCGCCGCAGCCCAGAACCGAGAGCGAGGCGCCGAGGAGATCGTTCCCCCCGGAGGCACCCTCGTCCCTGGACTCCGCCACGAAGGCCAGCGCGCCGAGCAGCACGGCGAGCCCGAAGGGGATGTTGACGCCGAACGCCCAGCGCCAGCTGAACGCGGTCGTCAGCCAGCCACCCAGCAGCGGCCCGAGCGCGCCGGCGGCCCCGATCGTCGATCCCCAGACGGCGAAGGCGATGCCGCGGTCACGGCCACGAAAGCCGGCGTTGAGCAGCGAGAGCGAGGTGGGCAGCATCATGGCACCCCCGACCCCCTGGGCGACGCGGCTCCCGATCAGCTCCGGCCCGCTCTGGGAGAGGGCGGCGAGGACGCTTGCGGCGGCGAAGATCCCGGTGCCGAGCAGGAAGAGGAGTCGACGGCCGTAGCGGTCGGCGAGCCTTCCCCAGACCAGCAGCAGGGAGGCGAAGACCAGCGTGTACACCTCCTGGACCCATTGCGCCTCCGTGGAGGTGAGCCCGATGTCGCGGATGATGGGAGGGATGGCGACGTTGACGATCGTCGAGTCGACGATGATCAGCGCCACCCCGAGGCCGACGAAGACGAGCCCGAGCCAACGCCGCGGGCCCTGGGCCACCGCCTCGAGGGGTGGTGACACGCGCGTCGGCGATCCCGCCTTAGATACGCCCATGGAATTTTCAATCGGACGTTTGTTTGATTTATTCAAGCGCCCCTCTCGGGAGGAGGCGACCGCCTTGCCCGGGGGACTCGCCCAGGGAGGGGGTTGAGATGCCGCCAGGTCGCCCTCCTGGTCCTACGCCGCGCTACGAGGAACAGCGGCGCCGCATCCTCGACGCTGCCACCACGCTCTTCGCCGAGCATGGCTTCGAGGGGACGGGCCTGCGCGCGATCGCCGAGGCTGCGGGGCTTCGCCCAGGGTCCCTCTACCACTACTTCGCCTCCAAGGAGGCGATCATGGCGGCCCTGATCGAGGACACCGTCCGCGGGCCCCGAGAGGGGATTCGCCGGCTGTCCGCCGAAGGGGGGCTCGATGACGCCCTCTACGAGCTCGGGCTCAGGTTCTTGGAGGGCGTCGCCCGGCCCGAGGGGCGGCGCCGCTTCGAGGTGGTGCTGAGGGCGGCGCACGAACGCCCAGCCTGGGCCACCCGCTATCTTCAGGGCGTGCTCGACCCCGCCGAGCGAGAGCTGGCGGAGATGCTGCGACGACGCCTGCCGGCCGCCGCGCTGGAACGTATCGATCCGAACATGCTGGCCAAGCAGATCAACGGAGCGCTCATCGCTTTTCTCATCCACGAAGAGCTGCTGCGCCCGGAGGGCAGTTCGACCGCGCAGCGGCAGCGCTACGTGCGTCAGCTCGTGGACGTCCTGGTGGCCGGCGTGCGGGCCCTCGCCGCCGAGACGCAGCACCACCCTGCCACACGGCCCTCCCCCCGATAGCTCCGGCGCATGCGGTCGAGCGTGGGGCGCCCGAGCCAGCCGGATGGCCCGCTCGATGCGGGCGCGCCCGCTGCCAGTCCCTCTCAGGTCGCAGGCCAGGGCGCCTCAGCCCCGGGGCCGCAGCACGTGGAGGTCCACCCCCTGGAGCCGTCGGATGAGACGGGCGGTGAGGCCCCACGGCCGCCAGCCCCGCCGACGGCGCCCGAGCACGACCTCGGTGGCGAGCGACTCCCGGATGAGCCTGGTGACGAGGGGGGCGACGTCGCGGCCTCGGAGGCAGACGAGTTCCCCTTGGAGCTCGTCGAGTAGGCTGCGGTAGGCGTCGAGCGCTCGCTGCTCCGTCCTGGCGTTCCCCGGTGACAGCACCGAGACCACGGCGAAGGTGGCGTCGTGGGCCTGCGCATACTTGGCGGTGGCCCGAATACGGTCCTCCAAGCCGGCTCGGGGCGGCAGGCAGAGCACGAGGTGCTCCCTCACCCGCAGGGGAGGGCTGTCTGGGGTGCGTAGCTCGCCCACCAGCTGCTGGTCGACGCGGTCGGCGCAGAGACGCAGCAGCATCTCCCGGAGCATCGTTAGCACCTCGGGCCGCAGCTCCCCCTGCATCGCCATCGCCAGCCGGGCTGGGGGCAGGAGGTCCCGTTGGCGGATCCGGCAGATCAGCTCGTCTGGTGGCACGTCGATCAGCTCGAACTCGTCGATGGCGTCCAGGAGGTGATCCTCGACCACCGGGCCTGGGAGGGGACGGCCGCGCAGGTTGGACACCGCCTGGGCGGCGCTGCGGAGGGAGGTGAGGTGAAGGGTGGCCAGGACCGTGATCCCAGCCTGGAGGAGCGCCGGGACCGACTCCAGCGCCGGACGACCGTGGACGTCCGGGGCGGTGAGGTCGTCGACGCACACCACCTGGGGGTTCCTGGCCAGCACCGCCTCGGCGTCCAGCGGTCGCTCCCTGGCCTCTCGCGGCCCACCCAGCGCCTCGAGGCTGCCCAGGGCCGAGCGCGGATCGTCGTGGAGACGGTAGGCGGCCACGACCACGTCGGTCCCCCGCCCAGCCCGTCGGCGTCCTTCGTCGAGCATGGCGGTGGTGGTGCCGCAGCCAGGTGCGTAACCGAGGTAGACGCGCAGCGTGGCCCGCCGCCCCCGGATGGACGAGACCTGGTGCAGCAGGGCGATGGGATCAGGCCGGCGCTCCTCGCCGAGGGCAGGCCCCTGCCCCGGCTGGGGGGCCGGGCGGCGCGCGATCACGTGGACGTCGGACTCGGGCAAGCCATCGATGATCCGATCGGCGAGGCTTGGGCGCAGCCAGCTCAGGACGCCCCTGGCCACGCCCTCCCCGACCACCACGTGCTCGGCCCCGACGTCCCGAGCCGCCTGGAGGATGGCGCCGGGGACGTCCCTGCCGCCCAGGAGGGCGAAGGCGCAGCCGAGCTGCCGGGCCAGCCCTCGGAGCCGCTCCTGCTCGTGCTCCAGCTCGGGGGCCGATTGGACCGTCACCACCACGCAGGAGCCTCCGCTGCGTCGGGCCAGGCGGGCCCCGCGACGCATCAGGTCCTCGGAGCTGGGGCCGCAGGAGATCGCCACCAGCACGTCCTCGGGCGCCCCGACCACCTGGCGATGGCGGGCCATGGAGTCGGCGACCAGCCTCAGGCCGATCTCCCGGAGGGCGGCGAGGTTCCGGGGCCGGAAGAAGTGGGCCAAGGCGTCGTCGACCTTGCCTGCGGGGTAGACGTTCCCGTGACGCATGCGCTTGAGCAAGGCCTCGGGGGCGATGTCGATGAACTGGATCACGTCGGCGTCGTCCAGCACCCGGTCGGGGAGGGTCTCCCGCACCGGGACCCCGGTCACCTTCTCGACCAGGTCCTTCACGCTCTCCATGTGCTGGACGTTGACGGTCGAGATCACGTCGATGCCGGCGTCGCGCAGCGCCTCGACGTCCTGCCAGCGCTTGGCGTGGCGTAGCCCGGGCACGTTGGTGTGGGCCAGCTCGTCCACCAGGGCGACCTCGGGCCGGCGGGCGAGCACCGCCTCCAGGTCCATCTCCTCCAGCACGATGCCCCGGTACGGCACCTTCCTCCGCGGGATCACCTCCAACCCCCGGGCCAGCTCCACGGTGCGCGGGCGGCCGTAGGTCTCGACGTAGGCGACCACCACGTCGCGGCTCTGGGCCGCCAGCTCGTGCGCCTCGCGCAGCATGGCGAAGGTCTTCCCGGCTCCGGGCGTGGCCCCCAGGTAGAGCTTCAGACGGCCCCGGCGTGCCGGCCGACCTGGGTCCCGTCCGGGGACGCTGGCATCCCCGAAGCTCGGCACGCCCACGTCCTCAGCCGGCCTCCCCGCGATCCAAGGCCAGGTTCAGCTCCAGGACGTTGACGTACGGCTCCCCGAAGACCCCGAGCATGCGGCCGTGGACGTGATCCTCCACCAGCGATCGCACCTTGGCCGGGTCGAGGTGGCGTGCCCGCGCCACCCGCGTCACCTGGAGCAGGGCCGAGGCCTCGCTGATGTCGGGGTCGAGCCCACTGAAGTCGGTGGTGACGAGGTCGACGGGGATGGTGGCGTCGGGGGGGAGGTGGTCCTGCTGGCGGGTGGCCTGGACCTCCTTCGCCACCCGCTCGATCAGGGCGGGGTTGCTGGGGCCCAGGTTGCTGCCCCCCGAGTTGTCGGCGGCGTAGGGCTGGGGCCTGCCGGTGGTGGCGTTGACCGTGGCCGAGGGGCGGCCGTGGAAGTAGCGCGGGCTGGTGAACTCCTGGCCGATGAGCGCGGAGCCCACGACCCGGCCGTTCTCGGTGACCAGGCTGCCGTTGGCCTGGCCGGGGAAGAGGCCCTGGGCCAGGCCGGTGATGGCCAGCGGGTAGATCACGCCGGTGACCGCCGCCACCACCAGCGTCAGCCGGAGCGCTCGAAGCAGCTCAGCCGGGATGGAAGCGAGCATGCCGTATCCCTCCTCAGACCAGGTGGGCCGCGGTGACCAGCAGGTCGATCAGCTTGATGCCGATGAAGGGGGCGACGATGCCACCGAGGCCGTAGACGAGCAGGTTCCGACGCAGCAGCGAGGCCGCACCGACGGGGCGGTAGCGGACGCCACGCAGCGCCAGCGGGATCAGGGCCACGATGACCAGGGCGTTGAAGATGACCGCCGAGAGCACGGCGCTGCTCGGGCTGGCCAGACGCATGACGTTGAGCGCGCCCAGGGCGGGCAGGGAGCCGGAGAACATGGCCGGCAGGATGGCGAAGTACTTGGCCACGTCGTTGGCGATGCTGAAGGTGGTCAGCGCCCCCCGGGTGATCAGCATCTGCTTGCCCGCCGCGACGACCTCGATCAGCTTGGTGGGATCGCTGTCGAGGTCGACCAGGTTGGCGGCCTCCTTGGCCGCCTGGGTGCCGGAGTTCATGGCCACGGCCACGTCGGCCTGGGCCAGGGCGGGGGCGTCGTTGGTGCCGTCGCCGCTCATCGCCACCATTCGGCCCTCGGCCTGCTCCCTTCGGATCAGCTCCAGCTTCTCCTCCGGAGTGGCCTCGGCCAGGAAGTCATCCACCCCGGCCTCTCGGGCGATGGTGGCAGCGGTGAGGCGGTTGTCGCCGGTGATCATCACCGTGCGGATGCCCATGCGACGGAGCTCGGCGAAGCGCTCCCGGATCCCGGGCTTGACGATGTCCCTGAGGTCCACGGTGCCCAGCACCTGGTCGTCCTCGGCCACCACCAGCGGGGTGCCGCCGGCGCGGGCGATGGCGTCGACGGTGGCCTGGACATCCGCGGGCAGGGGGTGCCCGACCCAGGCGGCGATGCGGTCCGCCGCCCCTTTGCGAATGCGATGGCCGTCGAGGTCGACGCCGCTCATCCGGGTCGTGGCCGAGAAGGGCACGAAGGTCATCTCCTTCCCATCGCCCCCGTCGCCCTCCGGGTCGGGCCCCCCCAGCCGTCGGGCCAGGGTGACGATCGAGCGGCCCTCCGGGGTCTCGTCGGCGAGGCTCGAGAGAGCGGCCGCGCGGACCAGCCGCTCCATGGTCACCCCGGCCGCCGGGAGCAGCTCCGAGGCCTGTCGGTTGCCGAAGGTGAGGGTGCCGGTCTTGTCCAGGAGCAACGTGTCCACGTCCCCGGCCGCCTCCACCGCCCGACCCGAGAGGGCGACCAGGTTGCGCTGCAGGAGCCGGTCGATGCCGGCGATGCCGACCGCGGAGAGGAGGGCCCCGATGGTGGTCGGGATCAGGCAGACCAGCAACGCGATCAGGACCGTGATCGGCACCGACGTGCCTGCGTAGCGGGCGAAGGGCTCCAGGGTCGCGACCGCCAGCACGAAGATGATGGTCAGCGCCGCCAGCAGGATGTTGAGGGCGATCTCGTTCGGCGTCTTGCGCCGGGAGGCGCTCTCGACCAGGCCGATCATCCGGTCGAGGAAGGTCTCGCCCGGGTTGGCGGTGATCTCGACCACGATCCGGTCGGACCGCACCCTGGTGCCGGCGGTCACGGAGCTGCGGTCGCCGCCGGCCTCGCGGATGACCGGCTCCGACTCGCCGGTGATGGCCGACTCGTCCACCGAGGCGATGCCCTCGATCACGGTCCCGTCCCCGGGGATGACGTCGCCGGCCTCGCAGACGACGCGGTCGCCCCGGCGCAGCCACAAGGCGGGCACCCGCTCCTCGCCCCCCGCGCTCAGGCGTCGGGCGACGAGCTCGGAGCGGGTGCGGCGCAGGCTCGCCGCCTGGGCCTTGCCGCGGCCCTCGGCCATCGCCTCGGCGAAGTTGGCGAAGAGCACCGTGAACCAGAGCCAGAGCGCCACCTGGGCGGTGAAGGGCCCGTCGCTCGCGTGGTGCACGAGACCGGTCAGGGCGGTGAGGGTCGTCACGAGGGCGCCCACCTCGACCACGAGCATGACCGGGTTGCGCGCCTGCCAGCGCGGGTCGAGCTTCCCAAGGCTGGCCAGGGCGGCCGGGACCAGGATCTCGGGGGCCCAGAGGCGGGAGCGCCGACGGCGCCGGTGGCGCTCGGAGCGGGCCTTCCCCTCCACCTTCTCCTCCATCACGCCCACCTCAGCGCGCCAGCTGCCCCGCCGCCAGCTGGAGGTGCTCCAGGAGGGGGCCGAGGGTCAGGGCGGGGAGGAAGGTGAGCGCGCCCACGATCAGGATCACGCCGACCAGCAGCCCGCTGAAGAGCGGGGTGTCGGTGGCCAGGGTGCCGGGGCCCGCCGGCACCACCCGCTTGCCGGCCAGCGACCCGGCCAGGGCCAGCAGGGGGATCACGAAGAAGAAGCGGCCGAGCCACATGGCCAGGGCCAGGGTCAGGTTGTAGTAGCGCGTGTTGCCGCTGAGGCCGGCGAAGGCGCTGCCGTTGTTGCCGACGGTGGAGGAGAAGGCATAGAGGATCTCGCTGAACCCGTGCGGCCCAGGGTTCAGGGGCCCCGCCCTGCCCGCCGGCAGCAAGACCGAGAGGGCGGTGAGGCCGAGGACGACGGCCGGTCCGACCAGCAGCGCCAGGACGGCCAGCCTGACCTCCCGGGACTCGATCTTCTTGCCCAGGTACTCGGGCGTCCTGCCCACCATCAGGCCGGCGACGAAGACGGCGATGATGGCGAACATCAGCATCCCGTAGAGGCCGGAGCCGACCCCGCCCGGGGTCACCTCGCCCAGCTGCATCAACACCATGGGCACCATGCCCCCGATCGGGGTGAGGCTGTCGTGGGAGGCATCGACGGCCCCGGTGCTGGTGCCGGTGGTGGCCACGACGAACTCGGCCGAGTAGATGGGCCCGAAGCGGACCGACTTGCCCTCCAGGTTGCCCCCGGCCTGGGTTGGCGTCCTGGCCTGGTCGACGCCGACCCCGCTCAGGGCCGGGTTGCCGGCCTGCTCGGCACCGGCGACGATGCCGGTCGCCCCGATGAGGATGACCGCCATCGCCCCACCGATAGCCAAGGCCTGCCTTGGGTTGCCGACCCAGCGCCCGAACATGGCCACCAGCCCGAAGGGCAGGAGCAGCTCCAAGAAGATCTCGAACTGGTTGGTGAGCCCGTTCGGGTTCTCGAAAGGATGGGCCGAGTTGGCGTTGAAGAAGCCGCCGCCGTTGGTGCCCAGGTCCTTGATCACCTCCTGGGAGGCGACCGGGCCGATGGCGATGACCTGGCGCGCCCCCTCGAGGGTGTGCGCCACCGGATAGCTGGCCAGGCTCTGGACCACCCCCTGGGAGGCCAGGAACAGCGCGCCCACCACCGAGATCGGGAGCAGCACGTAGAGGATCGCCCGGGTGGCGTCCACGTAGAAGTTGCCGATCGTCGTGAGCCGACGGCTGGCCAGGGCGCGGACCAGCGCCACCGCCAGCGCGATGCCGGTCGCCGCCGACAGGAAGTTGTGGAGGGTCAGCCCCAGCATCTGGCTGAGGTAGGACATCGTCTGCTCGCCGCTGTAGCTCTGCCAGTTGGTGTTGGTGGCAAAGCTGATCGCGGTGTTCATGGCCAGGTCGGGGGCGACCGGGCCGAAGCCCATGGGGTTGAGCGGCAGATGGTTCTGGGTGCGCAGGATGAGGTAGGTCAGCAGCAGGCCTGTCACCTGGACCAGGAGCATGGCGACCAGGTATCGGACCCAGCTCTGCTCCTGGCCCTCCTCGATGCCCGAGAGCCGGTAGAGGGCGCGCTCCGCCGGCCGCACGAGCGGGCTCAGGAAGACCCGCCCGCCGGTGAACACCCGATGGAGGTAGGGGCCGATGGCCCAGGCGCTCCCGAAGGTGACGAGGAAGGTGACGGCGACGCCGAGGACGTCCAGGGCCATCTCAGAATCGCTCCGGGAACAGCAGGGCGACGAAGAGGTAGATGGTCACCAGCAGCGCGAGCACACCGGCGAGCGCCTCGAGCGCCATCAGGGCAGCTCCCTCAACCCGACCACGTAGAGGAAGCTCGCGGCCGTCAGCAGGAGCAGGAAGCCCAGCATCCAGACATCGAGTGGCATGCCTCGACCGTAGGCGGCGACGCCTCAACGGCGGCTCAACGAGACCGCGGCCCGAGCGCGCCTGCCCCCGCTAGAGGGGGTCTGGGGGTCTGAAAGGCCTGGGGTGCAGCTCGTGCCGGGCGCTGGGGCACGCTCGAGCCATGGCCAGGTCGGCGACGCCTCGCGCCGCCCTCACCGCCGAGCCGCAGGCTGACCTCCAGCGACGGCCGAGGCAGCCGACGCCTCCCCGACGGCGGCGACGGCGCCGGGGACGCATCCGCATGGCAGATCGGGGCTGGCCGCACCTCAGATCGCAGCGCACCTGGGCCTGGATTGCGCCACCGTCCGTCGGGCCACCCGCCGGCTGACCCGGGGGGCCGCAGAGCTGGGGATCTGGGCGCTGGCCCAGCTGGCCCGCTGGCTGGCCTGGGCTCGGGGGCCACGATCCACCCGCAGCGGTTGCGCGTGCGCTGGCGCCAGCGCGGCTGGAGCGGGGTGCGCCCAACCCATCGGCCGGTGGGGTCATCCGGCGGGCCA
>DATGLL010000007.1:0-14651 GCA_035294145.1 Candidatus Dormiibacterota bacterium | reverse complement strand
GCCATCGGTGCGGCTCGATCCAGGACCTCGGTTGGGCCGAGCACTGGACGTGCGACGGCTGTGGGGCGCGCCACCAGCGCGATGAGAACGCCGCGATCAACCTGGCGAGGTACTCGCCCGTAGGCTCAGTTGGAGCCTTCGTGAAGCGCAGAGCCGCGGTAAGACCCGGGCTTCTCGGGCACGCGGCGGGGAAGCGCGAAGCCCGCGAGGGCAACCCCGTGAGGGGTGCCGTATGAGACTATCGCTTACTCAGCGGCAACGGCGTTCGCGCCGGGAGAGGTCGCCGAGGCGGTGGCGGACGGGGTCGGCGTCGGTGGCGGCGGGGTCGAGGTCGGAGGCGGCGGCGTCGGCGTCGAGGTCGGAGGCGGCGGGGTCGAGGTCGGAGGCGGCGGCGTCGGGGGCGGCGGCGGCGTCGAGGTCGGCGGCGGCGTCGACGAGGAGGGGGCTGGAGCCGGAGCCGGAGCCGGGGCCGCGGAGGCGCTGTGGTGGGCCGTGCTCGTCTTGGTGGACCTGGGCTGGTGGGCCGGCGTGGGTGGTGGGGCCCCCTGGACCGCCGGCGGGGGCGGCAGTGAGGACGTTCTCGAGATACCGGCCTTCGGGGTCGGTGGCGGGATGGGCGAGGACGGCAGGGCGAGGACGTTGAGCCGGGCGTCGCCCTGACAGGCGCCCCTCCAGCACAGCGCTAGGTGGTGCTGGCCGGGAGGCGTCCAGCGGGGGATGGTCACACGCACACGGACCTCTCCTTGGGCGTTGGCCCGAAAGCTGCCGAGGGTCACCGGCTGGCTGTGCAACACCACCGTCCCGCTCTGCTCGGCCGGGAGGTTGACGGCGCTGACCACGACCACCTGGCCGGGGGCGACCGTCGAGCTGGAGAGCCCCACCGCCACCACGTCCGGGCCGCTCCAGACCGCCCGGCCCAGGACGATCGCCGCCGCCACCCCCACGGCGCCGGCCCCGTAGACCAGGCCCTGGCGCCGCCAGCCGGTTGGTCCGGGCCCGGCCTCCCCCGGGGGGGTGATCACGAGCGGGGGGATGTCTTGCGCGATCGCCGCACGGAGCGCGCCGACCATGGCCCCGCAGCTCTCCCAGCGGGCCTCCGGCTCTCGCTCGAGGCCCCTGGCCAGGGCCTCGCCCACGCGCCCCTCTGGCTCGACGCCGAGGGCCGGGGGAAGGCCGTCGGGCTGAGCGGCGGCCTGACCGGGCCCGACCGGTGGGGGCGGGCCGCCGGCGAGCAGCCGGTGGGCCAGAACGGCGAACGCGTACCGGTCGCTGGCGGCGGTCGGCGCCGCCCCGGCGAGGAGCTCGGGAGCCGCGTCGGCGACGGCGTCACCGGCGCCCTCGGCCATCGCCCACAGGGGCCAGAGGCCGAAGTCGGTGACCGTCGGTCGGTCGCGGTCGTCGAGCAAGACTTGGTGGGCGGCCAGACCGCCGTGGACCAGACCGAGGTGGTGCAGGTGGTCGAGGGCCGCGGCCACCGCGCTCAGGATCGGGAGGGCGACGGCGGTCGGCGGCGGCCCGACGGGGAAGCGGAGGTCGAGCGGGACGCCCCCCGCCGCCTCGACCACCAGGTAGGGCACGTCCTCGTGGACCCCGTACTCGAGGACCTGCGCCAGGTTGGGGTGGGTGACCTCGGCGAGACGGCTGGCGAGGGCGAGGAAGCGCTCCGGGGCACCCGCCGCCCGCAGCCGGTGCAGGAGCTTGACCACGACCGGCCCTTGCTCGGGATGGGAGGCGCGGTAGGCCGTGCCCAGCCTTCCCTCACCGAGGGGCTCGTCGATCCGGAGAGATCCTAGCCTGTCGCCGACTCCTAGCGCCATGCTCGTGGTCTCTCCTAGATACGACATGGGACCCGCCCGAGGGCGATCGGCAATACCGTCTCTCGGTAAACTTAACGCCCCAAACGGCGACGAAGGAGACGGGTAGACCCGCCGCCAGCCGTCGAGGGCAACCGGCGCAGGTCGGGACGGGTGAGCGTCGGCGGGCCGAGGTCACTCCGAGCTGGGCCGCCGTCAGGGGCTCGATGCCTGCCGCGGCGGTGGTGTCCCCGTGGTCCCAGAAGGTGGGTGGCGACGTGCCCTGACCGCTCGTCCCCCAGTCGACCCTGCGAGGACGACGCATATGCAGACCAAGAGGACGTTCGAGGAGGTCACCGCGAAGCCCGACCTGCCGGCGATGGAGCGGCAGATCGTCGAGCTGTGGGAGCGGGAGGGCACGTTCGAGGAGAGCCTGGCCCGGCGTCGCGGCGGCCCACGGTTCGTCTTCTACGAGGGGCCCCCGACGGCCAACGGGATGCCCGGCACCCACCACGTCGAGGCGAGGGCCTTCAAGGACCTCTTCCCTCGCTACCGGACGATGAAGGGTGACTTCGTCGAGCGCAAGGCTGGCTGGGACACCCACGGGCTCCCGGTCGAGCTGGAGGTGGAGAAGCAGCTCGGCATCTCCGGCAAGCAGCAGATCGAGGAGTTCGGCATCGAGCGCTTCAACGAGCTCTGCCGGCAGAGCGTCTATCGCTACGTCGACGCCTGGACCCGCTTCTCGCGTCGGATGGCCTTCTGGCAGGACTACGAGCACGCCTACTGGACCCTGACCTCCGACTACATCCAGTCGGTCTGGTGGGCGCTCAAGACGATGTGGGATCGCGGGCTCATCTACCAGGACTTCCGGGTCGCCCCCTACTGCCCGCGCTGCATGACCCCGCTGTCGAGCCATGAGCTGGCCCAGGGGTGGCAGGACGACACCCCGGATCCCAGCGTCTTCGTGCGCTTCCGGCTCCGCGACGATCCTGGCACCAGCTTCCTCGCCTGGACGACGACGCCCTGGACCTTGCCCGGCAACGTGGCCCTGGCGGTGGGCGAGGACCTCGACTACGTCCGGGTCCGCCAGCAGGGCGAGGAGCTGATCCTCGCCGAGGCTCGGCTGGAGGTCCTGGAGGGACCGTACGAGGTGGTCGAGCGCATGAAGGGCGCCGACCTGGTCGGCTGGTCCTACGAGCCGGTCTTCCCCTACCTCAGGGAGTGGATGGGGGACGACCAGCGGGCTTGGCACGTGGTGGCCGCCGACTTCGTGTCGGTCGAGGAGGGCACCGGCATCGTCCACACCGCCGCCGCCTACGGCGCCGACGACCTCCGGCTCTGCCGCGAGCAAGGCATCCCCTTCCGGCACACAGTCGACCTGCAGGGCCGGTTCGTGCCCGAGGTGGGGAAGTTCGCGGGGATGTTCGTCAAGGAGGCGGACGCCCACATCGTGGACGACCTCCGGGGGCGCGGGTTGCTCTACCGCTCCGGCCAGATCCGGCACACGTACCCCTTCTGCTGGCGCTGCCGGACCCCGCTCCTCTACTACGCGCTGGACTCCTGGTACGTTCGCACCACGGCGGTCAAGGAGGAGCTCTTGGCCAACAACCTGGCGACCAACTGGGTCCCAGCCCATGTGCGGACGGGCCGGATGGGGGACTGGCTGGAGAACAACGTCGACTGGGCCATCTCCCGCACCCGCTACTGGGGGACGCCGCTCCCCTTCTGGATCTGCGATGCCTGTGGCGCCCGACGCTGCGTGGGCTCGGCCGAGGAGCTCGGGCTGCCTCCGGATGCCGACCTGCACCGTCCCTCCATCGACCGGGTGAAGCTCCCCTGCCCGAGCTGTGGAGGGCAGATGAGCCGGGTGCCGGAGGTCCTGGACGTCTGGTTCGACTCCGGCTCCATGCCCTTCGCCCAGCGTGGGTACCCCCACCGGGGACGGGAGGAGTTCGAGTCCTCGTTCCCCGCCGACTTCATCTGCGAGGCGATGGACCAGACCCGGGGCTGGTTCTACTCCTTGCTGGCCATCTCCACCATCCTCTTCGGCCGCAACGCCTACCGGAACGTGATCTGCCTCGGCCTCCTGCTCGACGCCCAGGGCCGCAAGCAGAGCAAGTCCCGGGGCAACGTGCTCGATCCCGACTACCTGTTCGAGACCTACGGGGCGGACGCCGTGCGCTGGTTCTTCTACACCTCGACCGGGGTCGGGGAGAACTACCGTGCCGGTGAGGGGGCGTTCAAGGAGATCGTCCGCCGCTTCCTGTTGACGCTCTGGAACGTCTACCACTTCTTCGTCACCTACGCCAACGTGGACGGCTTCGAACCCGGGCGGGAGGCGCCGGTGCCGCTGGAGCGACGCCCGGTGCTGGATCGCTGGCTGCTCTCGCGGCTGAGCCACCTGGTCGAGACCGTGGACCGGGCCTTGGAGCGCTACGACGTCACCGGGGCCGCCCGGCCGATCGAGGCCTTCGTGGACGACCTCTCGAACTGGTACGTGCGGCGCTCCCGCCGGCGGTTCTGGAAGTCGGGATCGGACCTCGACAAGCTGGCCGCGCACCAGACCCTCTACCAGGCGCTGGTGACGCTGGCCCGGCTGCTCGCACCCTTCACGCCCTTCATCGCCGAGGCCATCCACCGCAACCTCTGTCAGGATGAGAGCGTGCACCTGGCTGCCTGGCCGACGGCGGATCCCACGGCCCGGGACGTGGATCTGGAGCAGGAGATGGCGGAGGCGCGCGAGGCGGTCCAGGCCGGCCTGGCGGCGCGCGACGCCGCTCGCATCCGGGTCCGCCAGCCTCTCCCCTCGCTCACCGTGCCCCGCGCCTTCCGCCCCGAGGTGGCGGCCATCGTGTGCGAGGAGCTCAACGTCAAGGAGCTACGGGTGGGCCCCGCCCTCTCCCTCGACACCACGGTCACGGAGGAGCTGCGGCTGGAGGGCCTGGCCAGGGAGGCGGTCCGGCACGTCCAGGACCTTCGCAAGCGAACCGGCCTCGCGATCGAGGATCGCATCCACCTCTACTATCAGGCGCGTGGCGCGTGGGCGGAGGCGTTGGAGCGCTTCGGGCGCTACGTGGCGGCGGAGACCCTGGCCGTGACCATGCGCCCCGAGCGGCCGGACGGGATGGGCGGGGTGGAGGTGGACGGGGACCTGTGGATCGGGCTCGAGCGTTCGTCGTGAGCCCGGGCCAGGTGTGCTTCGCCCTGGTCGCGGTTGGGGTCGTGATCCTCGACCGGGTGACGAAGATCCTGGTCCAGGCCTTGGTGGCGCCGGGGCGGGAGGTCCAGGTCCTCCCCCACCTCTGGATCGCCAACACCCACAACTCGGGGGCGGCGTTCGGCATCGCTCCTCAGGCGACCCTGCTCTTCTTGATCGCCTCGGTGCTGGTGAGCGCGGGCCTGCTCCTGTACGCGGTCCGCACCCCGATGAGCGCCTGGACCGGAACGGTGCTGGGGCTGATCATGGGGGGGACGGTGGGGAACGGCTATGACCGTATGGTGCACGGCACCGTGACCGACTTCATCGCCCTCCACTTCTGGCCGGTGTTCAACGTCGCCGACTCCGCGATCACCGTCGGGGTGGCGCTGATCCTGGTCGGGTACCTGCGACGGGCGAGACACGGCGATTGAGGGTCAAGGGGACGGCCGGCCGGCTCGACCGGGTCCTGGCCGAGCTGGACCCGACGCTGAGCCGCTCGGCCGCGGCACGGCTGGCACGTCAGGGCCTCGTCTGGTGCGGTGGACGTCCCCTTCGCCCCGCCGACCCCGTCCGTGAGGGGGATCTCATCGAGTACCAGGCGCCCCGTCCTCAGGCCCTGGAGCCCAGTCCGGAGCGCGTCCCCTTGCGGGTGCTGTATGACGACGCGGATCTGGTGGTGGTGGACAAGCCCGCCGGGATGGTGGTCCATCCCGCCCCGGGGCACCACTCGGGCACGCTCGTCCACGCCCTCTTGGGCATGGGGGGGCCCTGGTCGGCGGTCGGGGGAGCGGCCAGGCCAGGGATCGTGCATCGCCTCGACCGGGGGACCTCGGGGCTCATCCTCGCCGCACGCACGGACGCGGCCCACCGCGCCCTGGCCGCGCAGCTCGCCGCGCGCACCCTCTCCCGTTCCTACCTGGCCGTGGTCCGAGGCGGGATCGGGCCCCCCGACCAGATCGTGGATGGCCCCATCGGCCGCCACCCCCGTGACCGCCGCCGGATGGCGGTGGTGGAAGGGGGCCGGCCGGCGCGAACCAGGGTCCGGGTCCTGGAACGAAGGGGCGGCCACACCCTGGTGCGCTGCGACCTGGAGACCGGGCGCACCCATCAGATCCGGGTCCACCTCGCCGCCCTCGGGCATCCTGTGGTGGGCGACGAGGTCTACGGCCGCCCCCGTCCTGGCGAGCCAGGCCGGCCCTTGCTGCACGCCTACCGTCTCCGCCTCCGCCATCCACGCACCGGCCAGGAGATGGAGCTCGAGAGCCCACCCCCGGCCGATCTGCGCGAGTTCTGGGAGGGGTTGCGGTCGTCATGAGCCGCCGTCCAGGGCAGGCGGATGGCCCCCGGCGCCGCCGGTGCGTTGTCGCCCGAGCCGCGGCCCCCTCGTCGGCGGAGGCCGACAGCCGCCTGGGAGGCCCTCGGTGAGCTGCCCCGGCCTCCTGATCGTGCTCTCAGGGCCGGGGGGGGTGGGCAAGGACACGTTGATCGAGATGCTGCTCCCGCGCGATCCCAGGCTCAGATACTCCGTCTCCTACACCACCCGCCCTCGCCGACCCTACGAGGTGCCGGGCGAGCACTATTACTTCGTCGACGAGCCGACCTTCCGCCGCCTGGTCGACGAGGGCCTGTTCTTGGAGCACGCGGTCGTCAACGGCTACCTGTACGGGACCCCGGAGAGCTGGGTGGAGATGGTGCGCCAGGAGGGCCGGGACGTGATCCTCAAGATCGACGTCCAGGGTGCCGAGCAGGTTCGACGCCGTCGGCCCGACGCCCTGCTCATCTTCATCAGCCCGCCCTCCATGGAGGAGCTCTCACGCCGCCGGAGGCGGCGAGGGGCGGAGACGCCGGAGGAGATGCAGGCCCGCCAGCGGCTGGCGGAGGTGGAGATGTCCTACGCGGAGCGCTACGACCACGTGGTCGTCAACGACGACGCCGAGCGGGCGGTGGGGCAGGTCCTGGCCATCCTGGAGGAGGAGCGGCGCCGTCGTCGCCACTGCACCGGGGAGGAGGCGCGGGAGGGGGGGAGGTGAGCCCGCTGCGACCGGTGCCGGTGCCGCCCGCGCTCCAGGGACGCCGCATCGCCGTGCTGGTCTGCGGCAGCATCGCCGCCTACAAGGTGGCCGACCTGGTCTCGCAGCTGGTCCAGGCCGGCTCCGAGGTTCGGGTGGCCATGACCGCCTCCGCGCTCCGGTTCGTGGGCCAGGCCACCTTCCACGGGCTCACCGGCCAGCCGGTGCTGACCGACCTCTGGGGCGCTGGGCGTGCGGAGCCGCACGTCGAGCTCGGGGATTGGGCGCAGCTGATCCTGGTGGCGCCGGCGACGGCGGACGCGCTGGCCCGGCTGGCCGGCGGCCGTGCCGCGGATCCGGTCACGGCCACCGTCCTCGCCGCCCGTTGCCCCGTCGTGATCGCGCCGGCCATGAACGACGCCATGTGGGCCAGCCCACCGGTGCGGCGCAACGTCGACGAGCTGCGCGGGCAGGGCCGGGTGGTGGTGGAGCCGGGGACCGGCCACCTGGCCAGCGGCCACGTCGGTGCTGGCCGGCTCCCCGAGCCGGAGGAGCTGCTGGCGGCGATGGGGCGGGCGGTGCGCGCTGGGGGCGACCTGGCGGGCCGGCGGGTGGTGGTCAGCGCGGGCGGGACGCGCGAGCCGATCGATCCGGTGCGGTTCATCGGCAACTACTCCAGCGGGAAGATGGGCTACGCTGTGGCGGTGGCGGCCGCGGATCGGGGCGCGGAGGTGGCGCTGGTCACCACGGTCACGCACCCGCCGCATCCCGGGGTGCGAGCTCGGCCGGTGCAGACGGCGGTGGAGATGCTCGAGGCCCTCCGCGAGGAGGTCCGTGGCGCCGACCTGCTGGTGATGGCGGCGGCGGTGGCCGACTTCCGGCCGCTCCGCCCCTCGGAGGTGAAGATCCGGCGCGAGGGGCGAGATCGGCTGGTCCTTGAGCTGGAGAGGAACGTGGACGTTCTGGCCGAGCTGGGGCGGGAGCCGGGGACGGAGCGGGTCTTCCGGCTGGGGTTCGCCGCCGAGGACGCGGAGCTGGCGAGCCGGGCGGCCGCGAAGCTCGAGGCGAAGGGGCTGGACGCCGTCTTCGCCAACGACATCAGCCGCCCCGACATCGGCTTCGGCTCGGAGTACAACGCGGGGGTGCTGATCTTCCGTGACGGGACCAGCGTCCAGCTCGAGCGCGCCCCCAAGCGGGCGGTGGCCGATCGGCTGCTGGACGTGGTCGGGCCGAGGCTGCGGTCGTGAGACGGGCGGTGGTGGCGGCCCTGCTCGCGGTCGGCCTGCTGACCGCCTGCGGCCTTCCCCTGCCCGTGTCGACCGACCAGCGGGCCGAGGCCAGGAGCATCGCCGCCGCCATCCAGTCGCTGGAGCGGCATGGCGCCGTCTTCGACCTCGACCAGACCGTCCAGCTCACCGGCGGCCAGATCCCGAGCGGCCAGGAGCTCCAGCAGCGCATGACGGTGACCGGCGGCCGTCTTCGGGACGACGACGCCAGCTTCCGCTTCCGGCTGAGCGTCGGTGGCCAGCACATCGACCTCGACATGGTGATCGCGGATCAGCAGCTGTTCGTCCGTTCGGCCGGCTCCTCCGGCGCCGCCTGGAGGGCCACCCCGGTGGCCTCCGTGACCGTCCTCTTCCCGGCCCTGCGTCTCGACCTCCTCCGCGAGACGACGCTGCTGGCGCTCTCCATCTCCCCGGCCGGGATCGGTCACGTCGGGGCGGGCTTCGCCCGTCGCTTCGCCATCTCGCCGGCGCCGCCACAGCTGGAGGAGCTGGAGACCATCCCGGTGGTGGGCGCGGCCGAGAAGGCCTTCCTCCGGACCGCGCAGGCGCAGGTGGACGTGTACCTGGTGATCCCGAGCGGCCAGCTGGGCGGGGCGGAGGTCCACCTGACGGGGACCGATCCCGTGAGCGGGATCCGTCAGCAGGTCGACAGCCATCTCGAGCTCCGGGCGACGCAGGTGCCGAGGATCTCTCCCCCGGCTCAGGCCCAGCTCGTGGATCCCGGGTCCATCCTGACCGGCTGAGGCACGGGCTGGGGTCGGACGCGGTGTGGCCGCCGCGACGCATGGCAGGGGTCGGGCCGGCGTGGTGCCCTTCGAGGGGCCTGGCGGGAGGGCGGTGGGAGGGCCGCGAGCAGCCGCCCGACCGGGGCGCCGCGATCCGCGACCGCGAGCTCGAGGCCGCGGGCGAGGGCCCACGGCGTCCATCCCAGCACCGCCTCCCGCGGGGATCGGGAGGGCAGGCTGTCGGTCCCGGTCGGGCGCCGAGGGATCCGGGCCGGGCGGAGGGTCGGACGTGCGCCGAGGGCGGCGGGCGCCGGCGACGGGATGGCCGCGTGGCGATCGCCTTGGCCGGATGGGGAGGCCCGGGTGGGGCCTCCATGAGGCGGGGGGCCGAGCGTGCGAGGTCCTGGGAGGCGTCTCGCGATCCGGGGTGTCGGGCAGATGTCGAGGAGGCGCGAGGTCCGCGAGGGCGACCCCGAGAGGGATACCGCCCCCTGCGGCCCTCGCCCCCTCGGCGGCGACGGTGAGCGATGCGCTACGCCGAGGTGGCGGTCGAGGCCGGACGTGCCCTGGAGCGGGAGACCTACACCTACGCCGTGCCCGCCGGCCTGGACGTGGTCCCCGGCCATCGGGTTTGGGTGCCGTTCGGGAGGCGGCGTTCCCTGGGCTATGTGACCGAGGTCCACACCCGGGAGCCGGGACGAGAGGTCAAGGAGATCGAGCGCGCCGACCCGGAGCCCCTGCTGCTGCCGCACCAGGTGGAGGTGGCGCGGGCGGTCGCCGAGCACTACTGGGCGCCGCTCATCGACTGCCTGCGTGCCATGCTCCCCCCTCGGGTGCGGAGCGGGCGGCGCTCGACGGGGGCTGGCCCCTCGCCTCGCCAGACGCGGCACAGCCGGCTCCTGGAGGCCACCTTGCCTGCCGGCCCGCCGGAGCCGGGGCCGGAGCTGACGCCGGAGCAGCGGCGGGCTCTGGAGACGATCCGGGGCGGGCGACCGGTGCTCCTGCACGGGGTCACCGGGAGCGGCAAGACCGAGGTGTACATGGCGGCCGCCGCCGAGGTCGTCGCCGCCGGGCTCCGGGCGCTGGTGCTGGTGCCGGAGATCGCCCTCACCCCCCAGCTCGTGGAGCGGTTCTCCCGGCGCCTGGGCGTGCCCCTGGCCGTCCTCCACAGCCGGTTGACCGACCTGGAGCGGGCCCAGCAATGGTGGCGGGTGCGACGGGGCGAGGTGTCGTTGGTGATCGGCAGTCGCTCGGCCGTCTTCGCTCCCCTCCCCCGATTGGGGCTGATCTGCGTCGACGAGGAGGGCTCCCCAGCTTTCAAGCAGGACCGGACGCCCCGCTACGAGGCGGGATGGGTGGCGAGGCGGCTGGCCGAGGCCACCGGCGCCCGCCTCGTCCTCGGCTCGGCCACCCCCAGCGTCACCACCTACAGCGAGGCCCGAAGCGGCCTCCTGGCGCTGGCCGAGCTCCCTCGACGGGTGCGAGGGGTGCCGGCCCACGTCGAGCTGGTGGACATGGGGGAGGAGTTCCGGCAGGGCAACCGGCGCCCGCTGAGCCGGCGCCTGGCGGAGCTGGTCGATGGCGCCCTCCGGCGCGGGGAGCAGGTGATCCTGTTCTTGAACCGAAGGGGTGCGGCGACCTTCTTCTCCTGCCGGGACTGCGGCCAGTCGATCGAGTGCCCGGGCTGCTCGGTCTCGATGGTGCAGCACCTTGAGCTGGACGGCCTGTCCTGCCACTACTGCGGGTACACCAGGCCGCTGCCCGTCTTCTGCCCGACCTGCGGGTCACGGGCGATCCGGGGGCTGGGGGTGGGGACCCAACGGCTGGAGGGGATGGTCCGGCGCACCTGGCCTGAGGCCCGTGTGCTGCGCTTGGACCGGGACGCCCTTCGCAGCCCCGACGCCTACCACGAGATCTTCGAGACCTTCGCCGCCGGTCGTGCCGACATCCTGGTGGGCACCCAGCTGGTGGCCCGTGGCTTCGACCTCGAGAACGTGACCACGGTTGGGGTGGTGGACGCCGATCTCCCGCTCCACTTCCCCGACTACCGCTCGGCCGAGATGGCCTTCGCGCTGGTCACCCAGGCCGCCGGCCGGGCCGGCCGGCGCGAGCGCCCGGCGCGCGTCGTCGTCCAGACCTCCAACCCCGACCACTACAGCCTTCGCCGCGCCCGCGACGGCGACTACCTCGGCTTCTACCTGGAGGAGATCCCCGCCCGACGGGCCTTCGCCTTCCCCCCCTACGTCCAGTTGGGGGTGCTCACCTACTCGCACCCGGATCAGGAGCGGGCGGCGAACGTGGCCCGTGAGGCCGCGGAGCGGATGGCCTCGGCGCTGGTGGGCGAGGGCATCGGTGGCATCCGGCTCCAGGGGCCGTCCCCCGCCTTCATCCATCGGCTCCGGGGGGAGTACCGCTGGCAGATTACGCTGCGGGGCGAGCGTCTGGAACGGGTCCGCCATCTCGCCCCCCGCGGCCGAGGCTGGTCGTGCGACATCGATCCCGTCGTGTGAGCGCCATCCTGGCGTGCCTGCTCAAGGGTCGCCCGAGCCGTCGGCTCGGGGAGGTCTCGGCCCACCGGCGCCAGCGACGGTCCGGCCTGCCTCCCGTCCCCGCGGTGACCGTTGCCGACCTGCTGACGTTGGCCCGTGCGGGCCTCTCCCTGCCGGCCTGGGCGACGATCGTCGCGGGTCGGGCGCAGCGGGCCGCCTTCTGGGGGGCGCTCCTGGCCAGCACCCTGCTCGACGCGGTGGACGGCCGCCTGGCCAGGTGCCTCGGGCCCACGCCGCTCGGTGCCGTCCTCGACATCGAGGTGGACAGCTGGCTCACGCTCTCCGCCGCCCTTGCCGGCGTGCGTCGCGGTCGACTCCCCTGGCCGGGCGCGATCCCGCCCATCGCCCGATACGTGCTCGCCCCGGGGCCTGCCGCCGACCTCGGTCGCTGGCACCAGGTCGCTGGCCGCGTCCAGATGGCGGTGCTGCTGCTCGCCCTCTCCCCCTTCCCCCGGGCGCCGTCTCCCCGGCTCGTGCTCGCGCTCG
This sequence comes from Candidatus Dormiibacterota bacterium, assembly GCA_035294145.1. Classification (GTDB taxonomy): domain Bacteria; phylum Chloroflexota; class Dormibacteria; order Dormibacterales; family Dormibacteraceae; genus CADDZO01. The sequence continues at coordinate 2,604 of DATGLL010000007.1, read as the reverse complement.
CCGCCCTGCAGCTGGCGGCGCTGCTCGACCTCGCACAACGGCGGGCCCGGCGCGGCGCTGCGGCCGCCGGTCCCTCCCCCGCCAGGGGGCTGATGGCACGGCTCGGGGAGGAGGTCGTGCGAGGCCCCGGCCGGTCGGCCGCCGACCGACGGCGCTAGTCTCTTCTGGAGACGTGGTGCGTGTCGACCGATGGCCCCGGCCGACTTGGGCCCCGGCTTGAGGACGGAACGAGCCTGGACCATCGCCACGACCTGGGGAAGGGTGGTGGCGAGCTGGCGCTGGGCCTTCCTCGCCGCCTGGCTGGTGCTGGCGGGGGCGATGGCGATGCTGGCCTCGGGCACGCCTCGCCTGCTCTCGCCCTCCATCTCGGAGAGCGCCACGGAGTCCTCCCGGGCGGCCGATCTGCTCCGGGCCCAGTTCCCTCAACGTCGGGACACGGCCGTGATCGTGGTCTTCCAGTCCCGGCGTCAGACGGTCGCCGATCCCGCCTATCAGGCCCAGATCTCGGCCTGGCGACGGGATCTCGAGCGGTTGCTCCGCGGCTCCGACGGCGACGTCCAGGGGCCGCTGCTCGGACGGGACGGTCGAACGGCGGCCCTGCTGGTGGTCTCCGGGCAGACCCCCGACCGGCTGGTCGACCTGGCCCGGCAGGTCGAGCGCCTTCACCACCCCGGGCCCGCGCGCACCTACGTGGGAGGCACGGCCGCCGTCTACGACGACCTGATCGCACGCTCAGAGCAGGATCTCCAGCAATCGGAGCGGCTCTCCCTGCCCATCGCCCTGCTCTTGCTCCTGCTCGCCTTCGGCGGGCCCGTGGCCGCCCTGCTCCCGGTGCTCACCGGTCTGGCCGCGGTCACGGTCGCGGTCGCCCTGCTCGGGGTGGCCGCCCGCCTGCACACCGTGTCCGTGTTCGCCCTCAACGTGAGCTCGGCCTTGGGCCTCGGGCTGGGCATCGACTACTCGCTGCTGGTGGTGAACCGGTTTCGCGAGGAGCTGCGGCGCGGGCTGGGCGTTCGCGACGCGGTGGCGGTCACCGCGGGCAGCGCCGGGCTGGCCACCCTGGTCTCAGGGGCCACGGTCGCGATCGGATTCGGCGCGCTCATGCTCTCGCACGTCAACGTGCTGTGGTCGATCGGGCTGGGGGGAGCCATCGTGGTCGGGGTTTCGGTGCTGGCCTCGCTGACCCTGATCCCGGCCTTGCTCGCCGTCTTCGGGGGGCATGTCTCGCGCCTCACCCTGCCCCTGAGCTCGGCCCAGGAGACGGCAGGGTTCTGGCGGCGCCTGGCCCAGGCGGTCATGAGCCGGCCGGGCCGCTTCATCCTCGTCAGCCTGGCCCTGGTCTTGGTCTTGGCGGCGCCGGCGCGGGACCTGCGGCTCGGGGTGGTGGGGGCGGAGTCGTTGCCCCCGGAGGACGAGGCGGCTCAGGCCAACCGGATTGCCCAGGCCGACCTGGGGCTGCCGGCCCATGGCCCGGTGCTGGTGGTGGTCGGTGGCGTCCCCGACCTAGGCACGGCGGTGGCCCTGGAGCAGCGGCTCAGGGCCGTGGCCCAGGGCCAGCCGGTTCGCGGCCCGGCCGACGTTCCCGCCGCCGAGCTGCCGTTGTACTTCCATCCCGGCTGGGCGGTGTACGAGGTGACGCAACCGGCCGGGGACAACGACGAGCGCACCCATCGCTGGCTGGACCACCTCCGGTCCGCCTTTCGACCCCCTGACGTGAGCGTGTGGCTCGGTGGCGAGGCCCCTGCCTACCAGGACTACCTCCATCTTCTGACCGGCGACTTCCCCACCATCATCGGCACCGTGCTCACCCTCACCTTCGTCTTCCTCGCCATCGCCTTCCGCTCCCTGGTGCTCCCGCTCAAGGCCGTGCTCATGAACCTGCTCTCGGTCGGCGCTGCCATGGGGGTCCTGACCTGGGGCTTCCAGCAGGGGCACCTGGCCTCGGTGCTCGACTTCCAGGCGGTCGGGTTCACCGACTCCACCATCCCCCTGATCATCTTCGCCGGCCTCTTCGGCCTCTCCATGGACTACGAGGTCTTCCTGCTCAGCCGGGTGCGCGAGGAGTGGGCGAGGGGCAGCTCCAACCGTGACGCCGTCGCCCTGGGCCTGGAGCGCACCGGACAGGTCATCACCTCGGCGGCGTTGATCCTGATGCTGGTGGTGGGCACGCTTGGCCTCAGCCATCTCTCCCTCAACAAGGCCCTGGGCGTCACCTTCGCGGTGGCGGTCCTGCTCGACGCGACCGTGATCAGGCTCCTGCTGGTGCCGGCCATGATGCGGGTGCTGGGCAACCTCAACTGGTGGCCCGGCCGGCGTCGGCCGGTGGGCATGGGCTGATCGGAGGGCCGGCCACCGTGGCCGGCGCCGATGGTGGCCCCTCGCGCCTGGGCGGCTCCGCAAGGTGATGACGGCTGCTGGGGTTACGGCGCGCGACCCCGGGCTCGGGGCCGTGGGCGAGGACCTGGGGAGCCGTTGCCGCCGAGTACGCAGTAGCACTCACGCGGCACCCCTCACGGGGTTGCCCTTGCGGGCTTCGCGCTTCCTTGCCGCGTGCCCGGGAAGCCCGGGTCTTACCGCGGCTCTGCGCTTCACGAAGGCTCCAAC
>DATGLL010000006.1:0-6378 GCA_035294145.1 Candidatus Dormiibacterota bacterium | reverse complement strand
ATCGTTGGCCCCCCTGGTCGCGGCCGGGCTGCTCAAGCGCTTCGAGTCATCGCTGCGTGCCATCGCTCTCAGCCTGCGTCGGCTCGAGATCGTGCTCCGCCGCTCGGCGCAGGCGCTGTCGATGGACTCGCCGCGGCTCCTTGACCTCTCCAAGAGCCCTGCCATCAAGCGGCTGATCGACGCCGAATCGCCGCGGCACCCCCACCGAGGCCACCCCCTTCTCCAGGAACCCGGTCTCGTCCAGGACGCCCATCCCTCGGGGTCACCGAAGGTCTCGCGCACGAAGGCCTGCCGACGATCCCGGGCGGCATCGACGTCCCCGTTGACCCGATCGAGCCGCCGCTGCCTACGGTCTGGGGTGGCATCCCCGCCGCCTCCGCGCACCTGCCGGCCGCTCGTGCGCTCAACCGGGGCGAGCAGGCCCCGCAGGGACCTGGCCACCTGCTCGCGGGGTCCCCATCGGGCGATCCGGTCGGTGAGGCGCGGGGAAGGCGAGGAACGCCCCGCCTCGGCGCTCCAGATCGTCGAGCGTGGTCGCCACACCCGCCGAAGGGGCACCCATCCTGCTGGAGCGGCAGGCCCCTGGCAAGGAGAGTAGCTGTATTAGAGGCGCCAGAGGGATCGGCAGATGCGACCTCAGGCACCACATGGATGTCGAGTGCTGTCAAAATCCCCCAAGTTGCCTGTCCTGGACGCACAGTTGGAGCCGTCGATGGTCTGCGCGCAAGCGCTGCCCATGTGGAGGTCGCCCACCTGCTTCCAGGCACACCGCAAGGGTCTATAGGGAGCCGGTCTCATAGGCGCAGGTCGCGTAGAAGCTGCCCACCCAATCGTTGAGCCGCGTCGCAACAGGGCGTGGATATGCACGATGGGGCCAAGGAGCGAGAGCGGAGCCGCTGACCGATCCTCCGACGAGCAGAGCGGCTTCCCCCAAGCCAGCGCCGCGCCGCTTCCGTGTTGCTGGCCGGCGTGCACGCTGCCGGGCGGCATACCAGCCTCCAACCCCCTCCCAGGTCCGGCTGCCGCTCCACGCTTATCGCTTCACCGCCGCCGGCCGCTCCAGCGCTTCCCTCAGGCGGCGCCCGCCCAATTCCGGCATCCCTGGCCTCGACCGGATCGTGCACGGCCTGCCGGGTGACCGCGGCTGACCGGCGCCGAAGGTCGACGAGCCACTTGCGGGGCCGACACGCCTTCTCCACCGCGTGCCGGAACTCTGGCTCCAGGCTCAGCTCGACGATCACGTGACGGATTCGGCCGGTGTCTGGGGCAGGAAAGCCAGCATCCCGTGCGCCACGTCCCCCACCTCCTCGTCGTTGCGGGCCTGCGTCACGAGTTGCTCGGTCAGCTCCGGTCCGATCAGCCGGAGCAACCAACCGTTCCCCGACGCTTACAGCGGGCGCGGCACGAGACCTCGGGCATGTCCCCCCACTACCGATCCTGAAGGTTCTTCGTCCAGTCCCAAGAGCCTCGTCATGGTGCAAGCATAGGAGCCTTTCCGACACCAACAATGTTGGTGGATCAACAACAGACTGACAAGAAATAATCTGTGATAGATTCTAAGTCCTAGAATAGTTACGCGAAGATGAAAATCTCTTATAGATAAATGTCAAAGTCATCTTTGAAATGGAGGGAGAGAGGAGAATGGTGGTGCGACATGCGTTCCGCGTCAACCTACGGCCCCAGGCACCCCACTACTGGTCCACCTGCCTGTTGTCCGTCAGGTTGGCGGGGTGGGAGTCGCGCTCCTGCTCTGGGAGGCCGTGACCGCCATCCGGATCGTCAGGCCCGACTACCTGGCAAGCCCTCCCGACGTCGCCATGGCCACCGCAACCTCCGTCGTGCCGCTCCTCACCGCCCTCTTGGCTACCTTAGCCTGTTGGGGTGGACAGCCGACATCCCGTTCTTGACCTTCGAGCGTCGAGCGATCGGATGGAGCCGGCATTGAGATCAGCGGGAGGTTGAGGGGTCAGGGATGAGCGATCCTCGGCGGAACGCGAAGGGAGAGCGCGGTAGCCGACGCCCAGCCGAGGCGTGAGCAACGTGCAGGTGGCCGTGATGAGGTCTGCAAATCGCTGCGGACGAGCCGTGGCGTTGTCGAGATCGTCCGCAACGTGAGCTTCAACGTCGATTCCGGGGAGTTGGTGGCCGTGGTCGGGCCTTCGGGAGCAGGCAAGACAACCCTGCTCCGGATGGTGGGAGGTCTGCTACGACCCAGCTCAGAGGAGATCCGGCACCGAGGACACGTCATCGAGGGCGTCCCCGACTGGCTGGCCTTCGTCTTTCAGGACTACAGCAAGAGCCTCTTCCCCTGGATGACCAACAGCGACAACGTGGGCCTGGCCATCCAGGGGCTTCCCAAGGGTGAACGCAGGCGGCGCGTGCGGGAGCCATTGGCCAGGGTTGGGCTACAGGATCATGAGCGTCACTATCCCTGGGAGCTCTCCGGAGGCATGCAGCAGCGGGTGGCGATCGCCCGGGCCATCGTCATCGAACCTGCTGTCCTGCTCATGGACGAACCCTTCGCCTCGGTGGACGCGCTCACCCGCACCAAGCTCAAGGACATGGTCCTCGCACCGTGGGAGGACCTCCGCTTCGCGGCGCTGTTGGTGACCCAGGACATCACCGAGGCGGTGTACATGATGGGCCGCATCATCGTGCTCTCGCCACGGCCGTCGACGGTCATCGCCGACATCTCGGTGGATCTCCCTCGCTTCGCGGAGATCTACGGTGTGGTGTGCTCGATCTCATCGAGAGGCCGGGCGGCTGTAGGCTGTCCGCAGGGGCCCTGGCGCCCCTGGGACCGGCACGCCTCCGGCTGGCGAGGAGGCGACCGGGCAGCGGCTGGAGGGCTCAGCAGCCGTCGGAGGTGAGGAGGGGGGAGAGCATGCGCGAGCGTGAGAGGAGGGTGCTGACCACCCACGTGGGCAGCCTGCCCCGCCCACGGAGGCTCCTAGAACTCATGCGAGCCAAGGTGGAAGGTGCGCTGTATCGCGAGGAGGACCTGGCCCGCGCCGTGCGCGACGCGGTGCGCGATTCGGTGCGCCAGCAGCTCGAGGCTGGCACCGATATTGTCACCGACGGCGAGCAAGGGAAGCTCGGCTTCCAGGTGTACGTCCGCGAGAGGCTGAGCGGGTTCGAGGTCGCTCCTCCGACCAAGAGTCGGACCGCAACCAGAGAAGAGGAAGCTTTCCCCGAGTACTTCGAGGAGTACTACGCAAGGCTGTACAAGGACCGAGTGGTCCCCACCGGCCCCACCTTCCATTCGAAGCTGCGCTGTGTGGGGCCGATCGAGTACACCGGAAAAGCAGCGGTTCAGACCGACGTCGACAACCTCAAGGCGGCCCTAGAGGGCGCCAACCCTGTCGATGTCTTCATGCCCTCCACAGGCCCACGGTCACTCGGTGAGAACGCCTACTACCGGACCCAAGAGGAGTTCGAGTATGCGATCGCCGACGCCATGCGGGTGGAGTACCAGGCGATCCTGGAGGCCGGGTTCTCGCTCCAGATCGACGAGCCCAGCGTGGCGCGCACCCTGGCGGGTGATCGCGAGCTCTCTGAGCGGGAGAATCGAGCACGGGCCGACGGTGCGTGGAGTTGATCAACTATGCGGTCCGAGGCTTCCCACAGGATCGCATCCGGCTGCACGTGTGCTATGGCCCTAACCAGGCCCCCAAGTTCATGGACCCCAACATCGGAGACTTCATCTCGCCGCTCATGCGTATCAACGTGGGGGCGTACTCGTTCGAGGCCAGCAATCCGAGGCATGCCCACGAGTGGAAGGCCTGGCGCGATGTCAAGCTGCCCGAAGGTAAGGTGATCATCCCGGGCTTCATCAGCCATGGCAGCAACTTCGTCGAGCACCCCGAATGGATCGCCGAGCGAACCATCCTCTACGCCTCGTTGGTGGGCCGTGAGAACGTGATCGCAGGCGCCGATTTTGGGTTCTCGTCTCAGGCCACATTCCAGACCGAGGTACACCCCACCATCGTGTGGGCCAAGCTCCGAGCGCTGGCAGAAGGCGCACGATTGGCGAGCAAGGAGTTATGGGCGTGATCGATGGAGAGCGAAAGGGAGGAACCATGACGAATGACGTGTCCACAGCGGTACGTGACCTGGTCGTGGCGAACCGGATCCTGGGCCACGAGGGGATCCTCGACGCCTTCGGGCACGTGAGCGTACGGCACCCAGAGCGCAAGGATCGCTTCTTCCTCTCACGCGCACGTGCGCCCGAGCTGGTGGAGGCGGACGACGTGCTCGAGTTCTCCCTCGATGGGTCACCGACCAGCGTGCCAGGGGCACCGATATACATCGAGCGTTTCATCCACGGGGCAGTGTACGAACGAAGGCCGGATGTGATGGCCGTCTGCCATAACCATACACTGTCACTTCTTCCCTTCTCGATCTCCAAGAGCGTGCGGCTCAGGCCGGTGATCCACAGTGCCGCGTTCCTTGGTGGCGAGGTCCCGATCTGGGACATCGCGGACGAGTTCGGCACCGAGACCAGGATGCTGGTTGAGAGCATAGAGGAGGGCCGCTCGCTGAGCCGGAGCCTCGGAGCCGGCTCGGTTGTGCTGATGCGCGGTCACGGCAGTGTGGTGGTTGGAGGCAGCCTGTCGGAAGTGGTGAGCCGTTGCATCTCGCTCGATCGGAACGCGCGCACCCAGTTGGCGGCGGCCAGCCTTGGAGGTGAGATGATGCCGCTGCACCCCGGTGAGTGCGCCTCCCGCAGCGTGGCGGCCAACGATGACCGGGCGTGGGAGCTGTGGTCGCGGCGAGTTGGATTCTGACGTGAGCTTGCGCCTCTGGGAAGCGTGGGCACGCCGGCTCGGATCGGCCCATCTGCGCGCGTACCCGGCATTGGTGGTAGGGAGAGAGCGGAGATGGCGACGAGAGGAGTGGCAGGTCGGCGAAGCCAGCGGTGAACGCACGCCACCACAGCGGCCCTGGCGGCGGTCAAGGTGGTCGGTTGTGGATTATCCGCAAGTGGAGGAACTGCGAAACAGCAGGGGCCGCTGTCCATCAAGGTCGGGGTGGCGACAGGGGATGGTCAGCTCAACGCAGGCATCGCAGTGGCCAAAGGATACTTCAAGCGACATGGTCTCGATGTCGACCTCCAGGTCCTCAATGCCGCCGGCGCTGAAGGTGTGGCAGCCCTACAGAGCGGCAGCCTCGACGTCGTTGAGTCCAACATCGGGTCCATCATCGATGGCTCCCAGCACGGCATCACCACGCCGTGCTTCGCGGAAGGCGTCAAGTACAACGACGAGCCCAACGTGCCTCTGGAGGCCCGTCCCAAGATCCAGTGCGCGAGCCAGCTCGTGGGTAAGTGGTAAGAAGATAGCGGTCGTCAGCACGAACAGCGCAACCAGATCCTCGTCGACGTCTACCTGCAGGCGAACCACGTCGACTACCGGACTGTGTCTTACATCGCCATGGGCATCCCCAACATGATGGCAGCGACGAAGAATGGGGCCATCGATGCAGCCCTGATCGGCAACCCCTGGGCAACACAACGGTGCTGGCCAGCTGGAGAACCCCAGGGTGGTCCTCGATCTCTTCCGGGCTCCCGGCAGGGGTGCCCCTGGTTCCCGGCGATCAGGTGATCTCCGGGAGGAGAAGACCTCGATCCAGGCCCCGGGTGCCGGGGCGTCGGTCCCGGCTTCGGGCAGGGCGGGAGCGGTCGAGCCCGGGGAAGAGTGTCGCGGTGCCCCCGGTACCGGCGGTGCCCCCCGGTACCGGGGCGCCTCGACCCAGCTGCGCCTGGTTCGGCCCATCGCTGCCGACTGCCCTGGGAGCGACTCCATGACCAGGACCGGCTCGCTCCCCCCGTCCGACCGGTTTCGGCGCGCCCGGGCCCTCCTCGGATCGCTGCCCCACCACCCTTGCGGCATCGCTCCCGGCCGGCCCAAAGGACCTTGCCGAGGATCGGCACCGCGTCGTCTCGCCATCGAGAAGACGCCGTAGCCGACTGACACCCAGCCAGGGGCGATGCGTGAGCACCTGCTCTGGTGCGCTGGCGCAATGGCTCGGAGTCGATGCCGGCCGGGCGCGTCTTCGGCCCTGCCAGCCAGGGTGCCGCGTTACTCGTTCTCGAGGACGACGGGAATCTCGCGGCGGAGCCCTCGCCGGGGGCGGCGGACGGCTCGGACCTTCCCGCTCGCCCCCCCTCCACAGAAGAGCCGGTCGCCGCCGTCGGACTCGAGCCCGGAGACGCTGACCCCGGGCGGCATCACGAGCCTTTCCAGGACCACCCCCGTTCTGGGATCGACCCGCCGCAGCTCGCTCTCGCCGTCCTCCCAGGTGCCGTGCCAGAGGTCGCCGTCGACCCAGGTGACGCCGGTGACGAAGCGGTCGGACGCGATGCTGCGGAGGATGGCC
>DATGLL010000005.1:0-6151 GCA_035294145.1 Candidatus Dormiibacterota bacterium | reverse complement strand
CGGGCCGGGACGGGGAGCTTGCCCGACTGGAACCAGCGGTAGGCGGTCACGGGGTGGATGCCTTGCTCGCGCGCCCACTGCTTCAAGTTCATGGAAGTGGATTGTAGTGTATAGGCGTGTCAGCTGTTGTCAACCCCCCTTGAGAGGGGATCGGGAGGGGGAGCTGTTGGCCCCGGTGGCACGCCAGGGGCACGGGGGCGCCACCGTGTGGGCCTGGGTTGACGGGGAAAGGCGGTGTGGCCTGGCCCAAGGCTCGGGGGATGGGCGTCGGTAGGTGGGGGCCGAGGTCCTGGCCGACCTTGGTGCCCGTCGCTCCCGCCCATCCGCGGGCTGGACGCTCCAGGGTCCAGGTTGCCTTGGGGCCCAGGCCCGAGCGGGGGCAGACGATCCGGTGGCGGTGGGGGGAGTGCCGCTCCGCCCTCACCTGAGCGGTGCGGATGGCCGATGCGGCCCCTCAGGCCTCAGCTCGCGCGCTGGCGTCGCAGCGCCGATCGCAGCTCGTCGAGGTGACTGTCCTCATGCTCGAGCATGTAGGGGATGGCGGTGCGGATGGTGCGGGCCGGCCAGCCGGGCCAGCGGATGGGCAGGTCGAGGTCCTCTTCGCGCATGGCGAGGAAGGTCTGTCGAAGGCTCTCCCGTGCCTCGGCCAGCTCCCGACGGATCCGGGTCAGGTCCCAGCCGCCGGGGAGGTCGGGCGGCCCGGGCGGGCGCTCGACCAGCCGCACCGGGCTGATGTCCCCTCCCAGGGCCTGACGAATGCCGACGTTGATCTCGTGCTCGCGATCGATCAGGTGGTAGAGCAGCTGGCGGACGGTGCGGCCGTCTCCGCGCACGACGACGTCGAGGTCGGAGTCCACGAGCGTGTCGAGCAGTCGAAGGGTCTCCTCGCGTTGCCCCTCTAGGGGCTTGAGTAAGTCGGCCGGGGCCATCTGAGATACGGCTAGAGCTTAGCCCAAATCCCCGCTCGTGCCACCGGGGGTGCGCCCCGGCGAGGCTTCCGGCCGGGATCGGGCGGCAGGGAAACTGCGGCCGGCGGCTCCGGGTAGAATCGCTTGCTGGTGGCAGTCCGACCGATCCTCACCCAAGAGCATCCCATCCTCCGCCAGAAGGCCAGGAAGGTGACCAAGGTCGATGCCTCGATCGTGCGATTGCTCGACGACCTGGCCGAGACGATGTACGCGGCGCCGGGGGCCGGCCTGGCCGCGCCCCAGATCGGGGTGCCGTTGCGGGTGTGCGTAGTCAAGGGCGACGAGAACCAGCACTACGGGTTGGTGAACCCGGTGATCGTCAAGGCCGAGGGCAGCCAGATCGGCTACGAGGGTTGCCTCAGCATCCCGGGCTGGGTGGGGGAGGTCGAACGCTACGAGACCGTGGTGGTCAAGGGGTTGAACCGTCGAGGCAGGGAGGTCAGGATCAAGGCCAACGGCTTCACCGCTCGAGCCTTCCAGCACGAGATCGACCACCTCGACGGCATCCTGTTCACCGACCGTCTCACGAGCCTGAGCACGCTCCGCCGTGTCGAGGAGCTCGAGGCCGAGGAGGAACGGTCGGTAGCCGAGGCGGTCCAAGCCTGAGGCTGGTCTTCGTGGGCACGGCCGCCTTCGCCGTGCCGTCGCTCCGAGCGTTGCACGCGGCCGGCCACCGCATGGAGCTGGTGGTGACCCAGCCTGACCGGCCGGGGCATCGGCTGCGCGTCACCCCGCCTGCGGTCAAGGTGGCGGCCCTGGAGCTCGGGCTGGAGGTCTTCCAGCCGGAGCGCATCAGGGCCGAGGAGAGCGTGGCCCGGATCGCGTCCGCCGCCCCTGAGCTGATGGTGGTCGTGGCCTACGGCCAGATCATCCCTCGCACGATCCTCGAGATCCCGCCCCGGGGAGTCCTGAACGTGCATGCCTCCCTGCTCCCCCGCTACCGGGGAGCGGCCCCCATCAACCGGGCCATCCTGGCCGGGGAGCGGGTGACCGGGGTGACGATCATGCTGATGGACGAGCAGATGGATCACGGGCCGATCTTGAGCGCCCGGGAGGTCGAGATCGGCCCGGACGAGGACGCGGTCTCCCTGGGCCAACGTCTGGCCGCGCTGGGGGCGGAGCTTCTGGTCGAGACCATCGACCGGTTGGACGAGATCCAGCCGATCGAGCAGGACCATGCCCGGGCCACCCAGGCGCCGAGGCTCTCGAAGCAGGAGGGAGAGCTCGACTGGGACCTGGATGCGGTGGAGATCGACCGTCGGGTGCGAGGGCTGCAACCCTGGCCGGGCGTGACGCTGCCCCTGGGCGGGGCTCGGGTCAAGGTGCTGCGCGGCCGGCCCCTCGAGGGCAGCGGGCGGCCCGGCCAGGTGCTACGTCGTGGCCGCGACGGGGTGGAGGTCGCGGCTGGGCGTGGCTCGTACCTCTTGCAGGAGGTCCAGCTCCCGGGCAGGCGACCGGTGCCAGCCCAGGCGGTCGTGAGCCATGCCTGAGCGACGCTCGCGCGACATCGCGGTCAACCGACGGGCCTTCCACGACTACTTCGTGGACGAGACCTACGAGGCGGGCATGGCCCTGACCGGTACCGAGGTGAAGTCGTTGCGGGCCGGGCGGGTGAACCTGCGCGACGGGTTCGTGCGCATCGACGGCAACGAGGCCTGGCTGGAGAACGTCCACATCAGCCCCTATGTCCAAGGGGGCTACGTGAACCACGACCCCCTGCGTCGTCGCAAGCTCCTCCTGCACGCCGACGAGATCGCCAGCCTCACCGGCAAGGTGCGACAGCGCGGCTACACCCTGATCCCGCTGCGGATGTACTTCTCCGGCAACCACGCCAAGGTCGAGGTGGGGCTCTGCCGGGGCAAGCGCCAGTACGACAAGCGGGAGGCGATCGCCGAGCGGGACGCCCGCCGGCAGATGGAGCGGGCGCTCCGGCGGTAGCGGCCGCGGCCGTGCCGGCGGCCGGTGGGCGATCAGGGCGCGGGCATCGAGCGTGGCCATGCCGGCCAGCCCCACGGAGCCGCCTCGGGTGTCCGGCCCATGGCGACCGATGGGCGCCGCTCGATGGCCCCCCCTCGAGCGGGCGCGAGGGGCGCCGGGGCCTGGTCCGCAGGTCGGCACTCGGCGGCGTCGTCCAGGGCCTGGGCCACCTCCTCGGTCTCGGTGACGACCTGGAGACGACGGCGGGCTGGCATGGCCCAGGCGTGGCACCGAACCTCCAGGTGCGGCACCAGCCAGCTCATGGCATCGGCCGGGACGTCCCGCCGGCGGGAGGGACGGGACGCCCGGTCCGGATCAGGCCGCCAGGTTGATCCCGATCGCCCGAAGACGACGGTTGAGGGAGTTGAGGCCGAACTCGAGCAGATCCTGCTCGCTGTGGCCGTACTCGGTGAGGTAGCGCGGGTCGGGAGGCCGGATCGTGCCCGAGATGAGCGGCAGGCACTCGACCAGGGTGCGCTGGATGAGGGGAGCGAAGCGCTCCGGCTCCTCCTGCACCGCATCGTGCAGGACCTTGATGCCGAAGCTGACATGGCGCGACTCGTCCCGGGCGACGGCGGTGAAGCCCTGGTAGAAGCCGGTGTGGGTGAGGCTCCGTTCCCGCATGGCGTTGAGCTCGAACCGCTGGCCGGTGAGGGCCAGCGTCCCCTCGATGACCAGGTGGTAGATCACCACGCCCTCGACGAAGGCCTCGCGATCGGCCGGGTTGGAGGCCAGGCGCTGCGCGACCCCGGGGAGCCGGTCGTAGAAGAGGGTGTTGTAGCCCTCGTTCACGGTCGGTCGCACCTCGTCGAGCAGGGTCCTCAGGTCGGTCGCCTCGGTTCCCACCACCTCTCGCCACCAACGGTCGAAGAAGGCGGTGTGCCGGGCCTCGTCCACCATCTGGGTGGAGAGGAAGATCTCCATCTCGGGCGTCGGCGCCGCCCACACGAAGGGGGCCAGGGTCGCGGTGACCCGTTCCTCGCCGTTGAAGAAGAGCCGGCGGCCCCAGAGCGTGGCTTGCCGCTCCAGTTCGCTCGCCCTCTCCCAGACCTCACGGTCGGCGGTGAAGTCGAGGTCGGACACCGCCCACTGCTGGGTCTCCCAGCGGGAGTACAGCTCCAGGTAGCTGGGCATCCGCTCCAGGCCACGATCGATGAAGGCCAGGACGTCATCGATCCGGATGTCCCCCAGCTCCCGAAGGCTTGCCCGGGCGATGCGGTCCAGGTCGGCCTCAGCCTGCTCGGGTCGGGTGCTCAGGTCCATGCTCCACCTCCGACTCACAGAGGGCGCGGGCCATACGGCACGCGCGCCGGACGATCTCCTCCTTCCCCAGCTGCCCCTCCTCGAGCCACCACAGGGCGAGCTCGTTCATCATCCCCGCCAGCGCATGGGCCCCTGCCTCGCTTAGCGGTTGCGCTTCCCGCATCAGGTTGATGAAGCGTGCCCAGAGCTGCCGGTAGAGCTCCTGCAGGGCCCCATCGGCCTGGGCGGCTTGACGGAAGAAGACCCGGTAGAGCTCCGACTCCTGCGCCACGAAGTCGAAGTAGGCGGCGATGACCGCATCGGGCTGGGCCTGGGAGCGAGCGACCAGGAGCCGGGCCTCGAGGTCGGCGGCGGCGGCCGTGACCAGCTCCATGAAGAGCTGACGCTTGCCCTCGAAGTGCTGGTAGAGGAGGGCCTCGGACACGCCGGCCTCTGCCGCCATATCACGGATGGTGGTGGCGTGATACCCGGAGCGACCGAAGACCCGCTTGGCGGCGGCGAAGATGGCGTCGCGGCGAGCCTCCCCCGAGAGGCGGGAGCGAGGGAAGGAGGTGGGCGAGGTCGTTGATGAGTGAGCGTCCACTCACCTCGGGATTCTATCCCCGATCCATGCTTGGTTGCCTATCGAGAGGGGTAGAATGTGGGCGAGGCCCAATTCTCGTGGGGGCGTCCGGCTTCGACGGGGCAGGAGGGCTTCGGGATAGCGAGCCGAAGGCGTGAGCGTCACAGCGCACGGCAAACAAATGCCAACGACACTCGCGAGCTCGCTCTTGCTGCGTAAGTAGCAAGAGAGGAGTCCCGGGATATGGCATCCCGGGCGTCGCCCCCGAGTCTCGCCGGTGGGCCGGGAGGGCGGCGTCACCGAAGCCGGCTTGCTTGAGCGGGGGCGTCACGGCCCCGTTCGGGGACGGTGAACCGTGGCTGGCCAAAGAGGATCCTGCCAGGAGGAGCCTCGAGGTGAGATCAGAATCCTGGCTACGCTCGTAGAGGTCCCGGGGAGCTCTGTTCCGGACGCGGGTTCGACTCCCGCCGCCTCCACCACGGTCCAGCGGAGCTGATCAAGGTGCCGCTGGGCGAGGCTCCGGCGAAGACCCATGTGGCCCGCATCCTGTCCGAGCTGCAGATTCGGGTCAGGTGCCGGACAGGTCCCCCAGGCGCGCGTTCAGCGCCGACGCCACCCGGCGCAGCAGGTCGCCGACCACCGCCTCCGCGACCCGGTGCAGGAGCGTGCGGTCGAGATCCATCCCGGGCTCAGATGGAGGTGGCTGGTAGCGCGCGTTGATGGAGAGCTGGGTCAGCTCACGTCCCAGGGGGGCGATCTGAAGGTCAGCCTCGACCACGGGGAACAGGGCCCCGTGCCCGGCCGAGCGCCAGGAGAGCGGGACGAGCAGACCGCCGCCGAAGGGCACCGGTGGCCCGACCGCGATCCCGTCGCGTCGCTCCCCCCATCGATGAGGGGGTCCGAGCCCTGCCCGCCTCATGAGCTCCCCCTCCCAGCGCGCGCTCTCCTGGATGATCGCGACCAACCACCCGCCGGGGCCCTCGCTCGGGAGCAGGGTCGCGACCATCTCGCAGGGCCGATCGAGCTCGAGGTAGTAGCGGATGAACACTCGGCCTTCGAGCCTGCGCCCGAGCTGCCGGCGGAGCAAGGGTCCAACGCCCCCCTCGGCCCAGGACCGAGCGTGCCCTCGAGACGGCACCGCCGTTGCGCCGCTGGCCGTCCGGCTGCGTAGTCCCCTGAGAGGGGCGCCCGCACGGCGTGCCCGTCGGCTCTCGAGCCATCGGCCCTTGCGGGATGTCGCCCGCCCGACCTCGATCTGGAGGCGAAGATGCTGCGAACCATCGTCCACGGCCTGCTCGCCCTCGGCGGCTGCGTCGCCCTCGTCGCCGGCTCGGTGCCACCTGGAGGCCCCGGAGGGACACCGGCTCGCCCCTCTGCCCGG
>DATGLL010000004.1:0-3627 GCA_035294145.1 Candidatus Dormiibacterota bacterium | reverse complement strand
TCGGCACTCGGCCTCGTCGGGCAGGGGGTAGCTGCCGGCGGCCAGGTAGTCCCGCCCCCGTCCCGAGGGCTTGAGCACCACCGCCGCCAGGGGCGCGATGCCCAGGCGGCTGGCCATCCCCTCCGCCTTGACGTGGTCGCCCGAGACCATGGCCCCGCAGATCGGGCAGCTCGCCTCCCCGCGCTTCGACCAGGCCCCCGGGTCGAAGCCGAGGCCAGTGGGGGAGTCCGCCTCGACCGCCTCCCAGCCGACCTCGAGCCGGCCGCGGTCGACCACCGGGCGCAGCGCGATGTAGCGGCCCTTTTTCCTTGCCAGCCAGGTCTGGCGCACCAGCGGCACCCGGTGCTCGGGCAGGGCCGGGTTGGGACAGCGCACGGTCCGAGTCCAGAGGTAGCCAAAAGGGCGCCGTTCCTTGGCCTTCTGGTCGAAGAGCTCTTGCTGCCCGGGACCGGACTCGATGGGCGGGTAGAGGTCGGCCAGCCGCTCCCAGGCCCGCGCCACCCAGCGATGACCCCACTCACGCACGTCCTCGGCCAGGCCCGGGAACCGTTGCGGGTACTCGAGCATGCAGCGCTCGATCAGGTGGGCCACCGGGTTCAGCTCGACGGCCGTCGTCTCGCAGCCCAGGCGGGCCGCCTCCAGGGGGATGGCGCCGCCGCCGGCGAACAGGTCCAGGACCCGAGGTGGCCGCCCACCGTTGGCGGCCAGGATCTCCGCCCGGGCCCGCCGCAGCGCGGTCTCAGAAGCATCCCACCGGCACAGCTCGGCGAAGAGGCCGGCGTCCTCCTCGGGGTCGTGGCCGTTGGCGGCCAGGAGGGTGGCGTAGACGGCGGCCCGGGCCGCGGCCAGCGGCCGCCGCGCCCACCATAAATGCAACTTCGAGGGATGGCTCCCGGGCCGACTGATCTTCTCCCGCTGGGCCAGCTCATTGATGGTCGCGATGGGCAGGTAGTCCTCGATCAGCCGCCGGTCGCGCTCGTCTTCGCTCATCGCCCTCCCTCGCTCGCGCACTCCTCGATGCTGGCCCCGGGCACCTGGTAGCCGGTCACCTCGGCGACCTCGCGCACTCCCCGCAGCCGGCCCCAGGGGTCCTGGACCGTGACCAGGCGCGGGGAGGGCCCCAGCGCCCCGTAGACCACGTAGAGCCAGTAGCCGTCCCGGAAGCGCTGGGCAGCGTACCACTCCGTCCGGTAGAGCCCGACATCGCCGCTCGGCGCCGAGCGCCCCTTGACCTCGATCCGGCGCACCCGCTCCCCCGTCGGGGTGCGCTCCACCGAGCGGACATCGAAGCCCGAGCCGTCGTGTCGGGCGGAGACGTCCTCCGGCTCCCGGCCCCGCTCGCGCTCGTAGCGCATCACGAAGGCCATGGCCGCCCGCTCCACCTCCGGGTCCTGACGCAGTGCCCCCACCTCGGGGTGGTCCGGCCGCTGAGGCGGGTGGACGGCGGCGCAGCCCAGGTAGGCCACCGGGCCCGGCCGCACCACCCCCAGGTGGCGGAAGGCCTCCAGCTTGGCCTGCCGGCGCCGCTCCAGCTCCTCGATCCGGCGCAGCGTCTCGTCACGCTGCAGGCGGAACTGCTCCTCGCCCCGAAAGACCCGCTCGTCGTACTCCGTCCAGCGCTCCTCCAGGTGCCGGCGCTGGGCCGCCATCGCCTCCTCCAGGTAGGCCGAGCGGACCTCCGCCTGGCGCAGCCGCTCCGCCCGCTCCCGGGCCGTGACCTGACTCTGGATCTGGGCCCGCACCCAGTTGGTGACCGCCCGTACCCGCTGGTCGTCGGGCGGCTCGGCCGCCTGGTCGGGGGCCGGGGTCAGGTCGTGGAGGACGTCGTTGGGCGCCCGGCGCAGGCTCCCATCTTGCTCCTCGATCACCGCCACCAGCTCGCCGAAGGCCGGCTGGCCACCCCCGGCCTCGTCCTCGGCCAGCACCTCGTAGGCCAGGAAGTGGATGCGGTAGGCCTGGCGGGTGTTGGGGTCGACGAAGGCGGCGGTGGCCTCGGGCACCCCCGCCGCCTGGAGCTGCCGCTGCAGCCGCTCGCTGACCGCGGCGAAGAGGGGGTGGCCGGGGGAGAGCAGGACCGCGTCCTCGTGCTCAGCCCGCTCCCGGTCCTCCTTGCGGAAGGTCAGCTTGCGGTACTCCATCTGGGGCCGGCCCAGCCGCCGCACCGCCTCCAGGTCGTCGGCCCGCAGCGCCGCCGGCACATGCTCGACCCGGTAGAGCCCGTCGGCCCGCGGCTCCACCCGCAGCCGCACCTGCTCGGCCGCGTCCCGGAAGAAGGACTCCACGTACTCCGGCATCAGCCGCCGCTCCTCCGACTCCCAGTCGTGGCGGCGCACCCAGCTGAGGTCGACGCTACGGGTGGCCTGGGCGATCCCCACCGCCTCCTCGTAGCGCCTCAGCTCCTGGGCCGAGAGGGCGTCGATCTGCTCCAGCGAGGCCTGGCGCCGCTTGGGGTTGGCCAGGGTCTCCTTGACCAGGCGCTCGAAGTCGAGCCCGTTGCAGGCCAGCATGTCCCCGATCACGTCGTAGACCCGCCCCTGGAGGTCGGCGCGCATCTCCTCCAGCTTGTGGGTCAGCCGCTCCAGCAGCTCGCCCTCGATGGTGTTGGTGGCACAGAAGTTGAAGACGTAGACGTCCGACTCCTGGCCGATGCGGTGGATGCGGCCCATGCGCTGCTCCAGCCGGACCGGGTTCCAGGGCAGGTCGTAGTTGATCATCAGGTGGCAGAACTGGAGGTTGATGCCCTCGCCCGCGGCCTCGGTGGCCACGCAGATCTGGCGCGACTGGTGGAACTCCTGCTGGATACGCTTGCGCTCCGCCGGGGGATGGCCGCCGTGGATGGCGCAGGTCGAGTAGCCCCAGGCCTCCAGGTGCCGGACCAGGTGCTCCAGGGTGTCGCGGTGCTCGGTGAAGATCAAGAGCTTGCCCCGGCCGTCGCGCAGCTCGGCCAGCTCGGCCCGGGCCAGGCACGCGCGCAGCGCCCCCAGCTTGCGCTCCTCGCCCAGCCCCATCACCCGGGCGGTCTCGGCCACCAGCCGGCGCAACTCCTGGACCTCCCGGCGCAGGTCCTCCACCTGGGCCGCCGCCGTCACCTCCTCGGCGGCGGCATCCTCGGTCTCCTCGGTGGCGTCCTCGTAGCCGGCCTCCAGGTCCGTGCTCGCCGGCATCAGGCCCAGCTCGGCCAGCCGCCGGGCCCGCTCGGCGGGGCTCATCCGCTCCAGCTCCTCGAGGCGCTGGGCCAGTCGCTCGGCCCGCTTGCGCAGCGAGGAGTGGATGGCGCCCAAGCTGGAGGCCAGCCGCCGCTGCAGGACGGTCCGGGCCAGGGCCACGGCATGCCCCCGGCCTCCACCCAGCCCGCCCCCGCCCAAGAAGCGGTTGATGTACGCGGTCACCTGCTCGTAGAGCTGCAGCTCGGGCGCGCTCAGGGTGAAGGGCTGGGTCAGGACGTGGCGCTCGACGAAGAGCTTGCGCCCCCGCTCGTCGCGCAGGTCCTCCTTCTGCCGGCGCAGGAAGTAGGGGCTGTCCTCGACCCCGATCTGGCGCCGGACCAGCTCGGCGGTGGCGAACTGGTCCGGGTCGAGCAGGGCCAGGAAGTGCCGGAAGCGGTCCTGGTCGCCGCTGTGGGGGGTG
>DATGLL010000003.1:0-6288 GCA_035294145.1 Candidatus Dormiibacterota bacterium | reverse complement strand
GTTTCAATCCTCAGCGGCTCGTCAGAGCCGCTGCAACTCACCTGCTCGAGCACGGTCGTCGACGCAGGGTTGTTTCAATCCTCAGCGGCTCGTCAGAGCCGCTGCAACCCCCCACCGGGAGCGCGAAGGCCGGCTCCGCTGGCTGGCGGTTTCAATCCTCAGCGGCTCGTCAGAGCCGCTGCAACCGGGGCATCTGGTCGTCCTGCCCGGTCTGCGGCGTTTCAATCCTCAGCGGCTCGTCAGAGCCGCTGCAACACCCGATCGCCATCATCCCTCCCCACCCGAGCACGTTTCAATCCTCAGCGGCTCGTCAGAGCCGCTGCAACTTCACCAGGTTCCGAACCAGCGAGTAGACCTCTCTGTGTTTCAATCCTCAGCGGCTCGTCAGAGCCGCTGCAACCTCATCGGTCCCCCCCGTGCCAGCGCTCCCACGTTTCAATCCTCAGCGGCTCGTCAGAGCCGCTGCAACGAGCCTCATCACGGGTAAACGCAGCCCCATGGGTGTTTCAATCCTCAGCGGCTCGTCAGAGCCGCTGCAACGAGACGCCGTCTCGGGAGGGGTTCGCTCGAGGTCGTTTCAATCCTCAGCGGCTCGTCAGAGCCGCTGCAACTGGGAACTGACCGCCCGGAAGTCGGCCATCGCGTTTCAATCCTCAGCGGCTCGTCAGAGCCGCTGCAACTGGCCTGGTTGCAGGCTTGGATCGATGCGGTACGTGTTTCAATCCTCAGCGGCTCGTCAGAGCCGCTGCAACTGTGATCTGAGAGCCGTAGAGCCGAGTGAGGGGAAGTTTCAATCCTCAGCGGCTCGTCAGAGCCGCTGCAACGGCCGGTGCCGAATTCGGGAACGGGCTCGGAGGTGGCACTGGCGACCCCTCCGAGCCAGAGCGCCAACCTGGGCCCCAATTCGGGGACCCCGCGCGAACCTCCAGTTCAAGCAGGGTGGAGCTACCGATCCGCGCAGCCATTGTGGGCCCTCAGATCAGGAGCAGATCGTCTAGCGAGAGGTGCCGCTCCACCCCGAACACCTTGACGCCCCGGCCCCCGGCGGGGATCGGGTAGAGCCGCAGGCTGTCCTCCTCCTGGTCGATGACGGCCAGCAGGCGGCTGATCAGGTACAGGACCTGGCCCTCGGTGAGGGTGCACTCGAACACGGACTTCTGGACTCGCACCCCGTAGGCGCAGCAGACCTGCGCGACCTTTCGCAGCCGTCTGCGGCCGGCCGCCGTCTCGGTGCTGACGTCGTACGCCACTAGCAGGCGCCGCATGCCCTTCACGGCGCTCATCGGGCCAGAAATGGAACGTACCGATCGACGTCGCCGCGCAGGTGCCTGGCCAGGACCCGGGCCTGCGCATGGGGAACCAGTGCCCAGGGAATGCGCTGCTTGAGCAGCGGATGCTCCACCTCCTCCTGCTTGCGCTGCCGGTGCGCGGCCAGCACCACCTCCCGTCCCCGGTCGTTCAAGTAGACCGCCCCGCCTGGCTCTTCCCGGAAGTGGTCTAGGGTCAGCTGACGGCGATTGAGCAGCGTCAGGGTGAGCCGGTCGGCGAGAGGCGCCCTCAGCTCCTCCAAGAGGTCCAGGGCCAGGGCGGGACGGCCGGGACGCAAGGTATGGAGGTATCCCACCTGGGGATCAAGCCCAGCTGATTCCAGCGCCGCCACGATCTCCATGCGGAGGAGCGTGTACAGGAAGGAAAGCACGGCGTTGACCGGATCGCGGGGCGGACGCCGCTGGCGCCCATCGAACCGCTCGGCGAAGGCACGCTGCTTGATCAGGTGCGGGAACACCTCGAAATAGGTCGCGGCGGCCTCACCCTCATGACCGCGCAGCTCGTCCAGGGAGCGTGCCTCACGGACTCGGGGCAGTATCTCGGCCAGGGCCGCCGCTGCCGCGGACAGCGGCCCCGAGCTGCGTGGATCGGCGGTCTCGCGGGTGGCGCGTTGGAGCAAGAGACGGCTCGACTGGACCTTGGCCGCGACGATCGGGAGGGCAATGGCTAGGGCGCGCTCCTCGGAGAGGCCGGCGACGTGCTGCGCCCGCCGTAGCAACACGTTCCCGGAGCACGGTCCCTCCACCCTCCCGGCGAAGCGGCCGGACCGGGTGAGGAACACCAGCCCCCGGCCCTCGCTACCGCACCGTTGGATGAGGGCCGCGCTTACGTGCGGCGTCCCGAAGCAGACGATGCCCTCGATGGCGAGCAGGGGCAGGGTGACCGGCTCCCGGTCCGGCACCCGCACGCGGACGGCATCGTGGTCCAGCAGCAGCGAGGCTCGCTCCTCCTGGACGTAGAGCCAGTTGAGCACCTGGAAGGTCATGGCCGGTAGAGGCTCGACAGGAGCTGGCCCGTCCGCCGCCGGTTGACCGCCCAGGGCAGGCATACCATGATCAGCGAGCAGTGGCGGCAGCGGCGGTCGGCGACTGGGGGAGGCATCCGCCGTTCCTCCACCAGCCGGTGAACCTCCTCGACGACCCGCTCCGTCTCCGCCCGTAGCTGTGGGGAGAAGCGGACGCGAACCCGCTCTTGGGAGGCCCGGTAGAAGAGCGCGCCCTCGGGAACCGTGCAGGCGAGCATCTCTTCGAGACACAGCGCCTGGGCGCAAAGCTGGACGGCATCGTGCTGCCACCCACGGTGCCGGCCGACCTTGTACTCGACCGGGTAGGGTCCCTCCGGCCGCAGCTCGACGGCATCGGCCTTGCCGACCAGCCCGAGGCGATCCGACCAGAGGGGAAGGGCGAAGCGGATCCGTCGGTCGGTCTCCCCTGGCCGGTCCGCCCGGGCGTGGGCCAGCTGGCCGCGCTGGGTGAACACGTTGTCCTCGAATGTCTGCTCCACGTGGATCAACGCGCACTGGCGCGGGCAGTAGCTGTAGTGCTGGAGGGCGGAGATCGGGATGGGGTCGCGCACCGCACGCTCACCCGACCAGGCTGGTGAGGGTGACGCCCTCGGGCAGCCCCTCGCGATCGATCTCCACCCGGTAGTCGGCGAAGCGGCGCGGCGCCTCGACCCCCTCCTGCCGGCTCACCCGCACGCGGTCGAGCAGCTCGTGCGCGGGCGCGTCACCATAGGGAGAGGTGTGGGTGAACACGTGCAGGCCACGGCAGCACATGATCCCACGCGCCGCCGACCGGTCCATGTCCCAGCAGTGGATCAGGGCCTCCCAGAAGAGGGCCAGATCCTCGTCGCCGAAGCCGGTGTCGCGGGCGAAGAGGGGCGACACCTGGCCCACGGCCACGTAGAGGCCGTAGGGCACCAGCGCCTTGCGCCCCATCTCGGTCTGCTTGCCACCCGCCCCCTCGCCCTGCTCGTTGACCACCACCTCGGCCTGCGCCTGTTCGGTCACCGCCACCCGGGTGATGGAGAGGTCCAGGGGCGTGATCGGGTCCACGGAGCGGGCGAAGCTGATCTGCACCGGCCCCCGTACCTGACCACAGTTCACGCCGGTGCTCATGACCGCGCCGAAGGTGCGGACGTCGTAGAACTGCTCGCACATCCAGCCCCGGGCCTGCTGCACGTCGTCACGGCTCTGCCGGCTCCCGGTCGACCTCAGCCCCTTGGCGGCATAGGCCTGCTGGTGCAGGGTGTTGAGGGCGATCCCCCGGTTCTGGACGTAGATGCGCCAGGGCGCCTCGTCCTTCCGGGTGGCCGTCACCCAGTTGCGCACCTTGCGCTTGATGGCCACATCGGTCACCAGCCCCTGCATCGTCTCTGGGTCCACCCGAGGCAGGTTGCCGGCGTCCGGGTCGCCGTTGGGGTTGCCGTCGGTGACGTCGAAGAGCAGCTTGAAGTCGTGCCGGCGTCCGCTGTCGGTCCAGACCTCGCCCATCTCACTCACCCTCCGGTGCGTTCTCGTTCTCCTCGCCCTCCCCGATCTCCGGGCTCTCCTCGTCCTGGTCGTCGAGCGCCTGGCGCAGCTCCCTCCGTGTCCGTGCCATGGCCCGGTCGTCGGCCTTCTGGTGGTAGTACCCGAGTGCGAACAGGGCCTGGTCGCGGAGCGTCAGGACGGCCGGGAAGCCACCCCGCAGGCGCTCCATGATGTCGGTGACGCGCCCGTCGATGGCCCGGTAGACGGCCTCCTTGTCCTTCCGCAGCCGCGCCAGGTGGTGCTGGTAGGTGCGCAGCAGCGGTCCGAAGACCGTGGCCGGCGAGGAGGAGGCGGCGCCGTAGTAGCGGTCGGTCAGGGTGGCGTTGATCCTTCCCAGCGCCGCCCGCTGGGCCGCCTCCAGCTCGGCCAGCAGCCGCCCGCAAAGGTAGGCCGAGCTCGACTCTTCCGTCTCCAACCCACTCATCCAGGTTTCCTCCCGATCGTCGTCGCTTCGCTCGCTCCCGCCGAGCAGCGCCAGCCGCAGCAGGGCGGCCCGGGGCCGCGTCACCCGCTGCTCCGCCCGGTTGCGGCGGACCGCCACCTCCATCAGCCGGGCCGGCACCGGCGCCCCGGTGAGCGCGACCTGCACCAGGTCGTGCGCCGCCTCGGGATGCACTCCCTGCCAGTCCCTGGCCGTGGAGCGCAGCAGGGGGATGATGCCCAGAGGGGCTGCCTCCCCGCCGCCCGGTGGCACGACGGCGAGCCGGCTCAGGTACCGGGCCACGTGCCCTCGTACCTCGGGCACGGTCGTGTCCACCCAGGAGCGCACCGCCACCCGAGCGCCGCTCGCCGACAGCTCGGCGGCGAAGAAGCGGGCGGGCTCGATCGCGGTCGCCCCCCTCTGTCCCGTCCAGGGCGCCTTCAGCAGCTCGCGCACGTCCTCGGGGTGGGGATCGCTGAGCAGCCGGGCCAGGTCGAAATGGTCGCCGTCGCGGGTCCAGAACACGAACACGCTCTCGGCCAGGCGCAGGTGGTGGGCGTCGCGGCCCAGGAGCCAGTTGAGGGCCTTGCCCACCGCCGCCGCGCAGTCGAGACAGGCAGGCGAGGTGCGGGAGCCGTGCAGCCCGTAGGACTCGAAGGCATCAGCGTTGGCCGAGGCCAGCTGGTTGCCCGAGGTCTGGCCGCCCGGGATGCCCTTGATCAGCACCGGCCAGACCCGGGCCGGCGGCGCCGACCGCCCGCAGACCAGACAGGGTAGCTCCCCCTCCCCGTCCGCCGGACGGAGACGCGACGCCCAGTAGCGAGCGACCTCGGGCAGGTCCACCACCCGGCGCCCCTCCACGTCGAAGGTCACCAGGTCGGCGCGCGGGTCGAGGTCGGCGGGCGGCTCGGCCGTGCGCAGGTAGCGCAAGACGGCCTCCACCTCTGGGAGGCCGGTGCTGCGGGCGCAATCCTCCACCAGCTCGATGAAGGCCCGGTGGCGCTCGGCCGCCCGCCGCGCCTTCTGCGGGTCGGGATCGAGGCCGAACACGTAGTCGGGGCCGTCCGCCAGCAGCAGGGGACGCGTGGCGGAGGAGCGGACCGCGTTCGGCACCTCCATCTCCTGCCCGCGGGCCGCGCCCCTGCCTGGGCCGGCCAGGTCGACGCAGGCCAGAAAGCCACCGTCGCGGTCGAGCTGGATCACGTGCCGAACCCGCTTGCGCGCGTAGCCCTCCCGGGTCAGCTCCGCCGCCACCTCGGGCGACCCGGCCAGCCGCCGCAGCTCCTGGAGCAGCACCTCAGCAGCCTCCGTAGAGCTCGGCCGGCACGCGCAGCACACCGCGCTCCAGCCGGGCCTCGAAGAAGCGCGGCTCGCCCCGCCCGCTGCCGTCGGCGGCGTAGTCAAGGTCGAAGAGCATGCGACCGATGTCCACGTCGACCGGGATCGGGCTCTCGTCGCCCCGCCGGGGCCCGAAGCTGGCCACGCACTCCCGGGTGCCGAGATAGGGGGCGTAGGCGCAGGCGCCGCGCCTGACCCGGCGCCGGAACTGGTCCCGGTACTTGGCCGGGTCGTCCCCCACCCCCGGCTTCACCTCCACCTCGGCCCGGATCAGGTAGTCGACGTCGCGCAGGGCCAGGGTGTGACGCTGGGCTCGGTCCTCCTCGGCGTAGTAGGCCTCACCCGGGGCCCAGTTCTGAGCGCTGCGCGGCGAGGCCCGCGAGCTGACCTCGTTGCGCACGATGGAGAAGAACCGGATCGGGCGCAGGACCCAGATCTCCCGCACCAGCCAGCGGAACTGTGGCTTCCAGAAGATCGCCTCCAGGATGCCCCTGGCCGCCGAGGGTGTGGGGCAGGGATAGGAGACCCGCTCCACCTTGGCCTCAGGGCGCGTGAAGCAGGCCAGGTCCCCCCAGACCCGCACCTCCAGCGGCACCCCCCCCACGTCATGCATGGCGTCATCAACCTCCTGACTAGCTCTCATCCGAGAACAACGCCCCAACCCCCC
>DATGLL010000002.1:0-3400 GCA_035294145.1 Candidatus Dormiibacterota bacterium | reverse complement strand
CTCCCCCTCCTCCGCCTGCGGACCCACCCACCCCTCGATCCCGGGACGCTTCCGCTGCTTGCCATGGCCTGACGGCGGCTGGCCGGGACCACATCATGCCTCGTGGGGAAGGGGGATGTCTGGCTTCTCCAACGTGGTGGTGGTCGGCGACTGGGCGCCGTACCGAGGTCAGGCCGGGATCACGGAGGTGGGTGGGATGAGCCTCTGCTTCTGCCCGCCGAGGCTGCGCGACCTGGAGGCCGAGCTGCGACGGTGGGAGCCCTGCTGGCTGCTGGTCGGTGGGGTGGAGGAGGGGGTGGTGGAGCGGCTGCTGGGGCGGCTCATCCCGGCCCATCCCCGGGTGCGGGTGGCCATGCTGGGTGAAGGCTGGGACCGGCAGCGCTGCGAGCGCTGGCTGCGCTGGGGGTGCGACGCCTACCTCTCCGCAGCCGCACCGGCCGAGCGGGTGCTGGGGCTGCTCCGGGTCGCCATCGACTGCCGGGTGCTGCTGGTGGACGCGGACCTGGAGATGGTCCGGTCCCGGCCGAGGCGGGTCGAGGCCAGCCTGAGCCCCATCCAGCGGCGGGTCCTGCTCCTGGTGGCGGAGGGGCGGCGCAACTGGGAGATCGCCCAGGCGCTTGGGGTGAGCCCGGCCACGGTGGCCTATCACCTGCGTCAGCTCCTGGCCCGGCTGGGGGTGGAGACCCGCCAGGAGGCGGTGGCGCGGGCGATGCGTGCCGGGGTGCTCTGAGGCGAGGGATCCTATCCGAGCTGGTAGGAAATAACTATCAGGAGTGTGGATGACAAGGCCTCGAAGGTAACACACCCTAAAGCGGTCAACGTCTGGAGGCATGCCTTGGAGCTGCAAGCGATTTTGGTAGGTTGTCGGTTGGCTACTGACCTCACTATGTTCATGGCAGGAGTGGCGAAGGTGGCCACGCCTGGAGTGGCTCGCGAAACCTAGCGTGAGGCAGGTTAGGAGTAAGGACTGTGATGGCTCAATGGCAAGGAAAAGCAGGAAAGTCAAGGAACGCTCTCTCCGGCTCGGAAGGTAAGCCCATAATCAGCCAAGCTGGCCCTGGGGCGCGCTATCTGGGGAGGGTGGTCATAGAGCTGTGGGATCACCCCGATCACCCTGACAAGACTGGGGCAGCGACCCTTGCGTATCAGGTCGATCTCGGTGCGGGTAGTCCTCTCAACCAGGTGGAACTTCTGGATCGAGCGAGCCAAGCTTTTCCCATACGCTTCCAGCGCGACCGATCGAGGATGAATGCATCGTTCTAGTACTACTACCGTAGTTGTGACTCATGAGCGATCGTGCTCGTCCTGGAGCGCACGACGACAGCGATGACGGCACCGGGCTCGCTGGCGCTTGGCTCGTCTCCGCCACGACCACACCAGGCCAAGCTCCGGTGAGTTCGCGGGCAGCAGCAGCGCCACCATCAACAGCTGGCACCCCTTGAGCACCCATGGCCAGGCCGGGGGACCGTCCCTTCTTGCGCCTCGGCCTGGCGGATCGCGGCCAGCCAGGTGTGGGCTGACATCGACAAGGTGAGGTGGCGGTGCCAGCTCGGCCAGTGCTGGACCTAGGGCTGGTCCAGCCCGTCTCCCCCTTCGCCTCCTCGAGGCACGGCTCCATGATGGACCGGGGCGCAGCCACTGCCTCCAGGTCCTGGAGCGAGACCTCGGTCGGGGTCAGGACCAGATAGTAAGAACAGGGCCAGGTAGTAAGCGATGTCGTCGGGGTCGCTGAGGGAGCGACGGCAGATGGAAGAGCTGAACCGCCGAGTTCCTCGGATCTCCTCGGCATCTTGATGCCATCGATTGGCACGCTATGATGTGGCAAGTGCGTACCACCTTGACGCTCGACCCGGAGGTGGTCCGACTGCTCCAGGACGCCGTCCATCGGGAGCGACGCCCCCTCAAGCAGGTCGTCAACGATGCCCTTCGGCGTGGGCTCGCCCCACCCCGCCCCCGACGCCAGCCCTATCGAGTCAAGGTCCACCACTCAGCCCTGCGTCCCGGACTCGACCTCACCGGCTTCAACCAGCTCGCCGACGAGCTCGAAGACGAGGCCATCCTGGAGCAAGCCCGCCGCCGATCGTGATCGTCGTCGACGGCTTCCCCGAGCACTCCCGGGCGCGAGAGTGGTGGGAGACGACCCTGAACAGCCCCATCGAGATCGGACTGACCGGGCCAGCCGTGTTCGGCTTCCTGCGCATCGCCACCAATCCACGAGTGCTGGTATCCCCGATGCCGATCGAGGAGGCCACCGGGCAGGTGATGGACTGGCTCGCCCAACCCAACGTCCAGCTCCTGCATCCCGGCCCCCGTCACCTCGAGATCGCGTTCAAGCTCCTCCAAGACGTGGGCACGGCCGGCAACCTCACCACCGACGCCCAGCTGGCCGCCTTCGCCATGGAGCACGATGCCGACCTGTGCTCCAACGACGCGGACTTCGGCCGTTTCCGCGGCCTCCGCTGGGTCAATCCCCTCGTCTGATCCCGGACGACCAGGCCTTTTCCGGCCTGCCAGGGCTCACCGCCTCCCGCGCAACCGGCCACGCCCAGCCCTGGGCAGGACGCAGCCGAGCTGCCGAACACGCTGTTCCCCGAACGCACCCGGCCCCCAAGCGCCGAGGGCTGACCATCATCCGGGACGCGTCCACCACCGCCACGTCACCACTCACGACCGGACAGCGAGTGCTCCGCCAGTTGGGGGCTACGGAGGGTGGACGAGAAGAAGCACGAACCCCGGCGCAGGCGGGAGATGGCCGGCTCCGCACTGCGGGCTTGGGTCTCCCACTCCCGGAGCCGGTCGCCGTCACGATCCCTCCCTGCTCCCTCCAGACTGCGATCATCGTGGTCGGTCCCTCAGCGGGTGCTGACCTCGATCTTTATGGGTGCCTCTGCCACACGGTGGGGCGAGCGGCGGGGCCGGTCGGGGTGAGCCACCAGGCGCTACCAGGCCCTGGGTCCCATGCCGGGCATGGCCGTCGCGTGGTTCCTCCCTCGTTTGGTGAGGTTCTCGAGCGGTGGCCTAGTGGCCATCCTCATCTCAGCGGACCGCTCCGCTCTCCCTCATATCTCACATCCGTGGATGCTAACGTCACGATGACCCGCCCGCTCCTGTCCTGCCTGGAACGAAGGTGCTCACCTCTTGTGATCGGGCCTGTCTGGGTTTCCTGGTCCCCTGCACCAGCTCCCGGTGGTTCCGTTGAACGGCCTGAGGAACCGCTCTTGCACCCTCGCGGAGGTCCGAGGTGGCCGGCTCTGCCTTCATGGAGTTGCTCGACTTAGTGTCCAGGCACGTGGTGTACGAGGGCTGCTGAACCGGCCCGAATAGAAGACGACCACCGGTCATCCTTGACGGACTTCACTCCCACAAGGAGGAGCCGATGGCCAAGGCCAGTAGGGACGCC
>DATGLL010000001.1:0-10203 GCA_035294145.1 Candidatus Dormiibacterota bacterium | reverse complement strand
GGGCACGCGGCGAGGAAGCGCGAAGCCCGCGAGGGCAACCCCGTGAGGGGTGCCGCATGAGACGATCGCTTACTCAGCGGCAACGGCAAAGCTGGCCCTGGGATGCGGTGAGGCCTCCTCCGGGTCGTGGTTCATGGTCCCAAGAGCAGGGCCCTCGACGCTCTCCTGCTCAGCCCGCCCTCCCCGGAGATTGCCCGCCCCCAAGATCGAGGCAAGCCCCTGCCTCGGTTTTCGTCTCGAGCCTCTCATCTCGGTCGGCTCCAGCCCCAACCTGGCTCAACCACAAGAGGGCCAAGCCGTCATCATCTGGGCAGGCACCCAACGCCATCTGGCCAGCTGGCTTCGACCGTCGCCGCCGAGGGAGCGATCGTCCCGTCAAGCGGCACCCCTCACGGGGCTGCCCTCGCGGGCGCCCCATCGGAACCGGTTCCCATGGGGTCCCCAAGCCGGCCTCGTGAGGGTGGGGATCGTCATCGACCTCGGAGGGATCGACCTCCACCACCCGCCCCTGCGCCGCCAGCGGGGCCATCACCCCCGCCCCTTGCCAGTCCGGATCGGGCCGGCTCGGCGCACCCGGGCGTGCCCGGCCCCGCGGCCGGCCTTGGGGGCGGGGGCATCCCCTGTGGGAGCGAACGTCCCCACGCCCTCTCGGGACCGGCGTCGTGCCCTCCCGATCATGGCGAGAGGCGGTCTTGGGATGGACCCCGTGGGTCCCCGCCCACTCCTCCAGGCTCGCGGTTGCGGGTGATGGTTCCCTCATCGATCAACTGTTGCGGCCCCCCAGGGGACATGGTCCCGCCTCCTCGCGTCTCATGAGATGGACATGAGATGGAGACGTTCCCCTGAGGTGGAGACGCTCCTCTGTGCGGCGACCGGTGGATCCCCTGGCTCCTCGATCCAGCGCCGGCGGTCGAAGGGCGGGCGGCGGCGAGATGGCTGCCGTAAGCTCTGCTTCGACCGGCGATTCTGGTCGCTGGAGGTTGGGATGGTGCTCAGGAGGCGGTGGTTGGTTGGCGTGGGCACCATCGAGCTGCCGAGGGGCTCTCGGGCGAGAGGTCGATCGACCCTGTGTGGTGGAGCATCCATCGAGCAGGCTGAGGGTTGAGCCAACAAGCGAGTTTCGGTTTCGATAGGGTGGCTGATCATGACACCGACCATCCGGCTGGGAAGGCTGTTCGGGATCGAGGTCGGCTTCAACTGGAGTCTGATCGTGATCTTCGTGCTGGTGGCCTGGACCCTGGCCAGCTCCGTCCTGCCGGCCGCGGCGCCTGGCCAGCCGATGCTGGCCTATTGGCTGACCGGGCTGGTGGGTGCCGTCATCTTCTTCGCCTGCCTGCTGGTCCACGAGTTCGCACATGCGATCGCAGCCCGACGGCGGGGGATGCGGGTGGGCGGCATCACCTTATGGTTGTTCGGTGGCGTCTCCCAGCTGGAGGGTGAGCCGCCGAGCGCGGGGGCTGAGGCCCTGATCATTGGCGTCGGTCCGCTGGCCAGCCTGGTGATGGCGGGCATGGCCTACGCGGTGGCCCTGGCCGGAGCGATAACAGGGGCGCCTGTGCTCTTCACCCAGCTTGTGGGGTGGTTGGCGTTCTTGAACCTGGTCCTGGCCGTCTTCAACCTGGTCCCCGCCTTTCCCCTCGACGGTGGTCGTCTGCTCGGGGCCTTTCTCTGGTGGCGGACCGGCAATCGACAGCGTGGCGTCCGTGATGCGGTCTGGGTGGGGCGCATCGTCGCCTTGCTCATGATCGGGTTGGGCCTGGTCGAACTGTTCGTGGGCTCAATCGTGAGCGGCATCTGGATCGCCTTCATCGGTTGGTTCTTGCTCTCGGCGGCGGGGGCCGAGCTAACGGCGATGGAGGTTCGAGCAGCGCTCAAGTCAATTCCGGTCTCGGCGGCAATGACCTCTCCGGTGGCCACCGTGCCGGAGTGGATCAAGGTGGAGGACTTCCTCACCTCGGTCGCCCCTCACCACCGCTTCACGACCTACCCTCTCCACGCCCTCTCTGGTGAGGTGACCGGTGTGGTGCGGTTGCGAGACCTGTTGCGGGCCTCGGCCGCGGACCGAGCGACCATGACGTTGCGCGACCTGGCCACGCCCATCGCCGAGATGCCGCGTGCCCATCCGGACGAGAGCTTGGGCCAGATGATCGAACGCATCGGTGGCGCCTTGGATCGCCGAGTGCTGGTCTTCGCCGATGGGAAGCTGGTCGGCATCGTGTCCCCCTCCGACATAGCCCGTATCCTCACCCTGCGTCAGGCGTTCGCCCCGCGCCCTCCCAGGGCGGTGGCCTGAACGGATGGGTGTGAGTCCCGGCGGGCAAGCCTCCTCGTCGCTCCTGGGGACGAGTGGTTGCCCTTTCTGCGCCATCATCTCGGGAGTCGCCCCTGCCCACGAAGTATGGCGAGACGGGGAGAAGATGGCCTTCCTGGACCGGAGACCGCTCCTCCTCGGCCATTGCCTGGTGGTACCAACCGCGCACATCTCGTCCATCCTCGACCTCGTTCCCGGGCAGCTACTGCCTCTGATGCAGCTTGTCCAGCGTCTCGCGGTTGCGTTGATGGAGGCGCTGGATGCACACGGGACCTTCATCGCTGTCAACGACAGAGTTAGCCAGAGCGTCCCCCATGTCCACATCCACGTCGTGCCACGTCGGCGCGGTGACGGACTGCGGGGCTTCTTCTGGCCCCGCACCAAATACGAGTCGGAGGAGCAGGCCGCGGAGTATCGAGACCGAATCCGAGCTGCACTCGGCGACTACGCCGACCGCGACAGACGTTTATGAGGAAGCGTGCGGGAATCATGAACTCCGCGGCTGAAGCCGAGGTCTCTCTCCTGCCCCCATTAGCGGTGAGATGGGCGAGGTTGGTGTACGCGGCAGGCGAGGCCTGGCGGATGGAGTACCAACAGGAGGCCAGGGATCGACCCCAGAGCTCACCTCAAGCCTCAGGATGATCCTGGGCGGCATCCGCGGCACGGTGCGCAGGCCGCCTCTCCCCGCCCCGTCCACCGCGCGTGTCCGTAGGAACCGCCGGGCCCGCTGGCCTGGACGTCCTGGGGAGCGGGCCAGCCGCTGAGCCGGGGTGCCTCGACCTCGGAGGCACCGGGATTGGTGCTGGGGTTCCAGCCATTGCCCAAGGTACCCATGCCCCAGACGGCTTCCCGCTGCTCCCACACGGCCAAGCCCCCTCCCGGCCGCCGAGATGGGCGGGCTCATCCCGGTCGGGGACCTGGAGGCTTCGATGCCTCCCTGGGCGAGCGCCCTCGTCTTCGCCCGGGGGCCCTCCGCCGAGCGGTGTGGGGCCTGGGTCGCCAGGCCGTCATAGGTGTCACCCGGGCGACCGAGCACGCATGCCCCGTCGACCGGGTGAAGCAGACCGTCGCAGGGGATCCACGAGGGATGGTGCCGTGGTCGTCATGATGCCGACGCGGGCACCAGCGGCAGAGGTCTCTGAGCCCACCGGCGGCTGCACGCTGCACGGCGAGGACGAACGACCGAGCGTGCTTCGAGGGCGAGGGCCGAAGGATCCTGAGCGCATCTGCCCCCACCTCGGGTACGGCGCCTCGCTTACTGGCGCTCACCTGGGTGAGAGCCGACCTGCACGCGAGGCAGGACGGCCTGCCCCCGGCGATTCCTGGACGCTGGAGGTGCTGGGCCAGGCCTGGTGCCGGTCGAAGGCAGCCTGCCGGGACAGGGAAAGCCAAATCGGAGGTGACCGAGCAGGGTCTGGACCACGGCCAGGCAAACCAGCTCGGCGCTCTTGCCTCCTGGGGAGGACTTCCTTTCCCCTCGTTGCCGATTGGAGGTCCATCACCTCCTGAACGAGCCTCATCACCCTCTTCAGCGCTCGGTCGGCAGAAGGCCATGCCGTTGCCGCCGAGTGATCAATAGCACTCAAGCGGCACCCCTCACGGGGTTCCCCTCGCGGAGCGCCCCACAAAGCCGGCCTCGTGGGGTGCCCCGGGCGAGTACCCCGCCAGGTTGATCGCCGCGTGGTCATCGCACCGGTGACGCCTCCCATCGCCGTCGCACCTCCAGGGCTCGGCCCAGCCGATGGCCTGGATGCCACCGCAGCGATGACACCTCTTGGAGTTGGGGAGGCACCGGTCGGCCTCCACCAGCTCCGAGCCGTACCAAGGGGTCCCCATCGGAACCCGTGTCTGGACACCACAATTGACCAGCACTCTCGTGCCGTCACCTCACCGGCAACCGACCGAGTGAAGGCGTCACCCCCGCCTTGGAGGCCGAGTAGACAGGCATGTTTGGGTTGAGACCTTTCCCCGCCACCGAGACGACGGTGACGATACGACCGTAGCCCCGAGCGACCACGTGGGGGAGGACGGCTCGCGCACCGTCGAGGACGTCGATCAGGTGCGCTTCGAGTACCTTCCGCCACGCTTCGACCAGGCAATCGACGACCAGGCAGGTCAGCCCGGCGACGCCGGCGTTGCTCACCAGCACGTCGACCTGTCCCCATCGCTCGACCGCGGTCGTGATTCCTCACCACGGCGGACTCGTGGCTGGCAACGTCCACGGCCACCGCCATGGTCCTCTCCAGCTTGGAGGCGAGCGCAACCGCCTGATCGTGCTCATGGTCGCGGTTGCCACCCGCATTCCCTCCCGGAGGAAGCGGCGAACCATGACCCGGCCAGGCCACCGCAGCCGTTGGCATGATCGCGACCTGGCCTTTCACCCTGCTGTCCACGCCGCAGGATCACCGCCGGAGCGGATCGGTGAGCCCGCGGCGCCTGCTGGGGCAGGGCAGTAGACCCCGGAGGGTGAGTTCCCCGCCCGACCGATGGGACACGGTGGCGACGTGCCCTCGCCCCATATGCTGCCGACAAGCGACGTGCGCATCGACCTCGATCGGCCCTGGCCTGTCGAGCGCTCCGCTCCAGCCCCGTCGTCGGTCGACGTGATGACGGCACGAGCGAACCACGAAAATGGAGCCGACGGAAGGGATCGGCCCGGCGATCATCGGGCCGCCGGAGGCCGACCTTGTCGACCAGGAGGTGAGGGCTGACATGGGACGGGTGGATGGCAAGGTGGTGGTGGTCACCGGGGCGGCGAGTGGGCAGGGTCGAGCTGAGGCCGTGGCCTTGGCTAGGGAAGGGGCACAGGTGATCGCGCTCGATCTGCCGGAGCAGGCGGCCGGGCTGGCGGAGGCGGCCGCCGACCTAGCCGACCGGATCGTCTACCGCCGGCTTGACGTTTCCCGACCCGAGGATTGGCGCGCCCTGGGGGCCTGGATCGGTGAGCGCTTTGGGCACGTCCACGGCTTGGTCAACAATGCCGGCATCCCTTTCCGGGCTCGTCTGGCCGAGGTCGGCCTCGAGGACTGGAACCGAGTCCTGAGCGTCAACCTGACCGGGGCGTTGCTCGGCATCCAGACCCTCCTGCCTTTCATGCCCCAGGGCGGCTCGATCGTCAATGTCGGCTCGGTGGCCGCCCTCACCGCCCACTACCCGGTTGCCTACACGGTGAGCAAATGGGGGCTGCGCGGCCTCTCCCGCGTCGCCAGCATGGAGCTGGGGCCGCTCGGCATCCGGGTCAACATCATCCACCCCGGGTACATCGAGACGCCCATGGCCGCCTCGGCGCCCGCGGCCTTCCGCGTCGCCAACGTGGCCGAGACGCCGCTCGGGCGCGCTGGGACTGTCGACGACGTGGCCCCGCTGGTCGTCTTCCTGATCTCCGACGAATCCTCGTTCATCAGCGGGGCCGAGATCCCGGTTGACGGAGGCCAGACCGGTCACGGAGGGGCCAAGTCGCTCTCAGATGCGGTCCGAGCCTCCACCTCGCTGAGCCCGGCGCGCTGAGGCTCGACCTGGAGGTCGAGCTGACCGAGCTCGACGACGTGGACCCGTCCCGCGCCGGGATTGGAGCGCAGGACCACGGCCTCCGTCGCGCCCGGTGCTTGAGCGATGACCAGTCTGACCTCCCGCCGCGCCCTCCGCCCTGAATCGGCCAGGGCCCCCCACAGCTCCTCTCCCCGCTCCGGCCCGACCCGTCGCAGCGCCGGCGAGCAGGCTTGGGCCTCGTCGTGTACGTGGCGTCGCAGGAGGCTACAGAGGTCATGAAGCTGCCCCCGGAGCACCCGCTCGGCGGACCGGCTCGGACACCGGCTCAGCTGGAGGCGGCGCGTCAGGAGCGATACGCTCTCGATCCACCCCCTGATGGTCCGGTGCTGAGACCTGAGAAAGGCCACATCGGCGTCCTCCTCAACGATCGGATAAAGCACCTCCTCCTCGGCCTGGAACCGCGGCACCACCTCGCCGATGAGGAGGTCCGGCACCCATCCGAAGCGGTCGGGCGAGGTGGGAGCTGGAGCTCCCGGGGGCAGCGGGCCAAGCGCCGCCTCGACTCGGCCCGCGACGCGCAGCAGAGGGCCATGGAGCCGCTGGAGGAGGGCCGCGGCGGCGTCAGAGTCGGGGATCGCGGCCATCGCCGGTCGAGGGGAGAGGGCCGTCGATGGGTCGGCTTCGACCTTCACTCCCTCCTCGGCGCCCGATCCGGCTGGACGCGGCGCCCTCCCGGAGTCGGCCCGGCGACCGCCGGGCTCGTCGTCGATGGTCGATCGCGGCCCCCGATCGGTCACGGTGTTCATCTCCTCGCGTGTCCCCCGACCACCCCTACAGGTTCACCGCCAGGACGGCGACGGCCAGGCTGGCCAGCAAGTTGACCATCGAAACCCCGAACGACACCCGCTGAACGCGGTGGCGTGCCGAGGCCAGCCGGGCGGCGTCAGCCGGCATCTCCCGCTCCCGGGCGGCGAGATCTCGGAGCCGCCGGCCGAAGACGAAGCCATGGCTCGCGGCCAGCGTGGCCACGGCCAGGACCAGGCCGAGTTCGAGCAGGAGGCGGGCCAGCCGGGCGAGGGGCAGGGGCGCGGTCATGCCGTCCAGGAGCAGGAAGACGACCAACAGGGCCAGCACCGGGTTGGCCAGCCGCATGAACTGGCGACCGATCCGGGAACGAACCAGCACCCGCTCGCTCTCCGGCCACTCCATGGCCCGGAGGGCGGGCGAGACGACCAGGGTGGTGAAGACCAGGCAGCCCAGCCAGACCCCGGCCAGGAGCACGTGAACCGTGTGCAGGTAAGCGTTCACGTCAACCTCCCGCGGGGGGGCCGAAAGCGCCATCTCTCACGTAGATCATCATATCTACAGTATGAAAATGATAAAAATCTCGGGCAGTGCTTCTGGGGAAGACCTGGGAGGACCCCGGGGGCGGGGATGGGACCGGCCCCGGCCCGGGAAGGCGAGCCTCGACGCCAGGGCCGGCCCGGGGGGGCCAGCCCTCACCGCGCCCCGCCGCCCTACCCCGCCGGCTGAGGAGCGCTCCTACCTTCTCTTCGTTGGTGCGGCCCTGGCCCTGACCCTGGGTGCGGGGCTGGTGCTCGCCCTGTTCATCCCTCTAGCCCCCGACCTGGGCTGGGACCTGGATGAGACGGCCCTGATCCAGTCCCATGGCTGGGTCCAGCTCCAGGGCTGGCTGGGCTTGATGGTCGCGGGCATGGCCCTGCGGCTGGTACCCCGCCTCGCCCACCGCCCGCCCCTGCCGGCAGCGCTGACCCTCCCTCCGCTCGGGCTGATGGTCTCGGGGACGGTGCTGCGACTGCTCACCGGGATGGGTCTCCGCGTCCCTTTCCTGCTGTTGAGCGCCGCCGGCTTCGAGGCCGCCGGCCTCGGCATGGTGGCCGCCGTCTTGGCCTGGACCCTGGCCCGCAGCCGGGGGCAGCGGGAGAGCTGGCGTGGGGCGGCCTGGGCGGCCACCGGCTGGTGGGCGATGTGGGCGGCGCTGACCGCCCTGGCCGGGGCGCGTGCCGCCCTCGGAGGCGGGTTGGTGCCTCCCGCTCTCGACCAAGCCTCGATCTGGGCGGTGCTGCTGGGAGCGATCGGTAACGTGATCTGGGCCATCCAGTCCCGCAGCGTGCCCGTCTTCTACGGCCGCCAGCCACCCGAGCGGCTGGCGCCCGCGCTCGGCCTGTACAACCTGGGCACGACCCTGGTCCTGGTCTCCGCGACCCCTCCCGGTATCGCCCTGCACCAGCCAGGCCTGGGCCTGGCCGGCGCCGGCGTGCTCTGGCTGGCGCCGTTGACAGGCGCGATCCGGGGACGCCCGTACCGCCTACGCCCGCCCTCCCGCCCCGCCGCCCGCTTCGTCATCACCGCCAACCGCTGGGCGCTGCTGGCGGGGGGATGCCTGATCGCGGGAGCGCTCTCCAGCGCCTGGAGCAGCGGGGTCGCTGCCCGTCTCGACGACGCCGCCCTCCACGGCCTCGGCCTGGGGTTGGCCACCACCCTGATCGTGGGCATGGCCCGCCTGCTGGCGCCGGTCTTCGCCGTCGCCCGGGCCATCCCGGGTGGGAGGTCGCGCTCCCTCGGCCTGATCTGGCTGACGTTGCTGGCCGGCACCGGGTCGCGGCTAGCAGCGGCGCCCTTGGAGGGGACGGCGCCGAGCTGGTATCAGGGGCTGCTCGGCCTCGCCGACCTCCTGACCTGGCTGGGGCTGGCCGCCTTCGCCCTCGGCTTCGCCCGGGCCTGGCTGCGGCAGGCCTCGCGCCGAGAAGCGCTGGCGCGCTCGGCGAGGAGCGGTTCGAGAGCCACCCGAGATCATTATCATGGTTTTCACGATTATGAGAGATAAAACCGCTGAGCCAGTACCGGCGCTCCCCCTCCCTCAGAGCGCGGCCGAGCTGCCCACCCCTCACCTGGCCACCGACCTGCCCGCCATCTCTGAGACCCCTCACGTCCTGGCGCCGAAGGCCGGCCGGTCAACCGGCGAGGCAGGTGACGGCATGGCTGGGAGGGCCCAGCTGGACGGGCGGGGCAGAGCCGGGACCGCGAAGGGCCGGGGCCGTCCTGGAGCCGGTCGACCCGGGCATCCCGTCCGGGCTACGACACCAGCTTGGGAGGCCGGGAAGATCTGGCTTCCCGCAACGGAGGAGGATCCATGGCAACCTTGGACGTGCGGCCGATGATGGCCAAGGGCAGCGCCTCCCTCGGCGCCATCGTGCGGGTGGTCGAGGGGCCGGCCCCCATGAGGGGCTTGAGCTGCCGGCGCCGCTGGAGCTGGTGCCCCGCTACGAGGCGCCGGGGGCATGCGGCTTCCAGCACCAGCTCTGGTCGCTGGGGGCGGCGACTACCGGGTCGTCTTCCGGCGTCCGGTCCGGAGGGCACGCCGAGATGACGGCCACCGCTCTGATCGGGGCGGCGGAAGAGCTGGCGGTGTTCGCCGCCGGGGGCTTCGGCCGCCGTGTGCTCTTCGACGGCAATCGGATGCGGGCGGTGCTGGTGGCGCTGGAGCCGGGCCAAGAGATCCCCATCCACGCCCCCGATCTGGACCTGGTCGTCTCCGTGCTGACGGGGACGGGCCGCCTTGCGGCGGGCGGGGAGACGCGTTGGGTCCGAGCCGGAGACGTGGCCGTGATCCCGGCCGGAGCCGCCCGCGGGCTGCGGGCCGAGGGCGGGCGGCTCCTGGCGCTGAACGTGGTCAGCCCACCCCCGAGCGAGTCCGACCATGCGCCCCAGCCCGAAGCCGCCTGGCCGCCCCTGGAGCCTGCGCCTGACGTCGGATCTCTGATCCGCGAGGAGCACCGTCACCTGCACGCGGAGGTGGAGGAGCTGGGCGAGCTGGCGGAACTGATCTCCAGGCTCGATCCCGAGGACGGCCGGGCCCGCCTCCAGAAGGCGGTCCGCTTCCTGCGCGAGGGGCTCCTCCCCCATGCCCAGGAGGAGGAGCGCTCCGTCTACCCGGCGGTGGAGCGGGTGCTGAGCGTGTGGGGGAGCGCCACCGCGACCATGGTGGCCGACCACCGCCACATCGCCCGGCTGGTGGAGTCGCTGGCCGAGGTCGCCGACCGGTTCCTGGAGGAGCCCGACCGGGAGCAGGCGCGCCGGCTCCTCCACGCCCTGCAGACCCTGGTCGAGGTCCACTTGGACGAGGAGGAGACGGTGTACCTCCCCCTGCTGGCGCGGCTCTCACCCGACGAGCGCCGCGCCCTCCATGCCCATCTGGCCGGCGAGGAGCCAGCAAAGAAGAAGGAGGGATAACGATGGCCTACGTCATCACCCAGCCCTGCATCGGCGTGAAGGACGCCTCCTGCGTCGAGGTCTGCCCGGTCGACTGCATCCACACCGACGACGAGGCCGAGATGTACTACATCGACCCCGACGAGTGCATCGACTGCGGCGCCTGCGTT